>CAYOJP010000332.1:0-4306 GCA_964404305.1 uncultured Gammaproteobacteria bacterium
TAATCGCGGCTGAAGCCGCTCCTACAGGAGCACAGCTTCAGCGTCTGAGCGTAGCTCCTGTAGGAGCGGGCTTGCCCGCGATGCTTCCCCCGGGTCGGCACCAAACCTTATCGCGGCTGAAGCCGCTCCCACAGGAGTCCTGCTCCGACGTTCGAGCGAACGTTCCTGCAGAAGCGGGCTTGCCCGCGATGCCGCCCGTTCCGGGCCGTGCAGGCGCCTACCGCTCCGGGAACAGCGGGTCCGGCATGTCGTAGAACTCGAGCGTCGTGCCGGTGGCATGCGCGGCACCGTCCGTGCCGGGCGGCGCCGGCACGACCTCGCCCATCTGCGGCAGGCCCTTGCGCAGCTTCTGCGAAGCGATCACGACGCGCGCGTGCAGGTCCGGGTCGAAGCGCAGGTCGTAGGCCCGCGGCACGGGCTCGTTCATCGCCTCTAGATCGGTGACCCACAGGAAGATGTGACCGGGCGCGGAGCTGCCCTTCTGCGGCTCGACGATGTGCGTCCCGACGAGGCTGAAGCGCGTCGGCAGGTCGATGGCCGTGGGCCAGCCGAGCAGGGGCGGGTAGGCGCGCACGGCGCCCGCGGCGAGCAGGGCGACGGCGGCCAGCGCCCCGATGCGGACCGGCCAGCCCCAGGGGGAGCGCAGCACCACGACGTACAGCAGCGCGAGCAGTACGGCGGCGGAGAGCAGGAGACTGGCGATGGCGATTCCCACGTCGTCGCGCGCCGGTCAGCCGGCGTCCCCCGGGTTGGCGGCTGCATCCTCGTCGCTGCCCTTGGGCGGCGGTCCGAGGGGGGCGGAATCCTTGATCTTCAGCTTCGAACGCTGGCTCTTCATCACCTGGACGCTGTCCTCGCCAGGGCGCCCGATGCGGCCGAGGTCCTCCTCCTCGAGGAGTTCGCCGATCTGCGGGATGTTCTTCTTCAGCTTGGTACCGGCCTCGACCGCGAGCGCGCGGTACTCGGGCGTCCAGTCGACGCGATGGGCGCGCGGTCGCTGCGTCGGGGCGCCGCCGGTCAGATCCTGCACCCAGAAGAACACCTCGCCCGTCGTGCCGGTGATCTGGTCGGGTTCCTGCACGTACACCGCGTTGATAGCGAACCGGCGCGGCAGCGGCGAGTCCGTCGGCCAGCCGAGCAGCGGCGGCAGGGCGTAGTAGCAGGCGATGTACGACGCGGAGGTGACCACGACCAGCGCGAGCTTGGCGCGCCAGGCGACGCGCGCGTACATCGCCAGCACGAGCAGCGTGGCGGCCACGATCACGTACGCGGCGACGAGCCCCGGGGTGCCCAGCGCGTTCATCCCTCGGTTCGCTCCAGCACGCGCTCGGTGAGGTTCTTCTGGATCTGGTTCACGTTGGCAATCGACCCGTCCGGCTGGATCGTGAACCGCACCGCCGTGCGCTCCTCGCCGGCCTTGGACAGCGTCAGGGTGCCGTACCAGACCACCTCGAGCTGCGGGTTGACCTTGTCGACCCGCACCGTGACGTCGATCGGCTGCTGGTCCTCGCTGGCGTAGTACTGCACGTTGATCACGTACTCGCCGACGATCGTCCCGCGCACCGTCACGACTTCCTGGTTGAGCGGGTTGTGGATCTTCTGCCCGTTGACGCTCAGCACGTCGTTGACGTTGCCGCGATCGTCTCGGTCGAGGTGGATCAGGCCGGCTTCCTTGTTGCGGAACCACACCAGGTTGCCGTCGGGCTCCTCGACCCAGGTGTCGACGTCGTTGGGATTGTCGTCCTCCCAGCTCACCGTGATGATGTACTCCGCCTTCGGATCGATGAGCCCCTTCTTCGACACCGGGTTCATGAACATCACGGCGAGCACGAAGAAGAACGTGAGCGCCTGGATCATCTTGAACAGAACCGCGGTGATCGGATCGAACGGCTGCTGGAACTTCGAGCGGCCGGCGAGGCGGATGGCCATGGCTAGGCCTCGCCCGCGCCCAGGCGCGGCAGCACGTCCACCTGCGTGATCCGGATCGCGCTCTCGACGAGTTCGTCCAGTCCGCGCCCGAGCAGGTAGTAGGGGAAGGAGAGCAGCGTGCCGGCGACGAGGCTCGCGAGCGTCGTGTTGAGCGCCGTGGCCATGCCGAAGCTCATCTGCTTGAGCACGTTCTGCATCGTGCTCGCATCGATCACGGTGTTCTGCGACACCGACGCCAGCATCATGATGAAGCCGACCAGCGTGCCCAGGAAGCCGATCTTCAGCATGAGATCGATCCAGAACCAGCCGAACTCGTGCCGGCCGCGCAGGCGCGAGGCGTAGGCCTCCAGCAGATCCCCGCCCGACTCGGCCTCGACCGCCGCGGCCGTCGAGGGCTGGGCGCCGACGTAGTCGGCGATGTAGTCGGCGACGAAGCCCTCCGGAAGCGGGGTGCCGTCGGCGCCGGTGACCCGGCCGCCGGCGAGGCGCAGGCGCGCGCCGCAGGGCGATTCCAGCATCCGCTCGGTGGCCGCCACCGCATTCAGCTGCCGCGACAGGTACAGCGTGCGCTGGAAGGAGTGCGCCAGCCCGGCCGCGTACATCGCGATGATGACCGTGCAGATGTAGCTGCGGTCCTCCAGGATGAACGACTGCATGAGGCCGGTGTCGACGGTGACCACCAGGCCGAACGCGACCAGGCCCGTGGTCACGGCCCAGATGAGCAGGATGAAGTGCTCGACGTGTCGCATCGCTCGGCTTCGATTCAGGCGATTTCGGCGCCCGTTCCGCGGGCGAGCGGGCGAGTATACACGGGCGACCTCAGTGCAGCTTCAGGCGCGGCCGGGCGCGCCGGGTGAACAGGTTGGCCATCGTTTCGAGCGCCGTGCGAACCGGCCCGAGCACCGCCACCTGGTGCATCTTGTAGAGGGACAGGTAGGCCATCCGCGCGAACCAGCCGTCGATGAACAGTGCGCCCGGGGCGCGGCCCATGAGGTTGCCCATGAGGTTGCCGACCGTGGTGTAGCGGCTGAGGTTGATGAGCGAGCCATAGTCCTGGTAGACGAACGCCGCGGGGACGCGGCCCGACAGCCGGCCCGCGAGCGTGCGGACGAGCAGCGCCGCCTGCTGGTGCGCGGCCTGCGCGCGCGGCGGCACCAGGCCCCCGTCGCGCGGGCAGGCGGCGCAGTCGCCGAGCGCGAAGATGTCGTCGTCGCGGGTGGTCTGCAGGGTCGGGCGCACGAGCACCTGGTTGGCGCGGTTGGTGTCCAGGCCGCCCATTCCGGCGAGGACGTCCGGCGCCTTGATGCCCGCCGCCCACACCTTGATCTCGGCGGGGATGAACGTGCCGGCCCGGGTGCGCAGCCCTTCGGCGGTCGCCTCGGCGACGAGCTCGTTCAGGTGCACGCTGACGCCGATGCGCTCGAGCTCCTCGCGGGTCGTCTGCGAGATGCGCGGCGGCAGGCCCGGGAGGATGCGATCCGAGCCCTCGATCAGGTGGATCTTCACGTCGCGCTCCGGCACGACCCAGTCGAGGCCGAACTCGCCCATGCCGTGCAGGGACTCGTGCATCTCCGCCGCCAGCTCGACGCCGGTGGCGCCGGCACCGGCGATGGCGACGTGCAGCTGGCCGTCGCGCAGCGGCTCGCGCCTGGCATTGGCGTAGAAGACCGCGCGCAGCACGCGCTGGTGGAAGCGGTCCGCCTGCCGGCGCGAGTCGAGGAAGGCGCAATGCCCGGCGACGCCCGGGATGCCGAAGTCGTTGGTCACGCTGCCGAGCGCGAGCACCAGCGTGTCGTAGGGGAAGGTGCGCCGCGGAATGTACTCGTGTCCGTCCTCGTCGTGGGAGGGCGCGAGCGTGATGGTCTTCGCCCCGCGATCGAGGGCCTCCAGCGCCCCGAGCCGGAACCGGAAGTGGTTCCAGTGCGCGAGCGCCATGTAGGAGAGCTCGTCCTCGAACGAGTTGAGCGACCCGGCCGCGACCTCGTGCAGCAGGGGCTTCCACAGGTGCGTCAGCTTGAGGTCGACCAGCGTGACGTCCGCCTGTCCGCGCCGCCCGAGCCGGCGGCCGAGGCGGGTGGCGAGTTCCAGGCCGCCCGCGCCCCCGCCGACGATGACGATGCGATGCGCGGGAGCGGCGGTGGCGGTCGGCGGCATGGGGAGGTTCCGGGGCGGGCGCGGGGTATCATAGGGCAGGGCCGCGAGCGAACGCGAACCGGCCCCCGTGCCAGCAGCGAGGAGACAACCGCGATGAACGAGCAGACCCGGATCGAGGTGGAGGCCGCGGTATTCCGCCGGCTGCGGGACTTCCTGCGCGAGCACCCGGACGTGCAGAACATCGACCTGATGAACCTCGCCGGCTTCTGCCGCAACTGCCTGT
>CAYOJP010000333.1:0-4286 GCA_964404305.1 uncultured Gammaproteobacteria bacterium
GGTCCAGGAACATCAGCGCGACCGCCGTATCGCGGCGTGCGGCGCGCGCAATGGCATGCTCCAGGCGGTTGCGGAACAGCGCGCGGTTGGCGAGCCCCGTCAGGGTGTCGAAGTGCGCGAGCTGTGCCAGCTGCAGGTCGACGCGCCGCCGTTCCAGCGCGTGGCGCAGGGCGCGGGCGAGCAGCGCGTGATCGTCGGACCCGGCGAGAACCCAGTCGCTCGCGCCTGCCAGCAGCGCCTCGGCCGCGAGTTGCTCGTCGTCGCGGGGCAGAAGGGCGATGACCGCCACGCCCTCGCGGCAGGCGCGCAGGCGCTCGACGGTCGCCCGCGCGTCCGCCAGCACCGACGGCAGGGGCAGGACGACCGCGTCGCAGGGAGCTCCAGCCAGGGCATCCAGCGCGGCGGCGAGATCGCGCACGGTGGTGATCGCGGCCGGATCGCCGCAGGCACGCGCGAACGCCGCGGCGATGCCCGCGCCGGCCGACGCGTCGGGGCTGGCGATGATCACGCGCATGCTGAGCGGGCCCCTTGCGAACGTCCGCGCGCGGCAGTACCGGACGACGGTTCGCATCCCTGACTGTGACTCACGGTACGACGGTCTCCGCGGCAGGCCACCCGACGGGCGGACTCCTGTTGCTGTTCCTGCCTCGGTAGCGGCGGGTCCGGCGGCAAACTTTAGCGGGGCGGGGCCGGCGAATCAGTCCGGCGGGTCGATTTGCTCGACGATCAGCCGGGCGCGACGCCGGCCGCTCCATTCGTCGGCCGCCAGCCGGTAGACGGCCCGGATCCGCGCGCCCGTGGCGGGCTCGGCGGCCGCCTGGCCGAAGGCGATCGCGGGCACCGCGCGGCGGGCACCGGCGGGCTGCAGTTGCAGGTGCAGATGCCGCTCCCCGACGAGCCGGGTCGCGGCAACCGTGAATTCGCCGTCGAACAGTGGTTCCTCGAAGCCCGCGCCCCAGGGCCCCGCGGCGGCGAGCGCGTCGGCGACGGCGAGTTCGAAATCCGCCGGCCCGAGCGCGCCGTCGCTGCGCCAGACGTCGGCGTCGGCGCGGCCGGCGAGGCCGGCGGCCGCGGCCGCCTCGAGCGCCGCCCCGAACCGCGCGAGGTGGGCGGCGGGCAGGGTCAGGCCGGCCGCCATCGCATGCCCGCCGAAGCGGGTGACGAGATCCGGGTGCGCGGCATGCACCGCCGCGATGAGATCGCGGACGTTCACACCGCGCACCGAACGCGCCGAGCCGCGCAGGTTGCCGTCGCCGTCGGAGGCGAAAGCGACGACCGGCCGCCCGGTCAACTCCTTCACGCGGCCGGCGAGCACGCCCACGACGCCGGGGTGCCACGCCGGATCGAACAGCGCCAGTGCCGGCGGCAGCGCCGTTCCGCCCGCCGTGCGGCGGGCGAGCACGCCCGCGGCATCGATCTCCATCTGCCGTTGCACCTCGCGCCGCTCGCGGTTGAGCGCATCGAGTCGTGCGGCCGCCGCGGCGGCGGCGCCCGGTTCGTCGGTGAGCAGGCAATCGACGCCCAGCCCCATGTCCGCGAGGCGGCCGGCGGCGTTGAGGCGCGGGCCGATCGCGTACCCCAGGTCCGAGGCCTCCAGCCGGGTGCGCTCGCGGCCGGCCACGGCGATGAGCGCGGCGATGCCGGCGCAGCAGGCGCCGGCGCGGATCCGCGCGAGGCCCTGCGCTACCAGGATACGGTTGTTGGCATCGAGCACGACGACGTCCGCCACTGTGCCGAGCGCCACCAGGTCGAGCAGCACCGCCAGTCGCGGCTCGGGCACGCCGCGCCGCGCGAACCAGTCGTCGGCGCGCAGGCGCGCCCGCAGGGCGCCGAGTACGTAGAACATCACCCCTACGCCTGCCAGGTGCTTGCTCGGAAAGGCGTCCCCGGGCAGGTTCGGGTTGACCGCGGCTGCCGCGGCGGGCAACCGCGGACCGGGCAGGTGATGATCGGTGATCAGCACCTCGATGCCGCGCGCCGCGGCCGCGGCGACGCCCTCGACGCTGGTGATGCCGTTGTCCACGGTGATCAGCAGGTCGGGCCGGCGCCCGGCGGCGATCTCCACGAGTTCGGGCGTCAGCCCGTAGCCGTGCTCGAGCCGGTTCGGCACGAGCCAGTCGACGTGCCGCGCGCCGAGCAGGCGCAGGCCGCGCACGGCGACGGCGCAACCCGTGGCGCCATCGGCATCGTAGTCCGCGACCACGAGGATGCGGCGATCGTCGGCAAGCGCGCGCGCCAGCAGCTCGACCGCGCGCTCGATACCGCCCAGCGCGGTCGCATCGTGCAACCGCGCGAGCCGGTAGTCGACGGCCGCCGGCTCGGTGACGCCGCGCGCGGCGTAGACCCGCCGCACGACCGGCGCCAGCGAGTCCGGCAGGCGGTCGGCAGGCACTTCGCGCCGCACGACCGCGCGCCGGCGCGGCAGGGCCGACGGGTCCGCCTCAGCGTTCATTGCAGCTCTTCCGGTAGACTTGCACCATGGTGAAGCATGCGCTCGAGCCCGCCCGGGGCCGCATCGCGGGCGTCGCCGCCGCACTCGCGCTGCTGGCGCTCGCGCCGCTCCCGGTCCCGGCGCTCGACTGGGTCCGCAATGACCTGCGCATCCTGTACGGCGCCGGCTTCGAGCTGGGCTCCGAGCGGCGCACGAGCGTGAGTTTCCAGCATCTGAGCGGCTGGCGCTACGGCGATACCTTCGGCTTCGGCGACGTCATCGCGCGCGACGACCTGGGCGCCGAGTACTACGGGGAACTGTACTCGTGGCTCAGCGTGTCGAAGCTCACCGGTCGCGACACGGGTTTCGGCCCCCTCGAGGACTTCGGGCCTGGCGTCGCCTTCAACCTGGGCGGGGAGCCGTTCGACGACGACTTCCTCGCCTGGCTCGCTGGCGGGAAGGTCGTCCTCGACGTGCCGTTCCTCGACTATTTCGAGCTGCAGGTCTTCGCCTACAAGGCCGACGGCGTCGACAGCGTCGGCAGCCAGATCACGCCGGTATGGCTCAGGACCTTCGCGCTCGGGCGCACGCGCATGATCTTCCGCGGCTACGTGGACTTCATCTCCGCGGACGCGACCGGCGCTGCCTCGACAATCTTCAGCCAGCCGGAGCTGCTGATCGACGTGGGCCACTGGTGGGGGGAAACGGACCGCCTGCTCGCCGGGCTGCGCTGGCAGTACTCGCGCAGCAAGTTCGGGATAGAAGACGTCGACGAGGACGCGCCGCAGTTGATGCTGAGCTGGACGTTCTGACGCCGCTCAAGACCCGAGCGCCGCGGCAAGCCCGCCGCGGCGCCACACGCGGCGCAGCGCGGTGCGCGTCACGCGCCAGCGGCGCCCGCCGGTGACCACCTCCAGGACGCCCACGCGCCCGGCGCGCACGGCGATTTCGAGCGGTGCGAACCACCCCGCCTCCAGCCGCGCCAGCGCGTGCTGCCAGGCGCCGGGATCGTCGGTGCCGGTCGCGTCCGCGCATTCGTCGATCCAGACCGTGATGACCGGCGCGCCCGGCAACCGGGCCAGCAGGTCCGCCGCGCCACTCACCGGCGCGTGGGTCTCGCCGCCCGCGTGCAGCGCCAGCCCGCGCAGCAGCGGCGCGCCCGCGACCGCGAGGTCCGGGCGCGGCCCGGCCGGCGCGGGCAACGCCCCGCCACCCCAGGGCCATACCGCGTTCACCTCCGGCAGGCCGCGCGCGGCGCGGCGCGCGTTGACAGGGTGGCCGTGCAACAGCATCTGCCATTCGTTCATCCACCGGTGCCACCGGCGCGCATCGGCGCCCTCCGGCAGGCTCGCCCCGGCGTGGCGTCCCCAGGCCGCGCGGGGCGGATGCAGCCGCAGTGCCGGCGGCTGCGGCGTCGCGAGGTACCAGCGCTCGGGCGCCGCGCCGCGCACGAGTCGCAGCCCGTCGGCGGCCAGGTGCGGGGCGAGCGCGGCGATGAGCGCGTCGGCCTCGTCGGCCGCCAGTGCGAGCGTACGGGCGTCGAACAGCAGCAGCTTGTCGAGATCCGGGCGCAGGTGCACCGGGTCCGCCCGCAGCCACGGCCCCGGTCCGGCACCGGGCAGGTCCGCGAGTGCGCCGAGGGCCGCCACCGGCGGCCCGTCGGGGCCCGGCGCGAGACCCCACGCGCGGCACAGCTCGATCTCGCAGTCGTCGGCGGCAGCGCCCGCATCGCCGCGCAGCAACAGCCGCGCCAGCGCCGGCGCCGGCGGCAGTGCGAGCGTGTCGGGCCAGCCGGACTGCCCAGCGAGGCCGGGGACATACAGCGCAACGGTGAGCCGTCGGGGGGGAATGGGGG
>CAYOJP010000334.1:0-4281 GCA_964404305.1 uncultured Gammaproteobacteria bacterium
ACCGAAGGGCTGGTGAAGCTGAACACGACCACCGTCGCGGAATTGCGCGAGTGGGAGATCGAGGAGGAGGCGACCGTCGTCGATGACACGATCCTCTCCGACGAATGGGACACCAACGCGCTCGGGCGCAAGCGGTGGACCGGCAGCCTGTCGTGCTTCTGGGATGAGACGGACGGCGCGCAGGACGCGATCGTCATCGGCGCGGCCGTCACCCTGGCAGCCTACCCGGAAGGCACAGCGTCCGGCGCGGACTACATGACGGGCACGGCGCGAGTGACGCGCATCCGGCAGCGCGCGACCCGGGACTCGATGGTCGAGGCCGAGTTCGAGTTCGTCGGCAACGGCGCCCTGAGCCGCGCGACGGTCTGACGCCATGAGCGACAACGACAGCGCCGGACTGTCACCCGTCACCCGGGCCATCGCGGATCGGTTCCGCGAGATCGGGCGCATGCGCATCGAGGTGCCGGAGTGGCCGCCCGGCGTGTTCTTCGCGGAGCCCTACACGCTGCGCGACGAGCGGATGCTCGGCCGGATGATCGCCGAGAACAACCCCGAGGGCTGGGCGGATCTGCTGATTCTCAAGCTGCAGAACGAGGGCGGCAAGGCGGTGTTCACCAAGGCCGACAAGCCGGCCCTGATGCGGTTCGCCGAGGCCCACGTGCTGAAGCGCGCGGCGATGCAGATCATGGCGTCCGTGTCGTCGCCGGACGTGGAAAAAAAAGACTGAAGCGTGATCCCGTCCGGCTGATGCAGTACCGGATCGCGCACAGACTCAGGATGACGATGAGCGAGATCGAGCGCATGAGCTGGGAGGAGTTCTTCGGGTGGGTCGCCTACCTCGAGGACCACGCCGGCCTGTCGCTGGACTGAGGCACGCATGGCCGAACTCGAACAGAAGATCGCACTGACGGCCGAGGATCGGACGCGGGCCGCGTTCGAGTCCGCGAAGGCGCGGCTGAACGGGCTGGGGTCCGCCGCCATCAGCCTGCGCACGGCGATGGCCGGGCTGGGCCTGGCCGGGTTCGGGATGGCTGTGCAGGAGGCCGTCGACCTCGGATCGCGCATGTCCGATCTCTCGAAGCGCCTCGGGACCTCGACCGAGTTCCTGTCGCGCCTGTCCTACGCCTCGCAGCAGGTCGGCATCGACTTCGAGTCCGCAGCCCGCGGGGTCGGGCTGCTCGGGAAGAACGCGAGCGAAGCCGCTCGCGGCACCGGGAAAGCGCAGACCGCGTTCAAGGCGCTCGGGCTCGACGCCCGGCAGTTCGCCCAGCTCTCCATCGAGGACCAGTTCCTGACAGTCTCCGAAGCCCTGTCCCGCGTGCAGAACGCCGGCGACCGGGCGGCGCTGGCGATGCAGTTGTTCGGCCGCGGCGGCATCGAGCTGCTGCAGATCACGAACGATGGCGCGGCCGGTCTCGGCGCGCTGTTCGAGCAGGCCGACAAGGTCGGCGCCACGATGAGCGGGGAGACCGCGGCATCGCTGGACGCCGCCGGCGATGCGATGGGGAACCTCGCGACGGCTGCCGGGAATCTCGGGGCGGCGTTCGTCGGGTCGCTGGCGCCGGGGCTGACGGCGATCGCGAACGTGGCGACGGCCGTGCTGAAGCCGGCGCTGGATGTTCTGCGCTCCGTGTTCAGCGCGTTCTTCGGCTTCGCATCCGCCGGGTTCAAGTCCCTGGCGCAGGTTCTGACCGGTGATCTGAAGGGCGCCTTCGAGACCATCGTCAATGGTGCCGGTGAGGCGGGCAAGTCGCTCGCCGACGATCTGCGCCGCCCCGTCGAGGACGCGATGGGCAGTTTCAAGGCGCTCGGCGGGGCCGGAGGCGCGCTGTCGGGCGAGATCGCGAAGAAGGTTGCCGCCGCACAGGGCCGGACCGCGGGCTTCGACGGCAACGTTGGCGCCGCCGCTGATGAGGAGGCGCTGATAAAGATCGCCAAGCGCATTCAGGCGGTCGAGGGCGGGCGGGCCGCCGCTGCGGCCGCGAGCATCCTGCAGCCGCAATTGCAGCAGATGAGCGCGAGCCGACTGGCAACCGGGGCGTTCCGTGGCAAGCCTGTCCAGGTCGAGTCGCCGGTCCTGCGCGAGATCAAAGCGGTGCTCGAGCGCATCGAGAAAAAGACGCTTCGGGGCGAGATCGCGGCGGTGCTCGGATGACCGTCACCCTCGACACGATGACCGACTCGGAATACTCCGAGGACGAGAACGGCCCACGGGTGACGCGCGCCGGGCTGGTGACGGGGTTGTCGAGCATCGCCGCCGACCGCTGGCTGTGGACGGCGCGGAACCTGTCGGGCGTGCCGGCGTATGGGCAGTATCACCCGGTCGTGCCGGGCGCCAGGGCGCTGCAGTTCTCGATCAAGCCCGTCAACAACGACTCGGCGCAGATTATCGTCATCTACTCGCGGATCACGGGTGCCGAGCAGGCTCCGGCGGGCGATGACGCGGCGAGCGCGAACGAGGCGCAGATCAGCATGGGCGCCACGATGGTTCAGGTCGAGACGCAGAAGGACCGCACGGGCGCCCCGCTGGCCGTGGAGTATGCCAACACCGAGATCAATTCTGCCGGCACCACGCTCCGGCTAATCCTCCCGAACATCGCCAAGATCCTGCCGGAGGGCGCGCAGCCGAATGGAGACGTCTACATCGAGGGCCGGCAGATCCATGCCGCCAGCGTCGACGTCCCGCACGGGATCCTGCGGTTCACGCGCCGGGAGAACGATCCGCCGCTGCTCAAATCCCTCGAGTACACAGGCCATGTGAACTCCTCGCGGATCTGGGGCGGGGCGCCGCGCACGTGGCTGTGCCTGCCCATCGAAGGCACGAGCGACGACGGCGGGGCGACCTACGTCGTGGACTACGCCTTCGAATACAACCCGGAGACGTGGGATCAGGACATCATCTGGATCGACCCCGACACCGGCGCGCCGCACAAGGACATCGACTTCGCGAAGGTGGGGGAGCTGCACAGTGGCGTAGCGCGCTATCAGATCCGCCCGCTGGCCGACTTCTCGCGGCTGTACCTGACGGTGCCGGACCTGTGACCGATCCGCGCATCAACCGGCAGGGCACGATCCGTGAAGGGCGTCGCGGCGAGCGACTGACCGCGCGGAGGTTCAACGAACCGATCCGCGCGATCAACCGACTGGTGTCCGGGATCAGCCAGGGGCAGATAATCGGGCGTCGGTCTGACCGCGCCGTCACCGTGCCGGCGTTCATCCGGATGACGATCTTCAGCATCGGCGCCGACACCCTGCTCTGCCAGGGCATTGAGGACTCAAGCGGCTTCACGGCCGGCTCGGTGTACGTCGCGAAACCGTGGGAGCTGCGCCGCACGCCGTTCGACGGCGAGAGCCGCAACGGGATCAGCTACACGTACAGCAGCAACGTCGCCCGCGAGGCAGACGACGGGGTCGACACCGAGAACCAGGTGATCGTGCCGTCCTACGTTGTCGGGGACGAGATCGTCGCGCTGCGCGGGCTGGATGGGGGGACGGGCGTCACCATCACGATCAACGGCATCGAGACGCCGGTCACGCTGATCGATCTGAACCTCGGCGCGCGGGCATGGGCCAAGGAGGCGGCATAACGCGGCGCGCGTTCTGCGCGGCCGCCCTGGCAGCGATGGGCAGCGACTTCGACAGCTTCAACGCTTCGGCGCTCGGCGCGTTCAACGAGTCGGCGCTGCTGGCGCGGGGCGGTGACGAGGCGTCCGGGATCTTCCTCGTCATCCAGTTCGACAATGGCGATGGAGATCCGGGGGAATATTCCCTGTCGGAAATCTACGTGCACGGGGACCCTGGCGCCGCCTACGAAGGCGCCGCGGTCGAATGGGACGAGGACGGTGGCATCACCCAGACGGATACGTTATCGACCGGGCCCTACAATTCCGCCACAACCGTGAACGTCGCAACCTCGTGCGGCAGTTCTGGTGTGATTTCGACGCCGAACGGATACCGCATCCTCGCCACCAACAGTTTCGTTCTCGGCCCCTCGCCGCCAACGCTGCCGAATATCTCGCAGATCCGGATCACCGGCGGGCCGACTCCGCTCACGTCGGACCTGGCGACCTTCTGCACCGGCGCCACCATCCGGTCCTATCACGCAACTCCGGTCTGAGGATCAGCGCGCATGGCAAAAACCTACTGGCTCGGCGTTGCAACGGCGGTCGCTCAGGTCTGGACCGGCGTCATTACCAGCGTCGACGCGACCCCGGCGAACAACACGTTCACCGTCACCATCGGCGGCGTGGCCGTCAGCGTCGCGGGCGTCACCAGCGCCGC
>CAYOJP010000335.1:0-4259 GCA_964404305.1 uncultured Gammaproteobacteria bacterium
AGCGGACGTTCCTGTAGGAGCGGGCTTGCCCGCGATGGCCTTTTCCCGGGCGGCAACCGGCGTTATCGCGGCTGAAGCCGCTCCTACAGGAGCACTGGCACGCCGTCGAGCGAACGTTCCTGTAGGAGCGGGCTTGCCCGCGATGGCCCTTTCCCGGGCGGCAACCGGCGCTATCGCGGCTGAAGCCGCTCCTACAGGAGCACTGGCACACCGTCGAGCGAATGTTCCTGTAGGAGCGGGCTTGCCCGCGATGCTCTTTTCCCGGCCAGCAACCGGCGCTATCGCGGCTGAAGCCGCTCCTACAGGCGTGCTGCCCAACGCTCGGTGCAAGGCGCCTATCATGCCGTCCTCGCCCGACCGGCGCCCGCGAGCAGGCCGCGGTAGAGGCCATCGTAGATGCTCACCGTGCGCGACCAGCTCCTGGCCTCGGCGACGTAGCGCCGCCCGCCCTCCCGCAACCGCTCCCAGTCCCCGGGACGCGCCAGGAGATCGAGGCAGGCGGCGGCGAGGGAGTCCGGCGCGCCGGCCGCGAACAGCACGCCGTTGCGGCCGGGGAAGACCATTTCGCGGTGACCGCCGACGTCGGAGGCGACGACGAGCTTGCCCTGGGCCATCGCCTCGAGCGGCTTCAATGGCGTGACCAGCTCGGTGATGCGCCTGGACACGCGCGGGTACACGAGCACGTCGACGAGATCGTAGTAACGCTCGACCTCCGCGTGCCTGACCCGGCCGGTCAGCACGACCGCGTGGCCGATGCCCAGCCCGGCGACCAGCGCGCGCACGCGCGTCTCCTCCGGTCCGTCGCCCACCAGCACCAGGCGTACCGCCGGATCGCGGGCGAGGATGGCCGGCATCGCGCGGACCAGGACCTCCAGGCCCTCGAACGGGAAGAAGGTGCCGATGAAGCCCAGTGTCCGGCCCGCGGTCAGGCCGTAGCGCGTGGCGAGATCCGGATCGCGGCCGCCGTGCCGCGTGAAGCGGTCCAGGTCGACCGAATTGGGAACCACGGTCACCCGCGCGGGATCGATACCCCGGCCGATGAGTTCGCCGCGCAGTCCCTCGCAGATCGTGATCACGTGATCCACCTGGCGGCAGGCGCGCGTCTCGAGCGCGCGCGAGACGCGGTAGCGCAGATCGCCCTCGCGGCAGGCGCCGCTGTCCACCGCCGCATCCTCCCACGAGGAGCGCACTTCGTAGACGATCGGGATGCCGGCGGCACGCGCGACCGGCACCGCGGCGAGGGCATTCAGGCACGGCGAGTGCACGTGCAGCAGCGCCGGCCGCTCGACCGGGACGAGCACGCGAAGACGGGTCCGCAGCGTGTCCACCACCGCCCACTGGTTCAGCACCGGCAGCCGGAACAGCCACTCCGGATCGGGCTGCGTGCGATGGAACTCCAGGCCGTCGACGCTCTCGACCACCGCCGGCCGCCGGCCCTGCTTGGCCGACGTCACGTGCACGGTGTCCCAGCCGGCGCGCCGCAGGAAGCGCACGACCTCCCCGGAACGGAAGGCGTAGCCGTCCCCGATGGGGAACGAGTGGTCGAACACGTGCAGCACGGGACCGGGCGCCGCCGGCAGGCCGGCACCGCCGCCGTCGGTGCCAGGCGTCTCGCGCCGAAGTGGCTGACGTGGCGAGATCGACATCATGCCTTCGGGATCTCCCGCCCGGCGGCAGGGTACCTGTGGGAGAAGCTCTGCGTCAGCGTCTGCGCGAAGCTCCCGTGGGAGCGAACTCGTTCGCGAATGCCCGTTGCCACCGTCGCTGCCCGCCCTGTTCGCGACCGGAGGTCGCTCCCACGGGAGAATGACCGCCGACAGGTGGCTCTCTGGCTGAAGGCGCGGCTCATGCCCGGTCCCCATCGACGACCTGGCGCAGGAAGGCCTCGAACATCAGCAGCGTCCACAGCGGCGCGCTGTAGTCCCGCCGCCCCGACTGGTGCGCGGACACCAGATGTTCGAGGAACGCCGGATCGAACCAGCCGGTCGCCGCCAGCCGCTCGCCCAGCACCGTGCGCCGCAGGCGGTCGCGCAACGGGCCGCGGAACCAGTGCGCCAGCGGCACGGCGAAGCCCATCTTCGAGCGGTACAGGACGTCGTGCGGCAGGCGCGACTCGAGCGACTTCTTCAGGATGTACTTGCCCTCGCCGTTGGCGAGCTTGAGCGCGGCCGGCAGGCCGGACACCCATTCGACGAAGCGCTGATCGAGCATCGGCACCCGCACTTCCAGCGCATGCGCCATGCTCGCGCGGTCGACCTTGGTCAGGATGTCGCCGACGAGGTAGGTCTTCAGATCCAGGTACTGCACGAGCGAGAGCGGATCGTCGGTGGGCGCCCGCGCCGCGAAGTCGCGCAGCACGTCGATCGCCGCATGCCCCTGCAGCTCGCGCGCGAACGCCGGGCTGAAGAGCTTGCGGCGCAGGTCGTCGCCGAAGATCGAGACGGTGTGGAAGTAGGCCCCGACCGAGTCGCGCGCGAGCGACTGGAAGGTCGTCTTCGCCCGGAACACGCGCGGGGCCCAGTCCGCCTTCGGGTACACCTGCCCGAGGAAGCCGAACAGCGGCCGGCGCAGGCCGAGCGGCAGCAGGGAGCGCATGCGCTCCTCCAGCATGTGCAGCTTGTAGCGGCGGTAGCCGGCGAAGTTCTCGTCCCCGCCGTCGCCCGACAACGCCACGGTGACGCGCTCGCGGGCGAGCTGGCACACGCGGTACGTCGGCAGCGCCGAGCTGTCGGCGTAGGGCTCGTCGTAGAGCAGCGCCAACTCGTCGAGCAGCGCGAAGTCGTCGGAGGCGACCTCCTTCACGTGATGGCGGGTGCCGAAGCGCTCGGCCACCTTCTGCGCGTACTTCGACTCGTCGAACTGCTTCTGGTCGAAACTGATCGAGCAGGTGTTGACCGGTTCGGACTGCAGCTCGGCCATGAGCGCCACCACCGCGCTCGAGTCGACGCCGCCCGACAGGAATGCGCCGAGCGGCACCTCGGACATCAGCCGCACGTCCACCGCTTCCTTCAGCCGGGCGATGAGTTCCTCGCCCGCGCCGGCGAGGTCGCCCGCGGGCAGCGGCCGGAACGGCACGTCCCAGTACTCGCGCGGCGCCGGCGCCGGCTCGCCCTGCTTCACCAGCAGCGTGTGTGCCGGCGGCAGCTTGTGCGCGTTGCGGAACACGCAGCGCGGATCGGGCACGTAGCCGTAGGCGAAGTACTCCTCCACCGCGCGCGGATCGAGGGCCCGCGAGAAGCGCGGGTGCAGCAGCAGCGACTTCAGCTCGGAGGCGAAGATCAGCGTGCCGTCGTCGAGGAAGGCGTAGTGCAGCGGCTTCTTGCCCAGCCGGTCGCGCGCGAGGAACAGGCACTTGCGCCGGTCGTCCCACACCGCGAAGGCGTACATGCCGCGCAGGTGCCGCACGCAGTCCTCGCCCCAGTGCTCCCAGGCGCGCAGGAGCGCCTCGGTGTCGGAACTGGTGCGGAAGCGGTAGCCGGCGGCCTCGAGCTGCGGCCGCAGCTCGGCCGCGTAGTTGTAGATCTCGCCGTTGAACGTGACGACCACGCTCGCGTCGTCGTTCGCCATCGGCTGCTGGCCGCTGGCCAGGTCGATGATCGACAGCCGCCGGTGCCCGAGGCCCACACCCGGGCGCAGGAAGGTGCCGCGCTCGTCGGGTCCCCGGTGCAGCAGCCGGTCGGTCATGCGATCGAGCAGCGCGCCGTCGACCGGGCGCGTGCCGCGGGTGTCGTAGATGCCGGCGATTCCGCACATGGTCAGGCTACCCGGGACGGCGATTGTTGTTCGATCGGCGCGCAACGGCTGCAGGAGCGGGCTTGCCCGCGATGGCTCTTTCCCGGGCGGCATGGAGAGCTATCGCGGCTGAAGCCGCTCCTACAGGAGCACTGGCACGCCGTCGAGCGGACGTTCCTGTAGGAGCGGGCTTGCCCGCGATGGCCTTTTCCCGGGCGGCAACCGGCGTTATCGCGGCTGAAGCCGCTCCTACAGGAGCACTGGCACGCCGTCGAGCGGACGTTCCTGTAGGAGCGGGCTTGCCCGCGATGGCCTTTTCCCGGGCGGCAACCGGCGTTATCGCGGCTGAAGCCGCTCCTACAGGAGCACTGGCACGCCGTCGAGCGGACGTTCCTGTAGGAGCGGGCTTGCCCGCGATGGCTCTTTCCCGGGCGGCAACCGGCGTTATCGCGGCTGAAGCCGCTCCTACAGGAGCCCCGGCACACCGTCGAGCGGACGTTCCTGTAGGAGCGGGCTTGCCCGCGATG
>CAYOJP010000336.1:0-4235 GCA_964404305.1 uncultured Gammaproteobacteria bacterium
CGAGCGTGATTTCGGTCTGCATGTCCGCGAGCTTCTTCTGGATGAGCTGATTGGCCGCGAGCGGGCGGCCGAACTGCTTGCGCTCCATGGTGTAGTTGCGGGCGGCGTGCCAGCAGAACTCGGCGGCGCCCATCGCGCCCCAGGAAATGCCGTAACGGGCGCGGTTCAGGCAGCCGAACGGGCCCTTCAGGCCGGACACGTTGGGTAGCAGGTTCTGCTCGGGAACGAAGACATCGTCCATCACGATCTCGCCCGTGATCGATGCCCGCAGCGAGAACTTGCCCTCGATCTTCGGGGCGGACAGCCCGGCCATGCCCTTCTCCAGCACGAAGCCGCGGATGACGTCGTCCTCGGTCTTGGCCCACACCACGAACACGTCCGCGATTGGCGAGTTGGTGATCCACATCTTCGCGCCCGACAGGCGCCAGCCGCCGTCCACCCTGCGCGCGCGAGTGCGCATCCCGCCCGGGTCCGATCCGTGGTCGGGCTCGGTGAGGCCGAAGCAGCCCACCGTCTCGCCGCGGGCGAGTCGCGGCAGGTACTTCATCCGCTGTTCCTCGGTGCCATAGGCATAGATCGGGTACATGACGAGGCTCGACTGCACGCTCATCGCCGAGCGGTACCCGGAGTCGACGCGCTCGACCTCGCGCGCAATGAGACCGTAGGCCACATAGCTCAGCGCGCCGCCACCGTACTGCTCCGGCAGCGTCGCTCCGATGAGCCCGAGCTCGCCCATCTCGCTCATGATCTCGCGGTGGAAGATCTCGTGGCGGTTCGCCTCCAGGACCCGCGGCAGGAGCCGTTCCTGGCAGTAATCCCGCGCGGCCTGCATGACCATCCGCTCGTCCTCGGAGAGCAGCTCGCTGAACCGCAGCGGCTCCTCCCAATTGAACTTGCCTTCGGCTGAAGCGGCGTGGGCGCTCTTGGCGGCATCGACGGGTGTGGCCATGACGGCTCTGCTCCGAATGTTTGCGGATGGGTCGGCGCAGCGACTGCCGGCGGGGTAGGCCGCCCGCGCCGGAGGCTGATGGGCGACATTTTCCGACCGAATATATTTACGTGTCAATATTTATTGGGTTAAAATTTTTAGGTTGTTCGAATCCGCCCGTTCGGGGCTAGCCAGCGGGCACGAGAGGGAGCGCATGACAGAGTCCACGGTGGTGCAGAAACCGACGCCGACGTTGCCGCTGGCGGGCCGCCACGCGGTAGTGACCGGCGGGGGGCGCGGCATCGGCGCTGCGATCGCCGGGCGCTTGGCCGGGCTCGGGGCGACGCTGACGCTGATGGGGCGCACGGCAGCGCCGCTCGACCAGGCGGCTGCGGCCATGCCGCGGGCGCAAGGGATCGTGGTGGACGTGACTGCGGGGCCGTCCGTGGCCGGGGCGTTCGCACGCGCGACCGACAACTTCGGCCCGGTCGACATCCTCGTCAACAACGCCGGCGCGGCGCACAGCGCACCGTTCGTGCGCACCGACGAGGACGCCTGGGCCCGGATGCTCGAGGTCAACCTCACGAGTGTGTATCGCTGCACGCGTACCGTGCTGCCGGGCATGCTGGCGCGCGGCTACGGCCGGATAGTCAACGTGGCGAGCACGGCGGGCCTGCGCGGGTATGCCTACGTCGCCGCCTACTGTGCCGCCAAGCACGGGGTGGTCGGACTGACCCGCGCGCTGGCGCTCGAGGCCGCGCGCGCCGGGGTCACGGTGAACGCGGTCTGTCCCGGCTACACGGAGACCGATCTCCTCGACCACGCGCTCGCCACCATCATGGAGAAGACCGGCTGCACCCGCGAGGAAGCCGAGCGGCAGCTGAAGCGCAGCAATCCGCAGAACCGCTTCATCCAGCCGACCGAGGTGGCCGCTGCCGTGGCCTGGCTGTGCCTTCCTGGCGGCGAGTCGATCACCGGCCAGTCCGTCGCCATCGCCGGCGGAGAAGTAATGTGAGCGAGGTCGTCGAGCGCGCGGCGTCTGCGGACGATGTCGAGCGTGGCAAGCAGGCCCTGCGCCTGTGGCTGCGGATGCTCGCCTGCGAGAATGCCATCGAGAACGAGCTGCGGACGCGGCTGCGCGACATCTTCGGAGTGACCCTGCCGCAGTTCGATGCACTGGCGGAACTCGAGCATGCCGCGCGGCCGCTCACGATGTCGGAGCTGTCCGAGGAACTGATGGTATCGAACGGCAACATCACCGGCGTCGTCGACCGGCTGGTGCGCGACGGCTACGTCCGGCGCGAGCCGTCGGCGACGGACCGCCGCGTCCAGTTCATCAGCCTGACCGAGGAGGGCACGCGCAGGTTCATCGACATGGCGCGGCTGCACGAGTCGTGGGTCACCGAACTGCTGTCGCAGGTGAGCCCGCGCGACGTCGAACTGCTCACCCGCGTGCTGAAGAAGATCCAGGATTCGCTGCAGGCCAGGACCAAGAGGAGCACCGAATGAACATGCAGGACCACCGGCCGCAGCACTTCCGCTGGCAGGTCGAGGATGGCATCGCGACCGTGACGCTCGACCGGCCCGAGCGCAAGAATCCGCTCACATTCGAGTCCTATGCCGAGCTTCGCGACACGTTCCGCGCGCTCGTGTACGCCGACGACGTCAAGGCCGTCGTCGTGACGGGCGCCGAGGGCAACTTCTGCTCCGGGGGCGACGTCCACGACATCATCGGGCCGCTCACGCGGATGGACATGAAGGGTCTGCTCGCGTTCACGCGCATGACTGGCGATCTCGTCAAGGCGATGCGTGCCTGTCCGCAACCGGTACTCGCCGCCATCGACGGCGTCTGCGTGGGCGCAGGCGCGATCATCGCGATGGCCAGCGACCTGCGGTATGGCACGCCGGAGGCGAAGGTCGCCTTCCTGTTCACGCGCGTAGGCCTGGCCGGGTGTGACATGGGAGCGTGTGCGATCCTGCCGCGGATCATCGGCCAGGGTCGCGCGGCCGAACTGCTCTACACCGGTCGCAGCATGTCGGCGCAGGAAGGCGAGCGCTGGGGTTTCTTCAACCAGGTATGCCCGCCCGACCAGGTCCTCGCGACCGCGACCGAGCAGGCGCGGCGCCTGGTCGCCGGGCCGACCTTCGCCCACGGCATCACCAAGACGATGCTCGGGCAGGAGTGGAACATGAGCGTCGACCAGGCGATCGAAGCCGAGGCGCAGGCGCAGGCGCTCTGCATGCAGACCGAGGACTTCCGGCGGGCGTACCGGGCCTTCGTCGCCAGGGACAAGCCCCGCTTCGAGGGCAACTGATGAGCGACCGCAGCTTCCTCGCCTGGCCGTTCTTCGGACCAGAGCACCGCGATCTCGCGCAGCGCCTGGAGGCGTGGGCAGGACGGGAACTGGGTGCGATCGACCACCATGACGTCGACGCCGCGTGTCGCGACCTGGTGGGCAGGCTCGCGGCCGCCGGCTGGCTCGCGTACGCCGCTCCGGCCGCCGGCGCGCGGCTCGACGTGCGGTCGCTGTGCATCATCCGGGAAACGCTCGCCCGTCATTCTGGACTGGCGGACTTTGCCTTTGCGATGCAGGGCCTTGGCAGCGGACCGATCTCGCTGTTCGGCGACGCGCGCATGAAGGACGAGTACCTGCCGGCGGTGCGCGAGGGGCGCAGGATCGCCGCGTTCGCGTTGTCCGAGCCCGAGGCGGGGTCGGATGTCAGCGCGCTGGCGACGACCGCGCGGCGCGAGGGCGACGAGTACGTCCTCGACGGCCGCAAGACCTGGATCTCGAACGGCGGGATAGCCGACTTCTACACGGTGTTCGCCCGCACGGGCGAGGCGCCCGGCGCGCGGGGCCTGTCCGCGTTCGTGGTCGACGCCGCGACCCCGGGCCTGGAGATTGTCGAGCGGATCGAGGTCATCGCCCCGCACCCGCTCGCCACGCTGCGCTTCGACGGCTGCCGGGTGCCGGCGTCGCGCCTGCTCGGCGCCCCGGGTGCCGGTTTCAAGGTCGCGATGGCGACGCTCGACATCTTCCGTTCGACGGTCGGCGCGGCTGCGCTCGGGTTCGCCCGGCATGCGCTCGACGAGGCCGTCCGGCACGCCAGCACGCGCAAGCTGTTCGGAGCGCCGCTGGCCGACCTGCAGATGACGCAGGCGAGGATCGCCGACATGGCGCTGGAGGTGGATGCCGCAGCGCTGCTCGTCTACCGCGCCGCCTGGACGCGCGACTGCGTCGCCGATCGCGTCACGCGGGAGGCGGCGATGGCGAAGCTGTACGCGACGGAGGCGGCGCAGCGGGTC
>CAYOJP010000337.1:0-4230 GCA_964404305.1 uncultured Gammaproteobacteria bacterium
GCTGAAGTTCTCCAAGACGCACGCGAAGGTCTACAGCGAACTGACGAGCGCGCACCCGATCGACATGACCCGCTACCAGGTCGCCAACTGCTACATGGGCCGCGCCGGCCTCATCAACTCGGGCGGCGAGTCCAAGGGCGCGGGCGACCTCGCCCAGGCGGTGCGCACGGCGGTCATCAACAAGCGCGCCGGCGGCACGGGCCTCATCTCCGGCCGCAAGGCCTTCCAGCGCCCTCTCGCAGAGGGCGTGAAGCTCCTGAATGCGATCCAGGACGTCTACCTGGATCCGAGGGTCACCGTCGCCTGAGTCGTCACGGAAGCGGCCGACCCCGCCCGCGCCGGGGTCGATCCGCTCAGTCCCTCCTCGCCACCCGCCGTTCCTTCAGCAGGCTCGCCACCACCGCGCCGCCGATCAGCAGCGCGACGACACCCAGCGACCAGCCGATCGGGATCTTGACGAGGTCGATCAGCAGCAGCTTCATGCCGATGAAGGCCAGCACGAGCGCCAGGCCGTACTTCAGCAGCGTGAAGCGGTCGGCGACGTCGGCGAGCAGGAAGTACATCGCGCGCAGGCCGAGGATGGCGAAGATGTTCGACGTGAGCACGATGAACGGGTCGGTGGTGATCGCGAAGATCGCCGGGATGCTGTCCACCGCGAAGATGAGATCGCTCACCTCCACCAGTACCAGCACGACGAACAGCGGCGTCACCCAGCGCACGCCGCCGCGCACGACGAAGAAGCGCTCGCCCTCCAGGTGCTCGGTGATGCGCATGTGCCCGCGCATCCAGCGCAGCAGCGGATTGTTCGCCAGGTCGGACTCGTGGCCGGCGAACCAGAGCATCTTCACCGCCGTGAACAGCAGGAACGCGCCGAAAACGTACAGGACCCAGTGGAAGTGCGCGATGAGCCAGACGCCGGCGAAGATCATGCCCGTGCGCATGACGATCGCGCCCAGCACGCCGTACAGCAGCACCCGGCGCTGGTACTCGGGCGGAATGGCGAAGAAGCCGAACAGCGTGAGCCAGACGAAGACGTTGTCGACGGCGAGGGACTTCTCGACCACGTAGCCGGTCAGGAACTCGAGCGCGCGCGCATTGGCGATCTCGCGCCCGGCCGTGCCGTCGAGGTACCACCACAGCACGCCATTGAAGGCGAGCGCGATCGACACCCAGACGACCGACCAGATCGCGGCCTCGCGCACGCTCACCCGGTGCGCCTTGCCGCCGCCCAGCAGCAGCAGGTCGATCGCGAGCATCACGATCACGACCGCCGCGAACCCGGTCCACAGCCACCACGTGCCGATCGACTCCATGCGAGGGTTCCCCCTGTTTCGGTCCGCCGATGAAAAAGCCCGGTGCCGCGCACGCGGCACCGGGCTCGACGGAAACCCTCGCGGGAGTCGGATCGGGACCCTTGCCGGTGACGGCAAAGGTCTCGCTTGCAGGCGGTGTCCCGCCTGCCCGTGGCGCCGGGCCGGTTTCCCGACCGTCATGACGACGCCGCGGCGAAAAGCTACTCCCCTTTACTGGATGGCCAGCCTACTCAATCCTTACTGATATGGTCAACTACCTGGCTGCCGGTACGCGCCGAATCGGCAGGGGCTCGCCCGGCCGCAGCAGTCGCCCATAGGACTCGCTGCGCCAGATGCTGCTGGTCGAGGCGGGCTCCAGCAGCAGGACGGCGAGCCGCCCGCGCGGCTGGGCCACGTCGATCCACAGGTCGCCCGGCCCCGGCGAGGTCGTCGCCGGCTGCGCGGTCGTCTCGTCCAGCAGCCGGCTGCGTACCGCCGGCTCGGTGGTGAGCGAGGCGTCGAGCGTGAAACCCAGCGTGCCCGCGGTGACCGGCGAGTCCAGCACGCGAAAGTCGATCCCGTGCCGGGCCAGCAGCGGTGCCAGCGCATCCTGGTGGCCGGTGACCACGTACGCGGCCGGGGAGGCGAGGGTCTGGCGCGCCTCGACGCGGCGGTGATCGGCGAACGCCAGTTCGTGCAGGCTGCCGTCGTCCAGGCGACGCAGCGGCAGCGTCAGGCGCGGATGCGCGGGGTCCGGAACGTAGACCGGGGCCAGGACGACCTCGCGGGGCGGCGCGCTGGCGCGCGCGCGCCGCACGGCGGCGAGCACTTCTGCGCGCTTGGCGTGCACGGCGGCGAGCAGCCCGCCGATCACGGCGCGCTGGCGCTCCACCCGCGCGCCGACGTTGCGGAAGGTCGGGTAGTCGCCTTCGCGCGGCTCGAGCTTCGTCTCGGTGAGAAACGACAGCACCCCTTCGATGGCGGCGCGATTGCGCAGGTTGCGCAGCGAGAGACCGCCGTTGGTGATCGGCTGGCGCGTGCTGCGCACCTCGCCGATGTAGCGGTGGCAGCGGACGCCGCCGGCCTCCACGCGCGCGATCCAGTCCGGCAGCACGGTGTCGAAGGCGAGCGCGCGCAGGCCGGCATCGATCGCCGGATGATTGGCGGCCTCGACCTGCGTCTCGAAGTCCGTCAGCCAGCCCTCCAGCGCGAGCGATTTGCGCTTGAGGATCGCCGACTCGTGGACGTCCAGCGCGACGTCGGGGGCGAGACGCGTCGTGGCCGCGAGCAGCGCCAGGCTCTCGGGCTGGCTCGCGGTGTGGAAATCGACGTTGAGGTTGACCTTGTTGGCGTTGGCGCGCAGGCCGAGTGCGCGGCCGTCCGGGTTCGGATCGGCGACCAGCACCACCTCCAGGTCGCCCAGCAGGGGCGCGAGCGGGCCGGCGAGCAGGTCGCGCGCGACGAACGGCAGCGCCTCCGCGCCGGCGGACTCGGTGCCGTGCTGGGAGCCGATCACCAGCACGCGCAGCGGCCGGGCCGTCCCGCCGGCCGGGCCGCCCAGCACCAGCGCCTCGATCGGGCGCCCCAGCACGCTCGTGCCGAGCCGCTCGACGCGGGCCCGGGCCGGATCGGATGCCGCGACGGCCGCCAGCCATGCCGACAGCTCGGCAGTCCGCGTGTAGCGCGCGTAACCGTTCGCCTCCAGGGGTGGCGCCGGGGGTGTGATCGCGGACGCGGCGGCAGCGGCGAGGCCGAGCGCGAGGGGCAGGCAACGCAGCGTCGTCGGGAAGCGGGACACGCGGGATCTCCGGGCGGGTCGTGAACGGGGCGCCAGTCTACGGGGGGCGGCCCCGACCGCGCGAGAGCGCCGGTGCGGGCGAGTGACGCGGCGGGCATAATCGCCCGCCAGGGACCGGACGCGGGAGACGGGTGCATGCGTGCAGACGGAGGGCGGGCGGCAGCAGCGGGGCGGCGCGCGTGAACGGCGAGCCAGGCACGGCCACCGTCCTCGGACTGGGCGCGATGGGCTCGGCCCTCGCGCGCGCGTTGCTGGACGCCGGCCACCTCGTCACCGCCTGGAACCGCACGCCCGCGCGCGGCGCTTCGCTCGGAAATGCCGGCGCGTGCCTGCGGGCGGACGCCGCCGAGGCCATCGCCGACAGCGACATCGTGATCGCGTGCGTGAGCGACTACGCCGCGACCGGGGCGTTCCTGCACTCCCCGGCCGCCGCGGCAGCCCTGCGCGGCCGCCTGCTGGTGCAGCTGACGAGCGGCATCCCGCGCGAGGCGCGGGCGCTCGAGATCTGGGCGCGCGCGCAGGGCGCCGACTATCTCGACGGCGCCATCCTCGCGTACCCGTCCGGCATCGGCGCGCCCGAGTGCACCATCCTGTACTCCGGCGCCGCGGCGGCCTGGGAGCGCGGCAGGCCGGTGCTCGCGGCGCTGGGCGCCAACGCGATCTGGCTCGGGCCCGACGCGGGCGCGGCCGCGGCGCTCGACGCCGCCTTCCTCGCCTTCTACTACGGCGCGACGCTCGCCTGGCTGCACGGCGCGGCGATCTGCGAGTCCGAAGGGCTGCCGGTGGAGGGCTACCTCGACGCGATGCTGCCGGTCCTGCCGGTCATCACCGAGACCCTGCGCACGGCGACCGCGATGATCGCGCGCGGCGACTACGCCGGGCAACAGTGCACGCTCGCCGTCCACGCCGCGGCGATGGGCCACGTGCGCCGCGTCTCGGCCGAGAACGGCGCCGGGCGCGAACTGGCCGAGGTCGTCGAGCGCCTCGTCGCGGACACCGTCGCGCTCGGCCGCGCGGGCGACGAACTGCCGGCGGTGTTCGAGCGGCTGCGCCCGCCGCGCCGCGCCTGAGCCGCCGCGATGGCCGACCCGACGGACCTCGACCGCACCGACAGGCAGATCCTGCACCACCTGCAGCGCA
>CAYOJP010000338.1:0-4217 GCA_964404305.1 uncultured Gammaproteobacteria bacterium
GGCGTCGAACGCGGCGATGAACGCCTCGATGCGCGCCGCATTCGCGCCCAGATCGCTGACACCGACCCGCGAGATCGAGCGCAGGTCCAGCCGGCTGCCGTCGGCGGTCGGCCGGATCCGGATGCTCACGTCGTCCGTGAAGCCGAACCAGCGCGTGCGCACTGACGCCTCGATCCGTGCCGCCGTGCTGCCCATGCTGCCGGGCGGCTCCGCCTCGACGATGTCCCAGCCCAGATCGGTCGCCACCGCGTGGGCGCGCGCGAAAGCCGCTTCGGGCGGCATGAGTGTCGCAATCGGGCGGACGTCGGGGTAGGCCTCGCGGGTCACTGCCGCGAGCGCCGCGCGCTCGTAGTCGAGCGGGTTCTCGCGCGGCGCGGCGAGGATGGCCGGGGCGACGAAGCCGGGCGGCTCGTCAGGGTCGGTGCTGAGGTCGTGGATCTGCGGCACCGAGAACGCGCGCACCGCGGCCGGTGCCAGCACGACGAACGGCACGGCGCCGAGCCAGGCCGCCGCCGCGGCCAGCCGGGCGAGTCCGGCATGCCGGCGCGCCTCGCCCATGCGCCGCCGGGCGAACAGCGCCAGGGCGGTGGCCGTCGCGCCGACGACGGCCGACGCGAGCGTCAGCGGCAGCCCGATCGTGTACGGCCACCAGCCGGCGCGCGTGCCGAGCGGGGCGCCGGCGAGCAGCGCCAGGGCGAGCAAGGCATCGAGCGCGGCGACCAGCGCGAACACGGGGAAGGGGTCGAAGGGCGCGCGCGGCGCGCGCTCGTCAGGCATCTGCATGGCGTCCGGCACCTCCGGCCGCGGCCAGCCGGGCGGCCGCGCGCCCCATCGTCGCACGGTACAGCAGCGGAATCACGAACAGCGTCAGCAGCGTCGACACCGCCAGTCCCCACACGATCGCGGTCGCCACCGGTCCCCACACGAGCGACTTGCCACCCAGTCCCGTGGCGAGCGAGAACAGGCCGGCGATGGTCGTGAGCGAGGTGATGAGGATGGGGATCACGCGCACGCGCGCGGCGTACACCGTCGCGTGCAGGAGCCCGGCGCCGGCCTCGAGCCGGTCGTTCGCGGCCGAGATGAGGACGATGGCCGAGTTCACGGCCACGCCCGCCAGCGCCACGACGCCGTACAGCGTGTACAGGGACAGCGGGTTGCCCGTCACCGCCAGGCCGATGACCACGCCGGTGAACGCCAGTGGCACCGTGATCATGATGAGGAAGGGCTGGAAGTAGCTGCGGAACTGCGTGCCCAGGATCGCATAGATGAGCCCGATGCCGAGCAGGAACAGGAACTGGATCGCCCCCAGGCTCTCCTGGATGTCGTCGAGTTCGCCGCTGAAGTCGAGATCGATGTCCGGGTGGCGGGCCGCGATGCGCTCCCATTCCTCGCGCAGCATGCGGTTGGCCGCGACCGTGTCGATGCGCGCGGCATCGAGGTCGGCCTCCAGGGTGATCGCGCGCCGGAAATTGTAGTGGCGGATGTTCTGCTGGCCGCGGCCGTGCTCGACCTCGACCAGCTCGCCGAGCGGCACCGGGCGCCCGTCGCGCAGGGCGACCGGCTGGCGCAGGAGATCGGCCACGTCGCGGATGCTCCCGGGCTCGGGGCGCACGCGCACGGTGATCTCCTCGCCCTGGTGCTGGAAGGTGGTGACGATCTCGCCGTCGACGTACAGGCCGATGGAGCGGCTCGCGGTCGTCGGCCCGACGCCGCTGCGGTGCACGGCGTCGCCATCCTGCCGCAGCACGACCTCCGGGCTGCCCGGGCGATAGTCGGTGGAGACGTTGGTGAACTCCGGCCGCGTGGCCATGAACGCCTGCAATGCAGCGGTCGCCGCGACGATCCCGGCGTAGTCGTCGCCGCGCACCTTGACGCTCACGGGCTTCAGCGTCGGCGGGCCGTCCTTCACCTGGTAGATGTAGAGGTTGCTCGCCTCCGTCGCGGCGCCGCGCGCGGCCGCGAGCACGTCGGCCGTGATGGCCTCGACGGGCGTGGACTGCGGCCCGGCCGGGCGCAGGCTGACCAGCACCTGCCCGACCGTGTCGCCGAACAGCGGCTCGGTCTGGGTGAACATCTGCCCGGCGTACGCGACGCTGCCGCGCAGTTCGCCCGGCGGCACGGTGGCGCGGACCCGGTCGTCCAGCGCCTGCGCCACCTCGGCGGTCCGGGCGAGCGAGGTGCCGGGTGGCATCTCGACGTTGACGTAGAAGACCCGGGCGGGGTCGAACGCGAAGAACCGGAACGGCACGAGGCCCGCCGCCAGTGCGCCTGCGGCGACGGCGAACAGCGCCAGGATCACGAGCGCCGACAGCCACGGGTGCCGCAGCGAGCGCAACAGCAGCACGACGTAGCGGCGGCGGACGGTGCGCGTGAACGCCTCGCGCAGTTGCTGCACGCGCGAGGGCCGGTCGAGGCGGTGGCGCAGCGCCGCCACGTGCGCCGGCAGCATCCAGTAGGCCTCGATCAGGCTGAACGCGAGCGCCAGCGTCACCACGAGCGGCACGATCTGCATGAACTGGCCGAGGATCCCGGGCATCAGCATCAGCGGCAGGAAGGCGGCGACCGTGGTCAGCACCGAGCTGGTGACCGGCGCGAACACCTCCCGCAGCGCCGCGACCGCGGCGGTGAGCGGCGCGACCCCCGCCTGCAGTCGCCGGTAGATCGTCTCCACGACCACCACCGAGTCGTCCACCAGCATGCCGAGCGCGATGACGATGCCCAGCAGCACGCTGTTGTTGAGGGACGAGCCGGCCACGTACAGCACGATGCACGTGCCGGCCAGCGCGAACGGGATGCCGGCGCTGGTGAGGAGGGCGATGCGGGTGCTCAGGAACAGCCAGGTGGTCGCGAGCACCAGGCCGAGGCCGAGCAGGGCATTGCTCTCCATCAGCGCCAGCGCGTCGCGGGTCGCCTCGGTCTGGTCGTCGATCAGCACGAGGCGCGTTCCCGAGGTCGCGCCGCGCGCGTTGCGCTCCTCCACGTAGGCCCGCACCCGGTCGACGAGATCGATGACGTTGGTGCCCGGCCGCTTGTTGACCGCGAGCAGGATGGCCGGGCGGCCCAGGTGGCGGACGATCTCGGCCGGCTCCTCGGTCGTGCGGTACAGCCGGGCGATGCTGCCGAGCGGCACCACGCCCGCGGCGGTGGCGATCGGCAGGTCCGCGAGCCGGCCCGGGTCGGCGTCGGTGCCGGCCAGGCGCACGAGCCACTTGTCGCCCGCGGTCTCCAGATCGCCGGCGGACACGTCGCGGAAGTAGGCGCGGACGGTGTCGGCGATGTCGGCCGGCGAGAGGTCCAGGCCCTGCAGGCGCTCGGGCAGGAACGCGACGTGCAGCTCGGGCTCGTCGAAGCCGACGTCGAGCACGCGGTCCACGCCGCGCAGCCGCTCGAGGTCCTTGCGCACGTTGAGCGCCTGGCGGCGCAGGTGCTCGTCGTCGCCGGCGGCGGTGACGACGACGGTGGCCGACGGGAAGGCGTTGGAGGTCGTGATCTCGTCGATGATCGGTTCCTCGGCCTCCTCGGGCAGTTCGTCGGTATAGGTGTTCTGCACCTCGCGCCGCAGGTCGGCGACCCGCTTGTCGAAGTTGCGCTCGTCGATGTCGTTGAAGCGGACCAGGATGTTGCAGATGCCGTCGCGGCTGGTCGAGGAGACGAAGCGGATGTCCTGCACGTTGGCGCGGATGGCATCCTCGAGCGGATCGGTGACGCGCCGCTCGACGTCGACCGCCGCGGCCCCGGGCAGGAACACGATGACGCTGATCCAGTTGAAGTTGATCTCAGGATCCTTGGCGCGCGGCAACTGCGTGTACGCCACCGCGCCCAGGCCCAGCACCAGCACGAAGACGAGGTTCGCGAGGACGTGGTTGGCGTAGAAGCGCTGGAGCAGGTTCATCGGCCGCCGTCCGCCGGCAGTAGCGCGCCGTCCTCCAGGGCGTACTGGCCCTCGACGACGATGCGCGCATCCGCCGGCAGCGCCACGGCGGCGGGACGGCCGGGCTCGGCGTCGGGCAGGGGCAGGAACACGGCGCGGCCCGCCACCGCCGTGAAGATCCCGAGCGCGCCGCCACGGCGGACGATCAGCTCGGGCGGCACGTGCGGGCGCGCATCGGTCCACAGCAGGCGCCCGGCGGCCCCCGGCGGCGGACGCTCACCGGGGAAGTCGAAGCGCGCTTCGCGGGTCCGGGTCCGCGGATCCACGGCCGGCAGCACCGTGCGCA
>CAYOJP010000339.1:0-4215 GCA_964404305.1 uncultured Gammaproteobacteria bacterium
CGCACGCGATGGCGCGTTTCCTCGATCAGCTTCTCCTTGGTCGCCGGCACGACCATGTCGTCCTTGCCGAACGAGATGCCGGCCTTGCACGCCTCGCGGAAGCCGAGCCCCATGATCGCGTCGGCAAACAGCACGGTCTCCTGGGGAACGATGCCGATGCGCGCGCGCACCGCCGCCGGATCGGCCCGCGCGATGTCCACGCCGTCGAGCAGGATGCTGCCGGACGCCGGGTCGTAGAAGCGCAGCAGCAGCTTGAACAGCGTCGACTTGCCCGCGCCCGAGGGCCCCACCAGCGCCACGGTCTCGCCCGGCTCGATCACCGCGGTGACGTCGTCGAGGGCGCGCTCGCCCGCCCGGGTCGCATACGCGAACCGCACCCCGCGAAGCTCGATGTGCCCGCTGCGATCGGCGGGCAGCGGCAGCGGGTTAGCGGGCGCGACGATGACGGGCTGCGAGCCGAGCAGCTCGAGCAGGCGTTCGGTCGCGCCCGCGGCCCGCTGCACCTCGCCCCACATCTCGGTCAGCGAGGCGCTCGCGCCGGCGACGAAGATCGCGTACAGGAGGAACTGGCCCAGTTCGCCCGCGCTCATGCTTCCCGCGACCACGGACTGCGCGCCCGTCCACAGCACGAACGTGATCGCCCCGAACACGCACAGGATGCCGATTGCCGTCAGCCACGAGCGCACCCGGATGCGGCGCACCGCGGTCGCGAAGGCCTCCTCGACCGCGCGGGTGTAGCGGGCGGCCTGCAGGGCCTCGAGCCGGAACGCCTGCACGGTCTCGATCGCGTTCAGCGTCTCGCCGGCGACGGCGCTCGTGTCCGCGATGCGGTCCTGCGAGTCGCGCGAGAGCCGGCGCACGCGGCGCCCGAGCGCGATGAGCGGGAGCACCACGAGCGGCAGCAGCACGAGGATCATCCCGGCGAGCTTGGGGCTGGTCACCACCAGCATTGCCAGGCTGCCGGCGAGGCTGACGAGGCTGCGCAGCGTGATCGACAGGCCCACGCCCACCACCGACTGCACCAGCGTGGTGTCGGTCGTCAGGCGCGAGAGCACCTCGCCCGTGCGCGTGACCTCGTAGAACTCGGGGCTCATCCGCATCACGTGGGCGTAGACGGCGCTGCGCAGGTCGGCCACCACGCGCTCGCCGAGCCAGGAGACGAGCTGGAAGCGCGCCGCGGCCGCGAGCGCGTAGACCGTCGCGATGCCGAGCAGGCCGGCGAAATACCGATCGACGTCGCCCGCGGCGAAGCCGTGGTCGATCATCCAGCGCACCGACACCGGCAGCGCCAGCAGCGCACCGGCCGCGACCGCGAGCGCGACGAGCGCCAGGGCCAGCGTGCGCCGGTACGGGCGCACGAATGCCCACAAGGCCCGCAGCGGACGCAGGTCGCGGGAACGGGGACGGTCGGAGGACATAGGGCGGTAACCGGTGATTGGTGACTGGTGACTGGTGAGTTCCTGGTTGCGCCTCCAGTAACCGCTTACCAATTGCCAGTCACCAGTCACCAAAAAAAGAACCCCGCCGAAGCGGGGTTCCGAGTTCACTCGTCGAGCGGTTCGCTCAGGCGGGCGAGACGTTGGTCGCGGCGAGGCCTTTCGGGGTCTTCTCGACGTCGAACGTCACACGCTGCCCCTCGGCCAGGTTCCGGAAACCGGAGCCCTTGATCGAGGAGAAGTGCACGAACACGTCCTTACCGCCGTCCTCGGGGGTGATGAAACCATAGCCCTTGGACTCGTTGAACCACTTGACTGTACCTGTCTGCACGTTGAAACCTCTAAAGCGAATTGAATTGAAGGGCCGCGGGGCCTGTCAGTACGTCGCGGGGGTAGCCGAACACGTGAGTGATGGGCAGAGCCGGAAGGACTGAAGGGATATTCCGTGGCAAGTCAAGATTAACCGCAAATCTGACCGAATACAAAGCACTATTTTCGGGGTCCGGCAAGACCCCCGGGGGGAGAAATCTGCACATGACCGTCGCCGACCCATGGTGCCATTCCGCCAGCATCGAGGTTCGATGCGATGCAACAACCGCCCTCGCCTACCTGGCCGACGGCATCCGCCAGGGGGAGTGGGCCCTGGGCAGCATCGACCGCCGGCAGGAGGGACCGGACCTGTTCACCGGGATCTCCATGTTCGGCGGCGGGCGCGAATACATCCGCATCCGCCCCGACCCGGTGCACGGGGTCATCTGGTACGACGTCGGGCGGGCCCCGGCGTCGCTGCGGACCCTCGCCCTGATCCGGGTCCTGCCCGGGGAACTCCTCGGCCGGCCGGAGGGCACCTGCGTCGTGACCCTCCTCGCCTGGCGCCCGCACGGCGTGCCCGACGCGGACTGGCAGCGCACGGCGGTGGCGCACGAAACGGAGATGTACATCATCAAGGCCCGGCTGGAGGCCGACGCCTGATGGCCTGAGCAGCGCCGGCCCGGTTCCGGTATCGTGCCGCCGCCATGGCCCTCGTCACCCTGCACGGCGCCCGCCTCGCTTACGGTCTCGCCCCCCTCCTCGACGGCAGCGACTTCGCGCTGGAGGCCGGCGAGCGCGTCGGCCTCATCGGTCGCAACGGCTCGGGCAAGTCGTCGCTGCTGGGCGTGATTGCCGGCCGGATCGCGCTCGACGGCGGCGAGATCCGCCGGACCGGGGGCCTGCGCGCCGCGCTCGTCGAGCAGGAGCCGGAACTGCCCGACGCCCCGACGCTGCGCGAGAGTCTGGCGGAGCGCGGCGCGCTGGCCGGCATTGCCGACGAGCGCGACCGCTGGCGCGCCGAAGCAAGGCTCGACGAATGGCTCGGGCGACTCGAGGTGGACGGCGCGATCGCCCCGGCGGCGGCATCGGGCGGGGAGCGCAAGCGCGGCGCGCTGGCGCTGGCGTTCGCCCTGCAGCCGGACGTGCTGCTCCTGGACGAGCCCACCAACCATCTGGACATCGAGGCCATCGACCGGCTCGCGGCGCTGGTCGCGGCCGGCCCGGCCGCCATCGTCATCACGCACGATCGCTGGTTCCTCGACCGCGTCGCCACGCGCATCGTGGAACTGGACCGCGGCGTGCTGCGCTCCTACCCCGGCCGCTACGGCGCCTACGAGCAGGTGAAGGCCGCCGAGCTCGCCGCCGAGGCCGCCGCGAACCGCCGCTTCGACAAGCTGCACGCGCAGGAGGAGGCCTGGATCCGCCAGGGCGTGGAGGCCCGGCGCACGCGCAACGAGGGCCGGGTCCGGCGCCTGGAGCAGTTGCGCCGCGAACGCAGCGAGCGGCGCGAGCAGATCGGCTCGCTGCGGCTGGCGATCGACGCCGGCGAGCGCTCGGGCCGGCTGGTCGCCGAGCTGACCGAGGTCGCCAAGGCCTTCGCTGGCCGCCCGATCGTCGCCGGGCTGAACCTGCGCGTGATGCGCGGCGACCGGCTGGGGCTGGTCGGCCCGAACGGCGCCGGCAAGTCCACGCTCATCCGCCTGCTGCTCGGCACCCTGGCGCCCGACGCCGGCACGGTGCGCCTCGGCACCGGCCTGCAGATCGCCTACTTCGACCAGATGCGCGAACAGCTCGATCCGGAGCGCACGCTCGGCGACACGATCAGCCCCGGATCGGACTGGATCGAGGTGGGCGGCGAGCGCCGGCACGTCGCCACCTACCTCGGCGACTTCCTGTTCTCGCCGGCGCGGGCACGCACGCCGGTGAAGGCGCTGTCGGGCGGCGAGCGCAACCGCCTGCTGCTCGCGCGCCTGTTCGCCCGGCCCGCGAACCTGCTGGTCCTCGACGAGCCCACCAACGACCTCGACATCGAGTCGCTCGAACTGCTGGAGGCGCGCCTGCAGGACTACCCCGGCACGATCCTGCTCGTGAGCCACGACCGCGTGTTCCTCGACAACGTGGTCACGCAGACGCTGGTCGCGGAAGGCGCGGGACGGTGGCGCGAGTACGTCGGCGGCTACAGCGACGCGCTGGCGCAACGCGCGCCGGCCGCGTCCCCCGCGCCGGCCGCCAGGACCGCGGCCCGGCAGGACGCGAGCGAGCGAGCGCCGCAACGCGCGAAGCTGAGCTACCGGGAGAGCCGCGAGCTGGCGGCACTGCCGGGCGAGATCGAGGCGCTGGAGGCCGAGCAGCGCGCGCTCGCGCAGCGCATGGGCGACCCGGACTGGTATCGCGGGGGCGCCGAGGCGATGCGCGCGGACCAGGCGCGGGCCGATGCGATCGAGGCCGGGCTGCTCGCGAAGCTGGA
>CAYOJP010000340.1:0-4200 GCA_964404305.1 uncultured Gammaproteobacteria bacterium
GGTGCTTGTTGGCGTCGAGGTACTCGATGTGCGGCGGGCGCGCGGCGAGCCGCTGTTCCAGCGCGCCGGGCTTGTCCTTGGTGATGATCGCGTAGGGCACGGGCGTTCTCCTTGGTAGTTGCGATGACGGGCGGCGCGCCGGGCGGGAACCGCGGGGACACCGGGGCCGTCCCCGGGATCGAGGCAACGGGGGGCGTCCCCGCCGGCCTCGAAGTAGGGGGGCTGTCCCCGGGCTGTCCCGTTTCCCGCCGGCGGCGCGGATCAGCCGGCCTTGCGCGCCGCCTTGTCGGCGAGCCAGCGTTCGAGCAGCACGGGCGCCGCGCGCGCGCCGGCCTCGAGTTCCCCGGGGGCATGGCTGCGGTACGTGAGCTCGAGGCGGTGGCCGCTCGGGTCGAAGAAATAGATCGACTGCACGAAGCCGTGGTCGATGGGGCCGATGTAGTCGACGCCGTGCGCGCGCAGCCGGTCCATCGCCGCCTGCATGGCCTGCCCGCCGTCGATCTCCAGGGCCAGGTGCTGCACCCACGCGGGCGTGTTCGGGTCCAGGGCCATCGGCTTCTCGTTGGGGACCTCGAAGAAGGCGACGTAGCTGCCGTCGTCCATCTCGAAGAACACGTGCAGGTGCGGGTAGAGCTCCTGCGTCGAAGGCACGCGGTCGTTGCGCACGGCGTGCGCATAGCGCAGGCCGAGCACGCGGGTGTAGAAGTCCACGGTCTCGCGCGCGTCGCGACAGCGGTAGGCCACGTGGTGCAGCTTGCGGACGATCATTCGGTAAGCCCCGCGTCGCGGTGGACCGGGCCCGAAGTGTAGCGCCTGCCCGGCGGATGCCCAACCGTACGGCGCCGCAGCATCCGGTTCCGGCGGCCGGGCTCCCGGCCGTTGCCCCGAGGCGGCTGGCTGACGCGGCGCCTGCGTTTCCTCAGCCCCGATCGCCCGGGCCACGGGCCGGCCCCGGACCCGGAGACCTGCCATCGGGCCAGGACGAAGGGCGACGCCACACGGTCCGGACGCCGCGGCCGGGAGGGCCGGACTTCAGTTCCCCCGCCCGCCGTCCGCTCACTCCCGGAAATTCTCGTACTGCAGCGGCAGGTCGACCTTCGCCGCGCGCAGCATCGCGATGGCGGCCTGCAGGTCGTCGCGCTTCTTGCCGGTGATGCGCACCTGCGCGCCCTGGATCGCGGCGGTGACCTTCAGCTTGCTGTCCTTCACCAGTTGCACGACCTGCTTCGCCAGCTTCGCATCCAGCCCGTGCCTGAGGGTCACGGGCTGCGTCCAGGTGCGCCCGGTCTCCACGGCCTTGCCGGCCTCGATGGCCTTCAGGTCGATGCCGCGCCTGGCCAGCTTGTTGTAGAGGATCTCCAGCATCTGCTGGAGCTGGTACTCGGACGCCGCCGTCATCGTGATGACGTCGTCCGTGCGCTCGTAGCCGGCGTCGGACCCCTTGAAGTCGAAGCGCGTGCCGACCTCGCGGCTGGCCTGGTCGAGCGCATTGGTGACCTCGTGGAAGTCGAGCTCGGAAACCACGTCGAACGAGGGCATGAGTCCGTCCCGGCGATTGTCGCTGCGCGCCAGTATAAGGGGTCGACCCGGCGGCTCGCGCCGCGCGGCCCGTCCGGACGGCCCGGAACTGCCGGGGCGGGCAAAAAAAAGCCTGCGGGGCCACGAAGCCCCGGATTAGACTAGCGCCCGGTGCCGGAACGGGCCGCCCGGCGCCACGACCGGGCACCTCGTGCGCCGGGACGACAACGACCGGCCCCCCGGGGGAGACACCACCATGACGCAGCCCACCGCGCGACGCCGGCTCGCCGTGCTCGCGGCCCTGGCCGCCGCGGCGCCGGCGACGCTCGCCGACACCGCCACGGCCGACTCCGGCCACACCGCCTGGATCCTCACCGCCACCGCGCTCGTGCTGTTCATGACGCTGCCGGGCCTGTCGCTGTTCTACGGCGGCCTCGTGCGCAGCAAGAACGTGCTGTCGGTGCTGATGCAGTGCATCGCCATCACCTGCGTGGTGACGATCCTGTGGCTGCTTGCCGGCTACAGCCTCGCCTTCAGCGAGGGCAACGCGCTCGTGGGCGGCCTGTCGAAGGTGCTGTTCGCCGGCGTGACGCAGGATTCGCTCAGCGGCGCGCTCCCGGAAACCGCCTTCGCGATGTTCCAGCTCACCTTCGCGATCATCACCCCGGCGCTGGTGGTGGGCGCCTTCGCCGAGCGCATGCGCTTCGGCGCCTGCCTGCTGTTCTCCGGCCTGTGGCTGCTGGCGGTCTACGTGCCGGTCGCGCACTGGGTGTGGGGCGGCGGCTGGCTGCAGCAGATGGGCGTGCTCGACTTCGCCGGAGGTCTCGTCGTGCACATTACCGCCGGTGCCGGCGCCCTCACCGCCGCGCTCGTGCTCGGCCATCGGCGCGGCTTTCCCAACCAGGCGATGCCTCCGCACAACATGACGATCACCGTCGCCGGCGCCGGCATGCTCTGGGTCGGCTGGTTCGGCTTCAACGGCGGCAGTGCGCTGGCCGCCAATGGCGACGCGGCGATGGCGATCCTGGTCACGCACATCTCGGCCTCGGCCGGCGCCTTCGTGTGGCTGTGCGCGGAGTGGGTCCGCTTCCGCAAGCCGAGCGCGCTGGGCGCGGTGACCGGCATGGTCGCGGGGCTGGGCACCATCACGCCGGCCTCCGGGTACGTGGGCCCTGCCGGGGCGCTCGTCATCGGCACGCTGGCCGGCCTGCTGTGCTTCGTCGCCACCAACTACATGAAGCGCACGCTGCACGTGGACGATTCCCTCGACGTGTTCCCCGTCCACGGCGTGGGCGGCATCCTCGGCACGCTCCTGACCGGCGTGTTCGCCAGCAGTGCGCTGGGCGTGTTCTCCGGGCAGCAGGACATCGTCATCGCGAAACAGCTCGGCGTGCAGGCGATCGCCGTCGCGGCGGTGCTCGGCTGGACCGTCGTTGCGACCTGGGGGCTGCTGAAACTCACGGCGCTGGTCACGCCGCTGCGGGTGAGCCCGGACCAGGAGACGGAGGGGCTGGACCTCGTGCTGCACAACGAGCGGGGGTACGACCTGTAGCCGACACCCCGGTGCCCGCCGGCGCACTTCCGGCGGGCACCGGTTCCGGTTACGGTGCCACTTCGGCGCATCCCGCGTCCTGACGGTCGAGCCCCATGCACCACGGCATCCTGCACTTCCCCACCGCCGGTTCCATCCCGTTCCCCGAGCTCGCGCGCGAGGCCGAGGCGCGCGGCCTGGAGTCCCTGTGGATTGCCGAGCACTCGCACGTGCCGGCCGTGCGGCGCACGCCGTTTCCCGCCGGGGGTGAGCTGCCGCAGTATTACTACGAGACGCTCGACCCGTTCGTGGCGCTGGCCGCCGCGGCCGCGGTCACCTCGCGGATCCGGCTCGCGACCGGCGTGTGCCTGGTCATCCAGCGCGATCCGATCCACACCGCCAAGGAGGTCGCCTCGCTCGACGTGCTCTCGGGCGGCCGGGTGATCTTCGGCGTGGGCGCGGGCTGGCTGATCGAGGAGATGCGCAACCACGGCACCGACACCGGGCGACGGTTCGGCATCCTGCGCGAGCGCGTGGAGGCGATGAAGGCGATCTGGACGCAGGAGCCCGCCGAGTATCACGGGCAGCACGTGAACTTCGACCCGCTCCACCAGCAGCCCAAGCCCGTGCAGAAGCCGCATCCGCCGATCCACGTCGGCGGCGGCTGGCCGGGGGCGGCGAAGCGCGCGGTGGCCTGGGCCGACGGCTGGGCGCCGCTGCCGCGTCCGGACGGCAGCGGCATCGTCGACAAGCTCCCGCTGCTGCGGGAGCTGGAAGCGGAGGCCGGGCGCGCGCCGGGCGCGGTGGCGTTGAGCGTGTACAACGCGCCGACCGACGCCGGCCAGCTCGCGCAGTACCGCGATGCGGGCGTCGCGCGCGTGCTGTACCAGGTTCCCTCGCTGCCGCGCGACGACGTCATGCCGCTGCTCGACCGGTTCGCGACGCTGGCGCGCACGATCGGGTAACGTTCGCTCAGCGCTGGAGTAGAACTCCTGTAGGAGCGGCTTCAGCCGCGATAGCGTCGGCGCCAACCCCGGGGAGGGCTATCGCGGGCAAGCCCGCTCCTACAGGAACGTTCGATCGACGTCGTGCCAGTGCTCCTGTAGGAGCGGCTTCAGCCGCGATAGCGTCGGCGCCAACCCCGGGGAGGG
>CAYOJP010000341.1:0-1969 GCA_964404305.1 uncultured Gammaproteobacteria bacterium
CCCCGACTCGATCTACACCGGGGCGCTCGGCGGCGCGACGTTCGCCTGGCGCGCGGTGGTCGAGGAAGGCAAGTCCGTGGAAGCACGAGCCTGAGGGGGCGCACGACCCTGACCTACACGATCGGAATCGACATCGGCTCGGGCGCGGTCAAGAGCGTCCTGTTCCGCCACGGACCCGACGGCCCGGAGTGGCTCGCGAAGCGCTGCGAGCGCATCCGGCGCCGCGATCCGATGTCGCTCGCCGAGGAGGGACGGGAAGGCGTGCTCTCCGACGCCGGCGTCTCGCCCGAGGCGATCGACTACATCGCCACCACCGGCGAGGGCGAGAACGTCAAGTTCGCGACCTGGCACTTCTACTCGATGACGACGCACGCGCGCGGCGGCGTGTTCCTGAATCCCGAGGCCCGCGCGGTCGTCGACATCGGCGCGCTCAACGGCCGCGCGATCTCGGTCGACGAGCGCGGCAAGGTGCTCTCCTACAAGATGACGAGCCAGTGCGCGTCGGGCTCGGGCCAGTTCCTCGAGAACATCGCCCGCTACCTGGGCGTGGCCATCGAGGAGATCGGGCCGTTGTCGGTGGCGGCGGACGATCCGGAGAAGGTGTCCAGCATCTGCGCGGTGCTCGCCGAAACCGACGTCATCAACATGGTCTCGCGCGGCATCACCACGTCGAACATCCTGCGCGGCATCCACCTGTCGATGGCCGACCGGCTCGCCAAGCTCATCAAGTCGACCAAGGTGGAAGGCGGCGTCGTGCTCATCACCGGCGGGCTCGCCAACGACGTGGGCCTGGTCGAGGCGATCCGTACCCAGATGGCCGAGCAGAAGGTGGGCGTGGAGGTGGTCAGCCACGAGGACTCGATCTACGCGGGGGCCATCGGGGCCGCCGTCTGGGGCGCGTTCCGGTACGAGAAGCTGCAGGGGCAGAACCTGCTGGCGAAGGCGAGCTGAGCCGCCCCCGCCGCGCGACCGACACCAAGGAGGCAACCATGAGCACCGCAAGCGCCCAGGCGCAGTCCCCGTCCCATGTCCGCCCGCTCACGGTCCGCGACCTGGAGCGCGTGATCGCGATCGACGCGGCCAGCACCGGCCGCAACCGCCTGGGCTTCTTCGCCAAGCGCCTGGAGGCCGCTCTCGCCGAGCCGAAGCACTACGTCTACACCGGCTGGGACGATGGCGGCGGGCTGCAGGGCTTCATGCTCGCGCGCATCACCGACGGCGAGTTCGGCACCTCCGTGCCGGCGGCGGTGCTCGACGCACTGGGGGTCGATCCGGCCGGGCAGCACCGCGGCGTCGGGCAGGCGATGCTGGCGGCGACGCAGGCGGTGCTGGCGCATCGCGGCGTCGCCACCATGGAGACGCAGGCGGAGTGGCGCAATCACCGCCTGCTGCAGTTCTTCGATCGCAGCGGTTTCGAGCTCGCGCCGCGCTACGTCCTAGAGCGCGAGGTCGAAGCGCCCCCCGGGGCCGATCCGGTCGAGGAACAGGGGTTCGTCACGCGCGCCGAAGTCGACTACGGCATGCCGCCGGAGGCGGACTACTCGACTCTCGCGCACGATCGGGTGCCGTGCCGTTCCCTGCGGGCACAGGACCTGGACGCCATCGTCCGCATCGATCGCCGTGTCACGGGCGTCGACCGCCGCGCGTACTTCGAGCGCAAGCTGCGCGAGGTCCTCACGGTCTCCGGCGTCCGCGTATCGCTGGTCGCCGAGCTGGACGGGCACGTCGTCGGCGTCGTCATGGCGCGGGTGGACTTCGGCGAGTTCGCCCGCACCGACCCGCTCGCGGTGCTCGACACGCTGGGCGTCGATCCGGGCTACGCGCACCGGCGCGTGGCGAGCGCGCTCATGAGCCAGTTGCTGGTCAACCTCGCGGTACTGCGCATCGAGCGGGTGCGCACGCAGATCGATGCCGATGCACACGCCCTGCACGGCTTCTTCCGCCGCAACGGCTTCGCGCCGTCGCAGGA
>CAYOJP010000341.1:2069-4194 GCA_964404305.1 uncultured Gammaproteobacteria bacterium
CGTGCGCTACGAGCGCCTGCGCGTCATCAGGGTGTCCGGCACGTTTCGCGTCGAGAGCGCGAACGGCGGGTCGTCCTGCGTCCGGGTTACGAAGATGGCGCCCTGCCGGATTAGCCCGGACGAGGCTCCGCGTCGCCGCCACGACGCGTCCTGGCCCGCCGGCGTTCCTCCTGCGCGGGCGGGGACATCACGACCTCGACGTCGAGCGGCCCGATCGCCTCGCCGCACGCGGCGCACACGGTCTTCGCGCGGGCGAGGTGGCCACAGGCCTTGTGCCGCACCTTCACAGGTGGTCCGTGCGGCCACTCGCCCCAACGATCGGCCCATTGGCGCAGCGTGGTGATGACGGGCCACAGGTCGAGGCCCTTCCTCGTCAGCCGGTACTCGTGCCGGACCGGCCGCTCCTGGTAGGCCTGGCGCACGACGATGCCGTCCGCTTCCAGCCAGCGCAGCCGCACGGACAGCAGGTGCGGCGAGATCCCGGTATGCGCGAGGAATTCGTCGAAGCGGCGCGAGCCGAGGAACAGTTCGCGCACGATCATCAGCGCCCACGCGTCCCCGACGATCGACAGGGCGCGGGCGACGGAGCAGGTCTGCGCGGCAAGGCCGGCGAGGCTCATCGAGGTGGACTCACTTCAAGATATGAAGTAACTTTAGCCCATGTCACGCCGGCTGTCGTCCCGCGGAGGATGCGCGTCATGGGAAAGCCAACCGCAATCGTGGTCGGGGTCGGAGCGGAACGCGGCGTCGGCGGTGCCGTATCCAGGCGCTTCGCGGGCGAGGGCTACCACGTCTACGTCGCCGGCCGCACGGCATCGAAGGTCGAGGCGCTCGCCGCCGGCATCCGCGCCGCGGGCGGCAGCGCACAGGCCGTCGCCACCGACACCACGAAGGAATCCGACGTCATCGCGCTGTTCGACCTCGCCTTCGAGCCGGCCGACGGCCTCGATCCGCCCGATGTCGTCGTCTTCAACGCCGGCAACAACGCGATCATCGAGTTCACCGAGCTCACGGCGGCGCAGTTCGAGGACTTCTGGCGCGTGGGCTGCTTCGGAGGCTTCCTCGTCGGCCGCGAGGCCGCACGCCGCCTGCTGCCGCTGGGACGCGGCACGATCCTGTTCACCGGCGCGTCGGGCAGCCTGCGGGGCAAGGCCGACTTCGCGCACTTCGCGGCCGCGAAGGCCGGGCTGCGCATGATCTCGCAGAGCATGGCCCGCGCGTACGGGGCCAGGGGGCTGCACGTGGCGCACGTGGTCATCGACGGCGGCATCGACGGCGACCGGTTGCGCAACCTGCTTCCACAGGTGGTCGAACGCCTCGGGTCCGATGGCCTGCTGGGCGTGGACGGGATCGCGGAGACCTACTGGCAGATCCATCGCCAGCCGCGGTCGGCGTGGACCCAGGAAGTCGATCTGCGGCCCTACAAGGAAGCGTTCTGATGCGCTACGACGGCGCCATTGCGTTTTCCATCGTCGAGCGGACCGCCGACAGGGCAGTCGGCGAGATGCCCGTCAGCCCGTCCATCCTCAATCCGTTCGGCACCGCCCACGCCGGTGCGATCCTCTGGTTCGCCGACGTGTGCGCCACCACGCTCGCGTTCGGGGAGGCCGAGATGAAGCCGGGAGCAGCCGGGTTTCCGCTGGCGATCAGCCTCGATGCCAAGCTGCTGGGCAACCGGAAGGACGGCACCTTCACGGCGACCTCGGTGTACCTGAAGAAAGGCCGGCGCGTCTCGGTGGTGCGCACGACGGTCACCGCCGACGGTGGCCGGCTGATCGCGGACGTGACGACGACGCACGTTCCGGCCTGAGGCGCGGCACCCCTGCCACTCGATGCCGACGTGCAAGCCTTGCACAGGCTCTTTCGCGCCAACGGCTTCGCGCCGTCGCAGGAACCGGCCTCCCAGCGCCGGTAGGTCTGACGGGGTTACTTCGCCGTCGCGGGCGTCGCCGCGGTGGCGTAGCGGCAGTGACGCTCCGGGCGCGGCCCATGAAAGACAAAGGCCGGTCACCTCGCGGCGACTGGCCTTGCCGGACTGCGTTGCCGGCTGGAGCGACCGCTCTTAGCCGCCCCGCCGCTGGCGGGCGAGCTGCAGGCGCTGGTGCGCGAGATCGTGCTCGCATCG
>CAYOJP010000342.1:0-4172 GCA_964404305.1 uncultured Gammaproteobacteria bacterium
CAGTGGATCACCAACGGCGGCGAGGCCGAGATCTACACCGTGCTCGCGCTGACGAACCCGGCGAAGGGTCCGCGCGGCGCCAGCATGTTCATCGTGGAAAAGGACACGCCCGGTTTCACGTTCGGGAAGAAGGAAGACAAGATGGGGATCCGCGCGTCGGCGACGCGCGAGCTCCACTTCGAGGACTGCCGCGTCCCCGCGGCGAACCTCATCGGCCGCGAGGGCACCGGGTTCATCACCGCGATGCGGACCTTCGACGCCTCGCGCCCGGGCGTGGGCGCGCAGGCCCTCGGCATCGCGCAGGGCGCGCTCGACCTCGCGGTCGCCTATGCCTGCGAGCGGCGCCAGTTCGGGTCCCCCATCTCCGCCTTCCAGGGCCTGCGGTTCCAGCTGGCGCAGATGGCCACCGAGGTCGAGGCCGCCCGCGCGCTCATCTACGCCACCGCCCGCTACATCGACAGCCAGCCGAAGGACCGGCCCACGATGTACTCGGCGATGGCGAAGCTGTTCGCCTCCGACGTCGCGGTGAAGGTGACGGTGGACGCGCTCCAGGTGTTCGGCGGCTACGGCTACATGCGCGACTACCCGATCGAGAAGTACATGCGCGACGCCAAGATCACGCAGATCTACGAGGGGACCAACCAGATCCAGCGGGAGGAGATCTCGAAGATCCTCATCGGCGACCACATCTCGGGGAAGAGCAAGCGGTAGGGCTGCGGCCCTCGACTGCACGGATTCCCGGCGTTATGCTGGAACCGTCCCCCGAGGAGCCGTCCGCATGGCCGCGAAGAAGAAGTCCGCCACGAAGAAGCCCGTCCGGAAGCCGGTCAAGAAGAAGGCCGCCGCGAAGGTGCGGCGCGCGACCCCCGCGCGCCCGGTGCGGCACCAGCCCGAGTCCCTGCGGCTGCGCGACGCCAGCCCCGGCTTCACCGTCAACGACATCAACCGCAGCGTGGCGTTCTACCGGGACGTCCTCGGCTTCACCCTCGGCGAGACGTACGAGGAACACGGCGTGCTGCTCGGCGCGCAGATGAAGGCCGGCAGCGTCGAGCTCTGGCTCTCGCAGGACGACTGGCAGAAGGGCCGGGACCGGGTGAAGGGCGTCGGCTGCCGCATCTTCCTCACGACGATCCAGGACATCGACGCCATCGCCCGCAAGATCAAGGCGATGGGCGGCACGCTCCTCCACGAACCCGAGACCCAGTCGTGGGGGATGCGCGACATCGGGATCGAGGACCCGGACGGGTTCCGCCTGACGCTCGCGATGCCCGTGAAGGGCGCCGGCCGCTAGCGCATCAGCCGCTTCAGCAGCTGCACCTGCCCGGCGTGGTAGAGGTCGTGCGCCGCCACGCCGTGGATCATCTCGCGCTGGCGCCAGGTCCCCTTGGCCGACGGTGCGTCCAGCGCCGCCGACGGGAGCCCGGCCACCACCTCCCGCAGGGCCCGGTGTTCCGCCTCCAGCAGCGCGAGGTCCGCCTTCAGTGCCTTCGCGTCCGGCCGCGCGGGGAGCTTCGGCCAGTTGCTCGGCTTGCGCGGGAAGGCGCCGCGCGCTCCGCCCGTCAGCCGCTGGCGCACGGCGTACTTCCAGTAGGCGGTGTGGAGGATGTAGTCCCAGATGCAGTGACGCCGCGGCGACGGCCGCCACAGCGCCTGCGTCGGGGTGAGCCCCCGGAACGCGCCGCGCAGGGTGGTGCCGTGCCACCCCCGGGCGTCGAAGGCCTCGTCCAGGATCTCGACCAGCAGTGCCACCCGGGCATCGGTGCGCCCCATCACGGACCTCCCTGCTAGATTTCCCGCGTGCTCGTGCCCAAGCTGCTCACGACGCTCCGCACGTACGATCGGCACCAGTTCACGACGGACCTGATCGCCGGCGTCATCGTCGGCGTCGTCGCGCTCCCGCTCGCCATCGCCTTCGGCATCGCCAGCGGGGTCTCGCCCGAGCAGGGCCTCGTCACCGCCATCATCGCCGGCTTCCTCATCTCGGCCCTGGGCGGGTCGCGGGTCCAGATCGGCGGCCCCACCGGCGCGTTCGTCGTCATCGTCTACGGCATCGTCCAGCAGCACGGCTACGGCGGGCTCGCCCTCGCCACGATCATGGCCGGCGCGCTGCTCGTCACCCTCGGCCTCACGGGGATGGGCGGCGCCATCAAGTTCATCCCCTACCCCGTGACGATCGGCTTCACCGCCGGCATCGCGCTCATCATCGCCGTCGGCCAGGTCAAGGACGTCCTCGGCCTGACGATGGGCGAGGTCCCCGCCCACTTCGTCGAGAAGCTGCGGGCGTTCGCCGAGCACGGCGCGTCGGTGAACCCCTGGGCCGTCGGCGTCGCGGCCGGCACCCTGCTCATCCTGGGACTCTGGCCGAAGGTGAGCCGCCGCGTGCCCGCGCCGTTCGTGGCACTCGTGCTGGCCACGGCGGCGGTCGCGCTCCTCGACCTGCCGGTCGAGACCATCGGCGACCGGTTCGGCGCCATCCGTGCCGGGCTCCCCGCCCCCTCACTGCCGTTCGACCGGGATACGCTGAACCTCGACACCCTCGGCCGGCTCGTCCAGCCCGCCCTCGCCATCGCCCTGCTGGCCGCCATCGAGTCCCTGCTCTCGGCCGTGGTGGCCGACGGCATGACCGGCGGCCGGCACCGGTCCAACATGGAGCTGGTCGCCCAGGGCGTCGCGAACCTCACGGTGCCGTTCTTCGGCGGCATCCCGGCCACCGGCGCCATCGCGCGCACCGCGACCAACGTGCGCAGCGGTGGCCGCACGCCGATCGCCGGCATGGTCCACGCGCTGACGCTGCTGCTGATCCTGCTGCTGTTCGGTCGCTACGCCGAGCTGATCCCGCTGGCCGCGCTCGGCGGCATCCTGCTGTCGGTCGCCTGGGGCATGAGCGAGTGGCGCGTGTTCGCGCACCTGTTCCGCAGCCCGCGCAGCGACGTGCTCGTGCTGCTCACGACCTTCGCGCTCACCGTGCTGATCAGCCTGACCGTCGCGATCCAGACGGGCATGGTGCTGGCCGCCTTCCTGTTCATGCGGCGCATGGCGCTGATCAGCGAGACCGGCGCGATCCGCGCCATGGCCAGCGAGGAGGAGCCACGCGTCGACTCCGAGGCCGATGCGCGCGGCGAGATCCCGCGCGACGTCGAGATCTTCGAGATCCACGGCGCGCTCTTCTTCGGGGCCGCCAGCAAGTTCAAGGACGCGGTGCGCCGGGTCGAGCGCGCGCCGCGCGTGCTCATCCTGCAGATGCGCGACGTGCTCGCGGTCGACGCGACCGGGCTGCGCGCGCTCGAGGACGTGGTCGACAAGGCGCGGCGCGACGGCACGCGTGTGCTGCTGGCAGGCGTGCATGCGCAGCCGCTCGTCGCGCTCGAGCGCTCGGGCCTGCTCGCCAAGCTCGGCGCCGAGAACGCGCTGCCCGACCTGCGCAGCGCGCTGGAACGCGCGCGCCAGCTCGCGTGACAGGATCCGCGCCGGCCTGCCAGAATGCCGGCATGAGCCGCATCGGGCGCTGGCTGAAACCGCGCTTCCAGGATCTGGCGATGCGCCAGATGAACGACTACCGGCCGGCCACGATCGAGCGCGCCGAGGGCGACGTGCTCGAGATCGGCATCGGCACCGGCCTCAACCTGCGCCACTACGGCGCCGGCGTGAAGTCGCTCACCGGCGTGGATCCGCTCGACGGCCTGCCGCCCAAGGTGCTGGAGCGCATGGCGCGCGCGCCGTTCCCGGTCGAGCACCTCGCGCTGCGCGCCGACGGCAACCTTCCGTTCGACGCGGGCCGCTTCGACTGCGCGGTCTTCACCTGGACGCTGTGCTCGATCCCCGAGCCCGAGCGCGCGCTGCTGGAGCTGCGGCGCGTGCTCAAGCCCGGCGGGCGCCTGTTCTTCGTGGAGCACGGCCGCAGCGCGGACGCCGCCACCGCGCGCTGGCAGGATCGCCTCAATCCCCTCTGGGTGCGGCTGACCGACGGCTGCAACATGAACCGGCCGGTGGGCGACGTGGTGCGGCGCGGCGGCTTCGAGCTGATGCGCCTGGATCCGTTCCGCGGTCGCGGCCCGCGCATCCTGTCCGAGATGTTCCGCGGCGAGGCGCAGCCGGCGCGCTGAGTCCGACTCGTGGATCTGCTCGGCGAGGTAGCGCTCCTTGCCGATCTCCTCGACGATGTGCAGCTGCGA
>CAYOJP010000343.1:0-4144 GCA_964404305.1 uncultured Gammaproteobacteria bacterium
GAGCTGCGCGCCGTTCTGCACCTGCTGGCGGGCGATGTCGAGCCCGGCCTCCAGGTTGCCTTCCTTGATCAGGCGCTCGAACTTCGGCGAGCCGGTGACGTTGGTGCGCTCGCCGACGTTGATGAAACCGGTTGCGGGAGTGATGTTGAGCGGCTCCAGCCCCGACAGCCGGCATACCCGCGCGACGGTCGGCGGCTCGCGCGGCGGCAGCCCGGCGACGGCGCGCGCGCTCGCGCCGATGTGCTCGGGGGTGGTGCCGCAGCAGCCGCCCACGACGTTGACGAAGCTGCTCTGCGCGAAGTCGCGGATCGCGGCGGCGGTGTCGTCCGGCAGCTCGTCGTAGGCGCCGAACGCATTGGGCAGGCCGGCATTGGGGTACACGGCGATGCAGGTATCGGCGACCTGCGCGAACTCCTCGACGAACGGGCGCATCTGCTTCGCCCCCAGCGCGCAGTTCAGGCCCACGGTGAGCGGTTTCGCGTGCCGCACGGAGTTCCAGAAGGCCTCGACCGTCTGGCCGGTCAGCGTGCGGCCGCTCAGATCGGTGATGGTGCCGGAGATCATCACCGGCAGCTCGACGCCGGTTTCGTCGAAGTGTTCGAGGATCGCGTAGATCGCGGCCTTGGCGTTGAGCGTGTCGAAGACCGTCTCGATCAGCAGCAGGTCGGCCCCGCCGTCGACCAGCCCGCGGACGGCCTCGCCGTAGGCCCGCACCAGCGTGTCGAAATCGACGTTGCGGAAGGCGGGCCGGTTGACGTCGGGAGAAATCGAGCAGGTGCGGTTGGTCGGGCCGATGGCCCCCGCCACCCAGCGCGGGCGGGAGGGGTCCCGCGCCTGCGCGGCGGCGCAGGCGCGGCGGGCCAGCGCGGCGCCGGCGTGGTTCAGCTCGTAGGCGAGGCTCTCCAGCGAATAGTCCGCCTGGGCGATCGACGTCGAGCTGAAGGTGTTGGTCTCGACGATGTCGGCGCCGGCCGCGAGGTAGGCACCGTGAATGGACTCGATGATGTCGGGGCGGACGAGCGAGACGAGGTCGTTGTTGCCGCGCAGGTCGCGGCCGTGGTCCCGGAAGCGTTCGCCGCGAAAGGCGGCCTCGTCGAGTTGCTCGCGCTGGATCATCGTGCCCATCGCCCCGTCGAGGACGAGGATGCGCTGGCGCAGCGCCGTGCGGAGCTGCTCGATGCGGGTGGCGCGGGCGGAAGGGGTGGCGGTCACGGGCAACTCTGCGGTGGTCGGGTCATCGGGTCCCTGCCCGGTGCAGGGGCCGGCGGGCGCCATGGGGGTCGCCATTCTATTGGGTTGCGCTGCAGCATGCGACCGGCCTGACCGACGGCCCGTCAAGATCGCGTCACGGTCACCGCGACGATGCCGTGGCCGTCATCGTCGACCTGCCCGAACTCCTCGATGGCAGCGGGCGGCAGTTGCGGGCGCCAGTCCTCGGGCAGCAGCACGATCACGCGGCCGCGCGGGGCGTCCCGCAGGGCCTGCGCGATGGCGCTGGCGCCGTCCACGACGGGTATCGGCCGGTGACCGTAATAGATGAATACGTTCGGGGTGACACCCCAGGCGAGCACCGGCGTCGCGGCCGGGACGGTCGTCGCCAGGCGGGTCCCGAGGGCCGCCTTTTCGAAGCGGGACGGGCTCCACAGCAACGGACCGGCCGCCAGCGCGGCCCAGGTGCCGGCGAAGGCCAGCACGGCGGCCTGGAGCCCGGCGCGGCTGGCGGCACGCGGCGGACGGCGGTCGGTGCTCCAGGCGAGGATGGCGGCCACGAGGACGACGGCGAGCCCGGCGGCGGCGGCCAGCGACGGCGCCCGGAGCAGGGCCAGGGTTGCGATGACGCCGGCCGCCACCACGTGCGCCGGCCAGAACAGCCGCGGCAGCCGGGCGCGCGGCCGCCACCGGCGCCACGCGGCGAGTCGCCGGGCACCGAGCGCCAGCAGCACGCCCATCGGCGCCAGTGCCGGCAGCAGGTAGAACCAGCGCTTCTGCGGGCCCAGCGTCAGGAGCAGCGCCGGCACCGCGCACAGCAGGACCACCAGCAGCACTGCCGGCCGTCGCCGGGTCCGGCGCAGTGCCGGCCACGCGAGCGGCAGCAGCGCCAGCCACGGCAGAAGCAGGACCAGCGGGCGATAGAGGTAGTAGGGATCCGCGAGCGCTCCGGGCGTCGGGTGCAGCAGGGTGCCTGACAGCTGGCTGTCCGCGAGCGTTCCCGCAGGCAGGTTCAGTTTCAGGAGGAGCCACCACGGCACCGCGATGGCCGCCGCCAGCGCCAGGCCCGGCAGCGGGTGCAGGACGGCGCCCGCCGCCTTCCAGCCGCGCGCCAGCCCCAGCCACAGCGCGCCGGCCACGAGCAGCATCGCCGGCAGCTGCGGACCCTTGGCGAGGACGGCGACGCCGACGCAGGCCCACATCGCGAGCGCCGCCCGCCGCCTGCCAGCCGGCGCGGCCGCCTGCGCCGCGACGACGAGCAGGAGCACCGCCGCGCTGCACCAGAACGTATACAGCATCTCCGGCCGGGCATCGTGCGTGTAGGCGAAAACCCCGGCGCTCGCGGCGAGCAGCCATGCCGCGTCGCGCCCGACGCGCGCACCGAACAGGCGCGCACCGAGCGCGGCGGCCACCAGCACCGTGCCGATGCCGGCGAGGATGGACGGCAGCCGCGCCTGCCACTCGCGTACGTCGGTGCCGAAGCCGGCGGCCGCGCTGGCGAGCCAGTAGTTCAGAGGTGGCTTGGCGAGGCGGGGGCGGTCGTTGAACCAGGGCACGATCCAGTCGCGGCGGGCGGCCATTTCGCGCGCGGTCTGCGCGACGAGCGTTTCGTGCTCGTCCAGCGGCAGGCGCGCGGTGCCGGCGGTAGCGACCCAGGCCGCGACGAGCGCGGCGAGCAGCGCGCCCCCGGCGCGGCTCATGAGCGGCGCAGCCGCTCGCGGAAATACAGGCCCAGGCCGATCCACGCGGCGAGGCCGCCGAGGATCATCGTCATGCTGCGCGCGTCGCGCACCTCGATGAAGTCGAGGACGCCCGCCGTGATGAGGGCGATGAGGCCGATCTTCGGCACGATGCCCAGCGCCGTGCCGAGGACGAAGTCCCGCGCCCGCACGTGCGCGGCGCCCGCCAGCACGTTCACCAGCACGAACGGGCCGCTGGGCACGAGGCGGATGAGCGCGCTCCACATCACGCCGCGCCGGGCGACCGCGGCGCGCGCACGGTTGACCCGCTCGCCGCCCCAGCGCGCGAGCGCCTCGGCGCCCAGCAGGTACCCGAGGGCATAGCCGAGCACCGCGCTCACCATCGTCGCCAGCCACGAGTAGACGCCGCCCAGCAGGCTTCCGAACACGAGCACGGTCGCGAAGATCAGCAGGAACTGCGGCGCGCCCGCCAGCGCCAGCAGGCAGAACACGAGCATGACCATCAGCCCGGCGTGCGGCACGCCACGCAGGTGGCCCAGCGCGCCGGCGAGCGCCTCGCCATCGAGGCTCATCCCGATCAGATCCTGCAGGTGCGCCAGCCATGCGAGGGCCGCGACTGCGACCAGCAGCAGCAGCCCGAGCGCGAGGCGCGCGGGCGCGGACAGCAGGTGGGGTCGGGGCGAGGTCATTCGCACATTGTAATGGGGCGCGCGGCGGGAGGCTGCGGCGCGGATCGCGGTGTCCTGCGCCTCAGGCGCGAACGGCCGGTCCTTCGAGCGTCGGTGCGCGGAAGCGGGCGAATGCCGTGGTCACGCGCGACCGGCAGCGGTGGACGCAAGCCGGGCGCGTGTCACGCCGGACCGGTGTGCCCGCACCGGCATCGCCTCGTCCACGGGACGGGGTCGGCCTCCGCCGGTGAGTGCGGGACCGGTGATCCGAGGCCCGGCACCCGCGGCGCCCTCGCCGCAGGCTCACTCCGGCGACACTTCCTCGAATTCCGTCAGCGGCCGCCGGCGTCCGAGCCACGCGACCCCGGCGAGATCGACGAGGCCGACCCACAACCGGTTGCCGATGCCGTACTTGGAGACGCCGTGGCGGCGCGGGCGGTGATTGACGGGCACGGAGATCGATTCGCCGCCGCACTGGCGCACGAGCGCGGGCAGGAAGCGGTGCATGTGGTCGAAGACCGGCAGGTCGAGGAAGATCTCGCGGCGGAAGATCTTCAGGCCGCAACC
>CAYOJP010000344.1:0-4116 GCA_964404305.1 uncultured Gammaproteobacteria bacterium
CTGGCCGAGACCCAGCAGGTGCTGGTGGCGAACAAGCTGCGCGACCGCATCGTGGTGCAGACGGACGGCCAGTTGAAGACCGGTCGCGACGTCGTGATCGCCGCGCTCCTCGGCGCCGAGGAGTTCGGCTTCTCGACCGCGCCGCTCGTGGTGATGGGCTGCGTGATGATGCGGGTGTGCCACCTCGACACCTGCCCGGTGGGAGTGGCCACCCAGAACCCGGAGCTGCGCCGCAAGTTCACCGGCAAGCCCGAGTTCGTGGAGAACTTCTTTCGCTACGTCGCCGAGGAGACTCGCGAGCTGATGGCGCAACTGGGCTTCCGCACGTTCGACGAGATGATCGGGCGGGTGGATGTGCTCGACGTCGATCCCGCCGTGGAGCACTGGAAGGCCCGCGGCCTGGACTTCACGGCGATCCTGAAGCCGCCCCCGCCGCCGGCGGGAACGCCGATCCGCTGCGTGCGCGCCCAGGACCACGGCCTCGAGCGCTCGCTGGACATGACGACGCTCGTGCCTCTCGCGCGGCCCGCGATAGAAACCGGGAAGGCGGTCGACATCATCCTGCCCATCCGCAACGTCAACCGCACTGTGGGCACGATCCTCGGCTTCGAGGTGACGAAGCACCACGGCGGAGCCGGCCTGCCGGACGACACGATCCGGGTGCACTTCACCGGCTCGGCCGGCCAGAGCTTCGGCGCGTTCATGCCGCGCGGCATCTCGTTCACGCTCGAGGGCGACGCCAACGACTATGTCGGCAAGGGCCTGTCGGGCGCGCGCATCGTCATCTACCCGCCCCGGCACGCCAGCTTCGTGCCGGAGCAGAACATCCTCGTCGGCAACGTCGTCTTCTACGGCGCGACCTCGGGCGAGGGCTATTTCCGCGGCATCGCCGGCGAGCGCTTCTGCGTCCGCAACTCGGGCGCGATGGCGGTGGTGGAAGGCGTTGGCGACCACGGCTGCGAGTACATGACCGGCGGCCGCGTGGTCGTGATAGGCACCACCGGCCGAAACTTCGCCGCCGGCATGTCGGGCGGGGTGGCCTACGTGCTCGACGAGCGCGGCGATTTCGCGCACCGCTGCAACCACGAGATGGTGGACCTCGAACAGGTGGTGGACGAGGTCGACGTGCTGGAACTGACGGCGCTCCTCGACAAGCACGTGAAGTACACGCAGAGCACCGTCGCCGCGCGCATCCTCGACAACTGGCCGCGGATGCAGGGCCGGTTCGTGAAGGTCATGCCGCGCGACTACAAGACGGTTCTCGCGGCGATGGACCGCGCGAAGCAGACCGGCCAGCCGTGGGAGAAGGCGGTGATGGAGGCGGCGCATGGGTAAGCCCACCGGATTCCTGGAGGCCCGGCGGGCGAAGCAGCCCTACCGCCCGGTCGCCGAACGGGTGCGGGACTGGCGCCAGGTGATGGCGCCGTGGCCTCACGACACCCTGAAGGTGCAGGCCGCCCGCTGCATGGACTGCGGCATCCCGTTCTGCCACCAGGGCTGCCCGCTCGGCAACCTGATCCCGGACTGGAACGACCTCGTCTACCGCGAGCACTGGCAAGAGGCAATCGATCGCCTGCATGCTACGAACAACTTCCCCGAGTTCACCGGCACCCTGTGCCCGGCGCCCTGCGAAGGCGCCTGCGTGCTCGGAATCAACGACGACCCGGTGACGATCAAGGGCGTCGAGCTGACGATCATCGATCGCGCGTTCGCCGAAGGCTGGGTGCAACCGCAGCCGCCGGTGAAGGAGACGGGCAAGCGCGTCGCGGTGGTCGGCTCCGGCCCGGCGGGCCTGGCCTGCGCGCAGCAACTGCGCCGCGCCGGCCACGCCGTGACGGTGTTCGAGCGCGACGACCGCGTCGGCGGGCTTCTGCGCTACGGCATTCCCGAGTTCAAGATGGAGAAGCGCGTACTCGACCGGCGCCTCGGGCAGATGGAGGCCGAGGGGGTCGCCTTCCGCACCGGCGTCGAGATCGGCCGCGACCTGTCGGTCTCCGACCTGCGCCGCGACCACGATGCCGTGGTGCTGTGCGGCGGCGCATGCCACGCACGCGATCTCGCGATTCCGGGCCGCGACCTCTCCGGCATCCACCTGGCGATGGAGTTCCTTACGCGGCAGAACCGTCGTTGCGAGGACGGCGCGGACCTGCCTGCGGGCGATCCGCTGTCGGCGCGGGACAGGCACGTAGTCATCCTCGGCGGTGGCGACACTGGCGCCGACTGCATCGGGACCTCGCACCGCCACGGCGCGCGCTCGGTGACCTCGCTCGAGATCATGCCGCGCCCGCCGGAGGGTCGTGCCAGTGACAACCCCTGGCCGCTGTGGCCGCACATCTTCCGCGTCGCCTCGGCGCACGAGGAAGGCGGCGAGCGGCTGTACGCGGTGTCGACCACGCGTTTCGTCGACGACGGCCGCGGCCACGTCCGGGCGCTGGAGCTGACCGGCGTCGAGATGAAGAAGGTCGACGGCCGCATGAGCTTCGCCGAGGTGCCCGGGTCCCGGCGCGAGATCCCCGCCGACCTGGTGCTGCTCGCCCTGGGCTTCGTCGGACCGGAGAAGCCCGGGATGATCGAGCAGCTCGGCGTGAAGCTGACCGACCGCGGCAATGTCTGGCGTGATGCGCGCTGGATGACCAGCGTGGACGGCGTGTTCACGGCCGGCGACATGCAGCGCGGGCAATCGCTCATCGTGTGGGCGATCGCCGAGGGCCGCTCCGCCGCGCGCGGAGTCGACCTGTGGCTGATGGGTGCGTCCGACCTGCCGGCACCGCTCGCCTGATCCTCGCCGGCCGACGCGCCGGCCGCGGTCAGCGGCGGCGATGCACGCGAGACCCGTCTCGAGGACGCCACCGCCATGACCGCGCTCCGCAACGACCGCTTCCTGCGTGCCCTGCTGCGCCAGCCGGTCGATCGCACACCGGTGTGGATCATGCGCCAGGCCGGCCGCTACCTGCCGGAGTACCGCGCGACGCGTACCCGCGCCGGCGATTTCCTCGCGCTGTGCAAGACCCCGGAACTGGCGTGCGAGGTGACGCTGCAGCCCCTCGAGCGCTACCGGCTCGATGCCGCGATCCTGTTCTCCGACATCCTCACCATTCCCGACGCGATGGGCCTGGGGTTGCGGATCGACGAGGGCGTGGGACCGCGCTTCGAGCGGCGCATCGACTCGGCGGCGGACGTGGCGAACCTGGCCGTGCCCGATCCTGCGCTCGAACTCGGCTACGTGCTCGACGCCGTGCGGCTGATCCGGCGCGAACTCGACGGCCGGGTACCGCTCATCGGCTTCGCCGGCAGCCCGTGGACACTCGCCACCTACATGCTCGAGGGCGGCGGGGGGCACGAGTTCGAGCGCGCCAAGCGCTTCATCTACGACGAGCCGGCCGCTGCGCACGCGCTGCTCGGCAAGCTCGCCGACGCCGTGACGGGATACCTCAATGCGCAGATCGCCGCCGGCGCCCAGGCGGCGATGGTGTTCGACACCTGGGGCGGCGCCCTGCCGGTACGCGCCTATTCCGAGTTCTCGCTCGCGTACATGCGGCGCATCGTCGCCGGGCTCACCCGCGAGCACGATGGCGCGCGGATCCCGGTGATCCTGTTCACCAAGGGCGGCGGTCAGTGGCTCGAGGCGATCACCGCGACCGGCTGCGACGCGGTGGGCCTCGACTGGACGACGTCACTGGGCGACGCGCGCCGCCGCACCGGTGACGCAGTCGCCCTGCAGGGCAACCTCGACCCGGCCTGCCTGCGGGCGCGCCCCGAGGTGATAGAGGCGCAGGTCGCCGCGGTGCTGGCGGACTACGGTCGCGGTCACGGCCACGTTTTCAACCTGGGGCACGGGATCACCCCCGACATCGACCCGGAGCGCGTGCGCGTGCTGGTGGAGGCCGTGGAGCGACTGAGCCCGGCGTATCACGATTGACCTGAATACCGGAGCAGAAATGCGCTGCACTCGACGGTGAGACGCCGCCGGGGCGCAGTGATCGACATTTCTATACAGCAGGACCGGCCGTCGGGCCGTTCGCCACGGCGCACGCGCAGGTGTCCGTGGGAACGGGCCCATTCCCGCGAACAGCGACGCTCAGCGCCGACGCCCGACGCCACCCGCCACGAGCAACA
>CAYOJP010000345.1:0-2183 GCA_964404305.1 uncultured Gammaproteobacteria bacterium
CAGGCCGTGCCGGCGTCCGCCGCCGGTACTCCAGGTGCCGGCGAACCGCCGGCCGGGAAGAAGCGCTCGCTGCTCGATCGTCTCCCGTTCGTCGGCGACGACGAGGACGACACGGCATCGCACGAGGACGCTCCGCAGCCCTCCGCCCCGGCCGCGCCGCCGGACGACGATGCGCCCGCCCCTTCCGTCCCGGCCGCGGACGCGGCGGCGCCCGCGAAGAAGCGCTCGTTGCTCGATCGCCTCCCGTTCGTCGGTGACGACGGGGACGACGAAAGCGCGCAGGCGGGGGCCGATGTCTTCGACGCGCCCGCCCCGGTGCCCTGAGGCGGCGGACCGGCGTCAGGCGACCGCGACGCGTCCCGGTCCGCGTTCCCGGGCCTCGTGCAACGCATCCTCGGCACGGCGGATGAGCGGCTCGAGGCCGGGACGCGGATCCGTGCAGTCGGCGACGCCGATGCAGACCGTGAACTCCAGCACTTCGCTGCCCGCGATCACCGGCGTGCCGGCCAGCATGTCGCGCAGGCGCGTGGCCAGGTGCAGCGCATCCTCGGCCCTGGCATGCGGCTGCAGCAGCACGAACTCCGCCCCGCCGTAGCGCGCCAGCAGGTCGATCGGCCGGATCTGGCGACGCACGGTCGCGGTGAGCGTCTGCAGGATCTTGTCACCGGCCAGGCGTCCGTGGCGCTCGTTGAGTTCCCGGAACCCGTCGACCGCGACCATCAGCAGCGCGAACGACCCGCCGAAGCGGCGGACCCGCTCTATCTCGTTCTGCGTCATGGTCAGCAGGTGCCGGCGATTGAAGGTCTGCGTGAGGTCGTCGACGGTGGCGAGCGCCGCCAGGCGCTCCTCCACGAGGTCCAGCCGCAGCGCGATGCGCACGCAGAACCAGCCGGCGAGCCCGCCGAGCAGCGCCGGACCCGCCGCGGCGTGCAGGGGCGTGCCGGCGACGCCCGGACCGGCCGCGAGCGCCGCGACCAGGCCCCCGACGAGCGCGCCCAGGGTTGCGCCGCCGCGCGCGCCGCCCAGGCCGGCAAGACGACGGGCGTAGCGCAGGACGCGATCGCCGTCAGCGGACATGTTCGTCGCCGCGCTCGCGCGCGGGCCCGCGCAACGGCCTCTCAGTAGCCCTCGACACCGAGACTGGCGAGTTCGGCGCGCGCCTCGGCGTAGCCCTGGTCGGCGGCGAGGCGGTACCACTTGATCGCGGCCTGCAGATCGCGCGGCACGCCCTTGCCGGAGCGATACAGGTAGCCGAGGTTGTACTGCGCCGGGGCATAGCCCTGGTCGGCCGCCGCCTGGTACCAGCGCAACGCCTCGCCGTTGTCCTGCGCCACCCCGCTGCCGGTGCGGTAGAGGTAGGCGAGATTGGCTTGTGCGGCCGGATAGTGCTGCTCCGCCGCCGCGCGATACCAGCGCGCGGCCTCCTCGTCGCTGCGCGGCACGCCCTCGCCGAGCGCATAGGACAGCCCCAGGCTGAACTGCGCCACGCTATGGCCCTGCTCGGCGGCCCGCCGGTACCAGATCGCGGCCTCGGCCTCGTCCTGCTCGACGCCTTCGCCGAACGCGTATGCCACCGCGAGGTTGTACTGTGCATCGACGTTGTCCTTCGCCGCCGCCTGCCGGAACCAGTACACCGCTTCCTTCGGATCGGCGCGCACGCCCTCGCCGACGTAATACATGTAGCCGAGATGGGCTTGCGCTTCGACGTCGCCGGCTTCGGCGAGCACGAGGAACATCGCGGCCGCGGCCGCGGAGTCGCCGCCGCGCTGCAGTTCCTTGGCAAGCTCGACCGACGGTGCCGCGGGTGCAGGCGGCGCCGCGACCGGTGTCTGCGGCGCGGTGCCCTGAGCCGCCCCGGTCTCGCCGGCCGGACCGGCCGCGTCCGGCCCGGGTACCGCGTCGGCAAGTGCCTCGACCGGCGCGTCCGGCCCGGGCGCGGCGTCGGCAGCGGCGGCCTCCGTCACGGCCTCGCCGGCGGTCGGTGCAGGCAGCGGCTGGTCGTCGGTGGCGGGCGCGGCCGCGACCGGCGCCGGCGACTCCACGGCTGCAGGCGTCGCGGTCGTGGCGGTGGCGGGCGCCGCTGCGACCACGGGTTCATCGCCGCCGAACAGCCGGGCGAGGAATCCTTTCTTCGCCGCCGCCGGGGCGACCGGCACTGCCGGAGCAGGCGCCGGCTCGGGCGG
>CAYOJP010000345.1:2283-4093 GCA_964404305.1 uncultured Gammaproteobacteria bacterium
TCTTCGCCGCCGCCGGGGCGACCGGCACTGCCGGAGCAGGCGCCGGCTCGGGCGGAGCGGCGGTCGACTCCATGGCCTGCGGCGCTGCCCCGACCACTACCGTCGCCTCGGTCGGCGCGGCGGATGCTGGCGCAGTCTCGCCGGGCGGTGCGGCGGAGCCCAGCGGGTCCGCTACCAGCGGCGCCAGCGCGGGCGGTGCGGCGACGGACGCCGCGTCGGCCGGCGGCGGGATCGCGGCAGCGGGCACCGGGGCCGGTCCGGAATCGGCCGCCGGTTCCGGGTCCGGCTCGGACACCGCTTGCGGCAGCGCGACGGCATACCCTTCCGGGGCGGATTCAGCGAGCACGTCCTGCGCCGGCGCCGGCGGCACTTCGTCGCTGACCGCAGCGCCCTCCGCGAGCACTGGTTCGGCGTCCGTCACCGGCTCCATCGCCGGTGCATCCGCGCCGTCCGCGAGCGTCTCGGCCGCGGGCATCGACCCCGCCGGCGAGGCGTCAGGGAAGGCGGGCGGCGCTTCCGGATCGCGGGCGTCCGGCGCCGGCGCGGCGGGAACGGCTTCCGCCTTCAGTGTCCCGGCGTCCTCCGCGTCCCCGTCGGCACCGAAGAGCCGCGACAGGAAACCCGGCGAGTCCGTCGTTGCAGCCGCGGGTTCCGCAGTCGGCGCGGCCGGAGCCGTTGCCGGCGTCGCCGCGGTCGGCGTGAGCGGCGCGTCCGCTGCTGCGTCGACGCTGGCGGCGAGGGCCGCCGCCGCGCCGGCGTCCGCCTCCGGTGCCGGCGGCAGCGGGTCGGCGACGGCCGCCTGCACCGGCGGCGCGGCGACTGCCTGCGGCGGCGGAAGCCCGGCGGCGGCGTAGAGCGCGCGCAGGCGCTCCAGCGCCCCGGCATGCCCCTGCGCGGCAGCCTTGCGATACCACGTGATGGCCCAGACGTCGTCGGCCCGGGTGCCCAGGCCGCGCTCGTACATCTGCCCGGCGCGGAATTGCGCCTCGGCATGGCCACCCTCGGCGGCCCGGAGGTAAGCCGCCAGCGCCTCGGCGTGTTCGCCGGCTGCAAAGGCGCCGTGGGCCGTCTCGAGATCGGCGGACACATCGATGGCCTGCGGCGCCGCGGCAGTCGCGGCGGCGGGAGCTGACGGCGGAAGCGGCGCCGGCGCGGGCGGTGCCGCTGGCTCCACGGACCCGGCTGCGGGCTCCGCCGCGGCGACGGGCGCGGCCGCAGGCATCGCGGACACCACGGCGGCTGGCTCGGCGGGGGCGGCCGGGGTCTGCGGCTCCCCGCTCGCGGCGACCGCGCGCTCCAGGCTCGCCAGGTTCTGGCGCGCGGCGGCATGTCCCTGCGAGGCGGCGCGCCGGTACCAGATCAGCGCCTCGGCATCGCTCTGCGGCACCCCCTCGCCCAGCAGGTACAGGTTGCCGAGGTTGTACTGGGCCTCGACGTCCCCCTGCATGCCCGCCTTCCCGTACCACGTCGCGGCCTGCGCCAGATCGGGCTTCACGCCCTGGGCTCCGGACTGGTACAGCAACCCGAGCCGGCCCTGCGCTGCCGCGTCACCGGCTTCCGCCCGCGCGCGCAGTTCCCCGGGGTCCGCGGGCAGCGGCTCGCCCACCGTGGCCGCTGCCGCGACCACCTCGGCGGACACCGTGGCGACGGGCGCCGGTGCCGAGGGTGCCGGTCGCTGTCCGTCGCCGTCCGCCGCCGGAGCCGCAGCCTGCGGCACCGGCGCGGGGGCGGACGCCGGCAGGTGCGCGGCAATCTCCGCCTCGTCCTGGAAACCGGCGTCGGCGATCGCCGTGGCCTGCGCCTCGGCGGG
>CAYOJP010000346.1:0-4085 GCA_964404305.1 uncultured Gammaproteobacteria bacterium
GCATTCATGTAGCGCATCGGCACCAGCGTGCCGTACTCCAGGTCGAGGCTGGCGACCTCGTGCGCGCGGGTGTGCACGCCGGCGGCGGTCGCCCGCGCGGCAATCAGGCGGCCGAGCGCGGGATTGCCGTCGTAGCCGTAGCGCAGGTCCTGGATGAAGTGCGGCAGCTCGTTGCTGGTGTAGACGCCCTCGAACCGCGCGTTGCAGTTCAGGTGGTAGCCGGAGTTCACGAGCCAGTGCACGTCGAAGACGACCATCGTGTCCACGCCCAGGGCGCGGCAGCGCCGGCCGATCTCCCGATGCCCCTCGATCGCCGCCTCGCGGCAGCCGTGGTGCCGGCCCGGGAGCTCGGAGAGGTACATCGACGGCACGTGCGTGATCTTCGCTGCCAGCGCGAGCTTGCCCATGGATCAGGTCCCCCGGTTTCCGCGCATCACGCCCCCCACCGCGGAATGTGATGCCGCCCGAGCGAGACGCACACGTTCTTCACCTCGCAGAACACCTCGTAGCTGTAGTGGCCGCCCTCGCGACCCACGCCCGAGGCCTTCACGCCGCCGAAGGGCTGGCGCAGGTCGCGCACGTTCTGGCTGTTGACGAACACCATGCCGGACTCGATGCCGCGGGCCATGCGCAGCGCCCGTCCGGTGCTCTCGGTGAACACGTAGGCGGACAGCCCGTACTTCACGTCGTTGGCGAGGGCGAGCGCCTGCGCCTCGTCGTCGAAGCGGATGATGCACGCGACCGGCCCGAAGATCTCGTCCTGGGCGATCGCCATGCGGTTGTCCACGCCGGCGAATACCGTCGGCTCGACCCAGTGGCCCGCCTGCAGGCGGGCCGGCAGCCCCTGCGGCACGCCGCCGCCGGCGATCAGTTCGGCGCCCTCGCGCCGGCCGGTGGCGATGTAGCCGGTCACCTTCTCCCAGTGGCCGCGGCTGATCATCGGACCGACGATGGTCTTCTCGTCCATCGGATCGCCCACGACCAGCCGGCGCGCGCGCTGCGCGAAGCGCTCGACGAAGCGGTCGTGAATGCCCGCCTGCACCAGGATGCGCGAGCCGGCGGTGCAGCGCTCGCCGTTGTTGGAGAAGATCATGAACACTGCCGCGTCGAGCGCGCGCTCGAAGTCGGCGTCGTCGAAGATCACGAACGGCGACTTGCCGCCCAGCTCCATCGAGAACTTCTTCAGGCCCGCGCGCTCGATGATGCGGTTGCCGGTGGCGGTGCTGCCGGTGAAGGAGATGGCGCGCACGTCCGGATGGCGCACGAGCGCGTCGCCGGCGGTCGCGCCGTAGCCGTGCACGACGTTCAGCACGCCGGGCGGCACGCCGGCCTCCAGCGCGAGCGCGCCGAGCCGGTCGGCGCTGAGCGGCGAGAGCTCGGACATCTTCAGCACCGCCGTGTTGCCCAGCGCCAGGCAGGGCGCGACCTTCCAGGTCGCGGTCATGAACGGCACGTTCCAGGGCGAGATGAGCGCGCATACGCCCACCGGCTGGTGCAGGGTGTAGTTGAGGTGCGTGTCGTCGGACGGGTAGCACTCCCCGTCGACGCGCACGCAGACCTCGGCGAAATAGTTGAAGTTCTCCGCCGCGCGCGGGATGAGCTGCTTGCGCGTCTGCGCGATGACCTGGCCGCTGTCGGCGGTCTCCAGCGCGGCGATGGCCGGCACCTGCGCCGCGATCAGCTCGCCCAGGCCGCGCATGAGGCGGGCGCGCTCGGCGGCCGGGCGGCCGGCCCAGGCCGGGAAGGCGGCCTTTGCGGCAGCGACCGCGGCGTCGATTTCCCCCGCCCCGCCGCTGGCGACGTCGGCGAGCACCTCGCCGGTCGCCGGGTTCAGCGTCTGGAAGGTCTCGGCGCTGGCGGCGCGCCGGCCGTCGATCAGGTGCTCGATCATGGGGTGTCTTTCCGCAGCCGGGGGTTCAGGGCGCGTCGTCGGCGACTATCGTGTTGACCAGCCGGCCGATGCCCTCGATTTCGGTCACGACCTCGTCGCCCGGCCGCACGTCGCGCAGGCCCCTGGGCGTGCCGGTGAGGATGACGTCGCCCGGGGCGAGGGTGATCGTCTCCGACAGCCACTCGATGAGGAACGGGATGTCGAAGATCATGTCGCGCGTGGAGCCGCTCTGGGCGAGGTCGCCGTTGACCCAGGTGCGCAGTTCCAGGTTCATCGGGGTCGGCACGTCCGCGGCATCGACCAGCCACGGACCGAGCGGCGTCGCGCCGTCGCGGTTCTTCACGCGCAGGTTGGGCCGGTAGTAGTTCTCCAGGTAGTCGCGCACCGCGTAGTCGTTGGCGACGGTGTAGCCGGCAACGTACGCGTAGGCCTCCGCGCGCGGGATCGCGCGGCCGTGGCGGCCGATGACCACCGCCAGCTCGCACTCGTAGTGCATGCAGGCGACGTTCGCGGGCCGGCGGGTGCGCGCGCGGTGGCCGGTGAAAGCCTGCGGCCCCTTCATGAACACGAGCGGCTGCGCGGGCGGCTTGAAGTCGAGTTCGGTCGCATGGTCGGCGTAGTTCAGGCCGAGCGCGAAGCAGGTGCGCGGCTCGAGCGGCGGCAGCCACGCTACGTCGTCCTCGGCCAGCCGCCGGCCGTCCGCCAGGCGCACGCGGCCCTCCTCCTGCGTCGCCGCGTGGAGAGTGCCGTCGACTGCGACGCGCGCGTGCTTCATGCCTCGCTCCCGGCGAGCGGTGACTCGATCCGCCCGACTCCCGGGATCTCCACCGCGACCACGTCGCCGGGCCGGGCCCGCGGGGCGCCGGCGGCGACGCCGGCGAGCAGGGTCTCGCCGCGCCCCAGAGTCATGAATTCGCTGACGTCGGCGACGAGCCGCGCCACCGGTCGCAGCAGCCGGCGCAGGCTGCGGGCCTGCGCCAGCACGCCGTTCACGTAGACGCGGATCTCCAGGCCGTCGGGATCGGCGACGTGCGCGCGGTCGACCCGCCAGGGGCCGATCGGGCAGGCGCCATCGAAGCACTTCTCCCGGATCGGCGGGCGGTGCACGCTCGCGTGCGGCAGGGTGAGATCGATGGCGACGGTATAGCCGAGCACGTGGTCGAGTGCGTCGGCGGCGCCGGCGCGCGTGACCGGGCGGTCGAACACGAGGGCGAGCGCCCCGCAGACGTCGACCGTGGCCGCGCCGGGCGGCAGCCGGACCGGCTCGCCGTGGGCGGCGAGCGTGTTGCGGGGCTTCACGTACAGCACCGGCGCGCGCGGGGCGGCCAGGTAGGGCGGGGCGTGCAGGGCGTCGCCCCAGGCGGCGAGCGTATCGGCGTCATTGAGGATCACGCCGTAGACGGTCGCGTCGACCACCGGTCGGAAACGGACCGCGTCGTCCGGCACGACCCGGCCGCCCACGGCCCAGCCGCCGGGCACGGCCCGCGCCATGACCGGCGCGTCGCCGCCGAGGTCGATCCGCGCCTCGCGCATGTCAGTCCGCCCGGCCGATCGTTGTCATGTTAACGAGATTATCGTTAACATGTTAACAGGTCAATCCGGGGCCCCGCCCCGAGGATGGAACCGCCCATGCCGAGCCCCTTTCGTCACCGCAACCTGCCGCTGATGCTGCTGCAGGCCCGCGAGGCCGTCATCTCCCATTTCCGGCCGATCCTCACCGCCCATGGCCTGACCGAGCAACAGTGGCGGATCCTGCGCCTGCTGGACGAGCGCGGGCCGCTGGAGTCCTGGCAGGTCGCGCGCGAATGCCAGATGCTCAAGCCCAGCCTGACCGGGGTCCTCACGCGCCTGGAGCAGACGGGACTCGTCGGCCGCGAGCGGCCCGACGCGGACCAGCGGCGACTGGTCGTGACCATCACGGCCACCGGCCAGGCGCTCGTGCGGCGGCTCGCGCCCCTGATCGAGGCCCGCTACGCCGCCATCGAGGCGAGCGTGGGCCGGGACCTGGTGGCGGACCTGTATGCCGCTCTCGACCGGCTGCTGGCGGCGAATGCCGCGGCGGCGGCCGGGGCGGAAGAGGCGGCGGCGGGCTGAACAGCAGAGCAGAATTGTGCTGCCCCTGATCTCGGGAAGCCCTGGGCGGCGGTGCCGGCCGGAGTGAACGGGCAGGGGTACTGCGCCAGTCAGCGGCGGT
>CAYOJP010000347.1:0-4080 GCA_964404305.1 uncultured Gammaproteobacteria bacterium
GGCACCATCGGCGCCGAGAGCAGGCCCGTGCAACTGACCAGGAAGCGGGCCGTGATGCGATCGCCGCGATCCGTGCGGATGACCCAGCGCTGCGCCGCCTCGTCCCATTCGGCCGAGGTCACGCGCGTGGAAAAGCGGAAGTCCTTGCGCAGGTCCAGCTTGTCGGCGACGAAGTTCAGGTAGCGCTCGGTCTCCTGCTGCGCGGGGAAGCGCTCGCTCCAGTTCCACTCACGCAGCAGTTCGTCGGAGAACCAGTACTGGTAGATGTAGGACTGCGAGTCGACGCGCGAGCCGGGGTAGCAGTTCCAGTACCAGGTGCCGCCGACCGCTTCCGCCGCGTCCAGGCCCAGCACCGACAGGCCCATCTCGCGGAGCCGGTGGACCTGGTACAGCCCGGCGATGCCGGCGCCGACGACGACGGCCTCGAACTCGGCGGCGATGGCCGCGCGCTGGGGAACCGCGCCCGCCTCGGGGCGCGCCTGGGTGTTCTGCATGGCTGTAGACCTCCGGTTGATCGCGCCGTCGACGGCGTCTGGCATCGGGGGCGACAGTGTCCGCGCTCGCCGGGGCGAGCGCCAGCCGGTGATGGTGACAAATCGACTGGCCGCAGGTGACAGCCGCCGGCGGGGCGCGGCATGCTGCGGCGCGGCGAAAGGGTCGGACTCACTGTGACCCCGCCGCCGAATCGTCACGCATGACGACCTGCATAACTTGCTCGCGCATCCGGGCTTTGCTTCCACCGGTCATCACGTTCGAGGTTCCGGCAGCTCTCGCCAGATACGCCAGGTGCAACAGATGGTTACGGATGAGCCCTGTCAGCGTACGTGCTCGATTCCGACCTGCCTGAGCAGCGCGTCGCGAGTGACCTCGACGCGGGCGTCGGGTGCGGCGCCTGGTTGGGTCATGCCCGTGAGAGCAGCGAGGGCGTCGTACCAGTAGCCGGCACCCGCCCAGGCTGCTGCGCGCTCCGCCGCTGGCGCAGCGGCATCCGTGCCCGGAACGGGATTGGACGGAGCGGCATACCGCACCGTTCCACTCGCGAGTACGTCCTTCGAACGCTGCTCGGGATCCACGACCAGCGCGACCGACCACTGGTACTCGACCTCCGGCTGCAGCCGTACTCCGTGCGCAGCGAGGTCGATCGCCTGGATGCCGGCCGGCACGGGCCGGTCCAGGTTCAGTTCCAGGACGGGTTCGACGCCCTGTTCGTCGAGCAGGGTGAGTTCGATCTTGGCGGCCGTCGGCTGCGACACGTACCAGTAGAGGGTGGGCTGGTCGGTGGCCGACAGGCCGGTGTGCTCGGGCACCAGCACGCTCAGGACGGTCGCCGTGCTGTCCGCACCCCGGGTGCCCCCGCCAACCCGGCTGGCAGGCGCGCCGCGGTTGGGAGGAACGTAGATCGGTCTTGCGGGCACGCCGGTCGCCGCATCCTCGGCGGCGCCGGCCGGCTCCAACCCCGGCCGAGACAGGAGCATGCCGACGGCCACCACCAGTCCGGCGCTGAACTTCGTCATGTCTCATGCTCCCGGCGGGGCAGCGAGCCCCGTCACTCGATGTATCTCAACGGGTTCGTCCTTGCCTTTCAAGTCCATGCTGCCCACCGGTTCGGTGACGAACTGCTCACCGAGGGACCGCCGCGTGGCACCCCCGATCAGGATGCGGCAGGCCGATCCGTCCGGGTTGTAGTTCTTGTCGAAGCTCTCCAGCCGGGATGCGATGTTCACGGTGTCGCCAAGCACGGTGTATTCGAGGCGTTCGCGGCCCCCCAGGCTCCCGGCCACGACCGGGCCGGTGTGGATGCCGACGCGCATGGCGATGGCCGGGATCCCCTCCGCCTGCCAGCGGGCGTTGACGGTGTCCAGGCGCGTACGCATGGCCAGGGCCGTGCGTACCGCGTTGGCGGCATCGAGTGCGATGGCATCCGCGGTCTGCCGGGCGAATGGCACGCCGTAGACCGCCATGACCGCATCGCCGATGTACTTGTCGATCATGCCATCGTGCTCGATGACGGCGTCGCTCATCGCCTGCATGTACTCGTTGAGGCGGGCGAGGAGGGCCTCCGGCTCCAGCTTCTCGGACAGGGTCGTGAAGCCGACCAGGTCGGAGAACAGCACGGTCGCCGTCAGGCGTTCCGCCCGCAGCCGGCCCTGGTCGAGCAGTTCCTGCCGCTCGCGCCAGATCTTGCCGGCGACATCCGGCGACACATGCCGCTCGAAAAGCCGCATCAGCAGGGCGCGATCGGCGCGTTCCCGCATCGCCAGGAATCCGGTGACCGCCGCGGAGGACAGCAGCCAGCCCGTCGCCGGCGCCACCATCGGCATCCATATCCCGGAGCGGAACGCGAGCGCGCCCAGGCCGGCGACCGCGACGGCACCCCCCAGGGCCACGAACCCGAGCACGGACAGCGACCGGACGACGAGGCCGGCGGCGGCGCCGAGCAGGCACCACAGCCACAGCCAGGCCAGTTCCTGCCGTGCCGTCGGCGACGTCAGGAGCCGACTGCCGCCTTCGGCGAGCCGCAGCAACTGGTCCACCACGTGGGCATGCAGGAGCACGCCCGGCACCCGGCCGGCGGCAAAGCGGCCGAGGCCGACCGGTGCATAGAAGTGATCGTTGACGCTCTGCGCGACCACCCCGATCAGCACGATGCGACCGTCGCACAGCGTTGTCAGGTCCCCGGCCGTCAGCGCGCGGTGCAACGACAGGCGCCGGTAACTGTCGCGGGCACCGCCGAAATCGAGCGCGAACTGGTAGCCGCCCGCGTCGGCGCCGACATAGGCACCGAAATCCGGCTCGATGGGCGGGAAACGCGCGGCGCCGAGCGTCGGGTTGCCATCGGCGTCGGCGCCCGGAGCGATGCCATGGTGGCGGAGCCATTCGATCGCGACGCGCAAGGCCAGCGAGACCCCGGCGCGATCACCGTCGAAGGCGTACAGCAGGCCGCGCCGGACGAGGCCGTCGGGATCGGGCATGACGTCGGTGAAGCCGATGCGATCAGAGTCCCGCAGGGCCGGTGGCGGGGGGACGCCGTCGCTGGTCGCGTCGGGGAACTTCTCTGCCCCGATGAGCGACGGTCGCCCTCGCAGCACGGCCTCGAGTTGCCCGGCACCGTCCCCGACCGGGACGTCCCGGTAGAGATCGATGCCGACGCTCGTCGCCCCGGCCGCCGTGAGTCGCGAGAGGAGATTGGCGAGCGTGACATCGTCCAGCGGCCAGCCGTAGCGACGGATATCGCGCTCGGTGATCCCGACCACCACGATCCGGTCATCGGCCGCGATCGTCGCGGCCCTGCGTGCGAGCAGCCGGTCGTAGAGGTTCAGTTCCAGCCCCTCCAGACCGCCGGCCGACTGCACCCCGAGCACGGCGACGAACACGGCATGGGCGAGCAGGGCACCGACGACCCACGGGCTGGCCAGCCGGGTCCGCCACGCGCCCGCGCCCGGCGGTCCGCTCACAGCCAGTTCCCGATGAGGATGAACGGCGCCCAGTAGCCGGGATGCCGGTAGCGGGCGTCCGCGAGGAGGCCCAACTGGGCTGCGCGCAGCGCCTGCGCCTTGGTGTCCCCGGCCTGCAGTCGCCGGTAGAACCCCGAAACCAGCGCGGACGATGCCGGGTCGTTGATGAACCAGAGGCTCGCGAGGGCGCTGCGGGCGCCCGCCTTGATGGCGACACCCGCCAGGCCAAGGGCCGCGCGCTCGTCGCCGGCCGCCGTCTGGCAGGCGCTCAGCGTCAGGAGTTCGATCGGCTGATCGGCATACTTGCGCGTGCCGAGCAACTGCTCGAGCCCGTCCATGCTGACCTTGCCGTCGAAGGTGAGCAGGAAGGTATCGGTCGCGTCGCGGCCGAACTGCGCGTGCGAGGCGACATGCACGATGCGGAACGGTTCCCGGGCGAGTTGCTCGCGTACCGCGTCGACTCGGAACTCGCCGTCCTGCAGAATCGTGGCGCCGTACATGCCTCCCACGGCGGCCAGCTCGTCGGCAACGTAGGGCAGCGGGGCGAAGCCCTGCACACCCTCCGTGAGGCCGCTGAGGAGCACGTGGGCGCCTGATGCCTCCAGCGGACTGGGGTCCGTCAGCG
>CAYOJP010000348.1:0-4056 GCA_964404305.1 uncultured Gammaproteobacteria bacterium
GTTCTCGTCGGCGCTGTGGCCGTTCTCCACGCTCGGCTGGCCGGACCGCACGCCGGAACTGGCGACCTTCTACCCGACCAGCGTGCTCGTGACCGGCTTCGACATCATCTTCTTCTGGGTTGCCCGGATGGTCATGATGGGCATGCACTTCATGGGCGACGTGCCGTTCCGCGAGGTCTACGTGCACGGCCTGGTGCGCGATCACGAAGGCCAGAAGATGTCGAAGTCGAAGGGCAACATCCTCGACCCCATCGATCTCATCGACGGCATCGACCTGGAGGCTCTGATCGCCAAGCGCATCACCGGCCTCATGCGGCCGCAGGATGCGGCCAAGATCGAGCAGTCGACGCGCAGGCAGTTCCCCGACGGCATCGCCCCCCACGGCACGGACGCCCTGCGCTACACCTTCGCCTCGCTCGCCTCGCTCGGCCGCAACATCAACTTCGACCTCGGCCGCATCGAGGGCTACCGCAACTTCTGCAACAAGCTCTGGAACGCGTCGCGCTTCGTGCTGATGGCGACCGAGGGCGTCGCGGCGACCGTCGCGGCGCCCTGCCCGGGCGTGGGCGAGCGCTGGATCCGCAGCCGCCTTCAGGACTGCATCGCCGCCGTGGACGAGGGCTATGCGCAGTACCGCTTCGACCAGATCGCGCACGCGATCTACGAGTTCGTCTGGGGCGAGTACTGCGACTGGTACCTGGAGTACGCCAAGACGGTCCTGAACGACGCGGGTGCCACCCCGGGCGCGCGCGCGGCGACCCGCGCGACCCTGCTGCAGGTGCTGGAGACCGTGCTGCGCCTCGCCCACCCGCTGATGCCGTTCATCACCGAGGAGATCTGGCAGCGGGTCGCGCCGCTCGCCGGCCGCGCCGGCCCGAGCGTGTCGGTGGCGCCGTGGCCGGCGCTCGAGCCGGACGCGCGCGACCCGGAGGCCACGGCGGAGTTCCACTGGTTGCGCGAGTGCATCCTGGGGGTGCGCCGCATCCGTGCGGAGATGGACATCGCGCCGGGCAAGCCCCTGCCGCTCATCGTCAGCGGCGGCACCGCCGGGGAGCGCGCCTTCCTCGACCGCAACCGCGGCGCGCTGGCCGCGCTCGCGCGGTTGTCGGGGGTCGTCTGCCTGGCGCGGGACGAGGAGGCCCCGCAGGCGGCCACCGCCCTTGCCGGCGCCATGACGCTGCTCGTGCCGCTGGCCGATCTCATCGACCGCAATGCCGAGCTGGAGCGGCTGGGCAAGGAAATCGAGCGACGCCGCCAGGAACTGGCCCGGGTGCAGGGCAAGCTCGCCAACGCGGGTTTCGTCGAACGCGCCCCGGCCGAGGTGGTGGCGAAGGAGCGGGCTCGCCTGGCCGAGGTCGAGTCCGGCATTGCCAAGCTCGAGGAACAGCGCCGGCGCATCGCGGCGATGTGACTCCGGCGGGCGTCACCCGGTCGCGGCTGCAGCCGCTCCGACAGGGGTCCTGCTTCAGCGTCCGAGCGGAGCTCCTGCAGGAGCGGGCTTGCCCGCGATGGTCTTCCGAAAGGTTGGCCCCGGACCCGATCGCGGCTGAAGCCGCTGCCGTCGCCATTCGATCCGGGCCGGAGCCGGACCGGCGCTGGCGCCCGACCCCGCCCCTTGTGCGACACTATCCGGCCCGGAATCGAAGCGCGAGAGGGTGCAGCCATGTTCGACCGGATCCGCGAGGACGTCGCCTGCGTGTTCGCGCGCGACCCTGCCGCGCGCAACACCTTCGAGGTCATCACCACCTACCCCGGCGTGCATGCCGTGCTCATGCACCGGCTGAACCACCGGCTCTGGCAGTACGGGTTCAAGTGGCCGGCGCGCTTCCTCGCCTACCTCACCCGCATGGTAACGGGTATCGAGATCCATCCCGGCGCGACCATCGGCCGGCGGTTCTTCATCGACCACGGGATGGGGGTCGTCATCGGCGAGACCTCCGAGATCGGCGACGACTGCACGCTCTACCACGGGGTCACCCTCGGCGGCACGAGCTGGCAGAAGGGCAAGCGGCACCCGACCCTGAAGGACAACGTGGTCGTGGGTGCAGGCGCCAAGGTGCTCGGCCCGATCACGGTCGGGGCGGGCGGTCGGGTCGGCTCGAACGCGGTGGTGGTCAAGGACGTCCCGGAGGGGGCGACGGTCGTCGGCATCCCCGGCCGGGTAGTCGGGGGCACGGACAGCATCGCCCAGCGCCGCGAAGCCATGGCGGCCAAGATCGGGTTCGACGCCTACGGCACGACCCACGACATGCCCGACCCGGTGTCCCAGGCCATCGACTCCCTGCTCGACCACCTGCACACGATCGACCAGGAGATGAGCGGACTGAAGTCCACGCTCGACCACATGAAGTCCGAGGAGTCCGCCACTGCCGATCGCTGGGCCGGCGGCGAACGCAAGCATTCCTGAGGGTCGCCCCGGCCACGCCGGACCGTCCGCGACCAGGGTCCCGTTCGGTGCCGCCGCGCCGGTTTCCGGGCTCGGTGATTCTTGACTGATTTAGTGGGAGATGTAATCCTGAGCGGCATACTCGGGAATGGCTCCCGGGCCACCCAGAAACGGGGGTAGCGAACGATGCGTCTGACAACCAAGGGCCGGTACGCGGTGACCGCCATGCTCGACCTCGCCCTGCACTACGATCAGGGCCCGATCGTGCTGGCCGACATCGCCGGGCGACAGGGCATTTCGCTGTCCTACCTCGAGCAGCTGTTCGTGCGGCTGCGGCGCGGGGGCCTGGTGAAGAGCGCCCGCGGCCCCGGCGGCGGCTACCGGCTGGGGCGGCCGATGGACGAAATCTCGGTCGCCGAGGTCATCCGGGCCGTGGACGAGACGGTCGACGCGACGCGCTGCGGCGGGCTGCAGAACTGCCACGGCGAGCAGCGCTGCCTGACCCACGACCTGTGGGAAGATCTCTCGCACCAGATCGAGAACTTCCTCAGCGACATCAGCCTCGGGCACCTGGTCAACCGGCGCAGCGTCCGCGACGTGAGCGCCCGCCAGCACGGCCGCGACGACGGCGAGGAACGGGCGGTGACGGAGTTCCCGATCCAGGAACTGAAGAAGGAACTGCGACTGAACAAGGCATGACGACGATGCAACGGGAAATCACGCTGACCGAACGGGCCGCCGAGCACGTGCGCCGCTTCCTCGCGAAGGAAGCCGGCGCCGCCGGACTGCGCCTGAAAGTAAAACCGACCGGATGCTCGGGCTACAGCTACGTGGTCGAGCCGGCCGCGAGCGTCGCCGCGGACGACGAGGTGTTCGAGTCGCGCGGCGTGCGCCTGGTCGTCGATCGCGGCAGCCTGCCGTTCCTGGTCGGCACCGAGGTCGACTACGCGCGCGAAGGGCTCAACGCCGCGTTCCGGTTCCAGAATCCAAATGCCAAGGCCGCCTGCGGCTGCGGCGAGAGCGTGAGCTTCTAGCAGACCACGGAATCGAGCGTCATGGCGAGCACCGCACAGGAAGTCGAGGATCTGGTCAAGCGCCAGTACGGGGCCGGATTCTTCACGGAGGTCGAGACCGACACCGTCCCGCCGGGGCTGAGCGAGGAGGTCATCGCGTTCATCTCGGCCAAGAAGAACGAGCCGCAGTGGCTGCTCGACTGGCGTCTGGAGGCCTACCGGCACTGGCTGGGCATGGCCGAGCCGCGCTGGGCGCACGTCAGCCACCACCCGATCGACTACCAGGCGATATCCTACTACTCCGCCCCCAAGGCGAAGACCGACGGCCCGAAGAGCCTCGAGGAGGTCGACCCCAAGCTGCTCGAGACCTACGAGAAGCTGGGCATCCCGCTGCGCGAGCAGGAGATGCTGGCCGGCGTGGCGGTCGACGCGGTGTTCGACTCGGTGTCGGTCGCGACGACCTTCCGCGACAAGCTCGCCGCCGCCGGGGTCATCTTCTGTTCGTTCTCCGAGGCCGTGCACAACCATCCCGACCTCGTGCGCCGCTACCTGGGCACCGTCGTGCCGCAGGGCGACAACTTCTACGCCGCCCTGAACTCGGCCGTGTTCACCGACGGCTCCTTCTGCTACATCCCGAAGGGCGTGCGCTGCCCGATG
>CAYOJP010000349.1:0-4053 GCA_964404305.1 uncultured Gammaproteobacteria bacterium
GACAGGACAACGGATCACGAATCACGGATCACGGATCACGGATCACGACCCGTAACACTCCCGAACCCGCTTCGCGTCGCCGCCGGCCATCTTCCGGTACTTGTCCCAGAAGGCCGCGTCGATCGCGCGCAGCGACGCCCTGGTCGCCGGGTCGCGGTAGCGCGAGAGGTGGCGGGGCCCGCCGTTGTAGACCGCGTAGGTCGCGCGGGCGAGGTTGTCGGCCCCGCCCTCGTGCTCGTGCTCGCGCTTGCGGATTGCATAGTCGACCAGGTAGTGGATGAGGATCTCGTTGCCGGCACGCGCGTTGTAGCCGACGTCGCCGCGCAGCAGCTCGAGCTCGTAGAAGCCCCGCCACACGTGCTCGTTGATCTGCATGAGCCCGACCGACCCCGCGCTGGAGCGCAGTGGCCGCACGGCGCCACCGGCGCGCTCGTACTGCCGCCAGCAGGTCTCCTGCCACGCGGTCGTGAGCACGAGGCGGCGGTAGACCGGCTCGAACTGCTCCGGGATCCTGCCGCCGGCCAGCCCGATTTCGGTGGTCTGCCCGAGCAGTTCGCCCACGAGCCCGAGGTACTCGTCGAGATCGTCGCGTCCCGGCACGCGCTCGCGGAGCCGGCGCACGAGCTCCGGCGACGGCTGCTGCGCGGCCGTCGCCGGGGCAACCAGCCAGTCGAGGAACGCCCCGGGGTCCGGCGCCGTCGCTTCCAGCGGGGCCCCGAAGCCGAGCAGTTCGCGCAGTTCCGGGTCGATGGCGGTCGAGTACTCGAAGGCGGCGTCCTGCAGGTCCGGCACGACGATGCGGGCCAGCCGGCGCAGGCCCTCGCGATCGACGCGCAGGCCCAGGTGCGGTCCGGCCTGATCGATCGCGAGCAGGGCGTCCGCGGCGGTGATGAGCCCCAGGTACCGGACCGCGGTCGCGCCGGGCGCGCCGTCGCCGATGTTCCGCGCGACCGGCGCGAGCCGCTCCCAGGCGCGCCGGAACAGCGCCCGTACCGGATCCGGGCCGGGCTCGTCGGCGGCCAGCGCCTCGCGCAGTCCGTAGCGGGCGTCGAGCAGCACGTCGAGCAGCGCCTCGCGCACCGCGCCCGTGCCGCCATCGCGCGCGAACTGCTTCACCGCGATCGCGAGGAAGGTATCGAAGGTCTGCCACGCCTCGTCCCACGCGCGCAGTTCGTCCACGGTCAACGGGGGGGCCGGGGGCGGCGGCGACCAGTCCGCCGGCGGGGCGGGCACGTCGACCGTGAGCCCGACCGCGAGGGCCTGCTCACCGACGACGACCTCGCGCGGGCGCAGCGAGGCCAGCACGGCATCGATGGCCGGATCGCCGCCGGCGGCCGCGCGCAGCACTTCCCCGGCATCGAACAGCGCCGGCTGGAAGTCGATCGCGAAGGCCTCCAGGCGCGGGTGCGCGTACTTCTTCAGCCAGTCCCACAGCAGGCCCGGCGCGACGCGCTTCGCGCCGTCGGGGCCGATGAAGTTCGAGTCGGCGATGCGGAAACCGAGCGCGGGCCGATCGCCGTGCACGAAGGCGTCCTCCAGGATCTCGACCTGGCCGCCCCAGGAGAACAACTGCACGCAGCGGCCCCCGAGCGGCGTGCCGCCGCGCGCCTCGACCGCGATGCGCAGGCGCACGCGCGCCCCGGCCGCGGCGACCTGCGGCGCCGAGAGCACGAGCACGTTGCACTGCTGGCCGTCGTCGAGCACCGTGGCGGTGTCGTCCGGCCCGATGAACACCTGGTCGAGCAGCGCCTGCCTCACGTAGTCGTAGTCGAGAGCGAGTGGCACGCGCAGTTCCACCGCACCGGAGGCGGCGGGCAGCGACAGGCAGGCAGCGGCCAGCAGCCGCAGGATGGTCATGGTTGCACGCCGAGAGTTGTCCGGGGGTCCGGCCCCAGCCGCCGTCCCGGCGCCGCCTGATCGACGCGCGGACCGCGGGTGGCGCGCCGCAGCGTAGCAGGGCGGCCGGGGCATTGAACACCGCGCGCCCGCGCCGCTCTTGCAGGGGGCCGCCGCGCAACGCACCATGCACGCGGTCCACGCCCGCCGTCCCGGGGCCCGCCCACGCTGCACGCCACCGCCGCGCCGATCCGGCCGCGCCCGCCACCGCCGATGACCCCACAGCCGCTGCTCCAGCGAGTGCGCGAACGCCGGGCCCTGGCGCTCGCGAGCGGCGCGCTCGAACCGATCGCGACGCGCACTGCCTGGATCGAGGATGGCGGCGTGCGCTTCCTCGTGCGCGTGCTCCCGTCGCTCGCGCGCCGGCATGCCGCCCGCCTCGAGCAGAGCGCCCGCGAGCAGGCCTCGGGCCTGCGGAGCGATCCGTTCGGGCCCTGGGATCCGGCGATGTGGGTGGCCGATCTCTCGGCCACGCACGTCGCGCTGCTCAACCGGTTCCCGGTGCTGGACGACCATCTTCTGGTCGTGACGCGGGACTGGGCCGAACAGGAGTGGCTGCTCGACGATGCCGACTGGGCCGCCGGGGCGGCGGCCCTCGCCGCGCTCGGCGGCCTGCTGTTCTACAACGGCGGCGCCACGGCGGGGGCGAGCCAGCCCCACAAGCACCTCCAGGTCGTGCCGTTGCCGCTCGCCCCGGACGCACCGGACCTGCCCATCGCGCCACTGTTCCCGGTCGCCGCACCCGGCATCGTCGCACGCAGCGCCGCGCTGCCGTTCGCGCACGCCTGGGTTCGGCTCCCGGCCGCGACCGACGGACCGGACACCCGACTCGCGGACCGGCTGGCCTCTGCGTGCCGGGACGCACTCGCCGCACTGGGCATCACCGGCCGTCCGGACGCCGGCGGCCTGCGCCAGTCGGCGCCATACAACCTGCTCGCCACCCGCGAGTGGCTGCTCGTGGTCCGTCGGCGGGCGGAGATCGCCGCGGGGGTGCCGATCAACGCACTGGGATACGCGGGCGCGCTGCTGGTTCGGGACGACGACCGGCTGGAGCGGCTCCGTGCGACGGGGCCGATGCGCGTGCTGGCGGCTGCCGCCGACCCGGCCTGAGTCCTGCCGCCACGATTGTTCACACGGCGACCGGGAGGGAGACAAACGATTGATCGGCACATAGAATGTGCTGCCCTGCAACATCGGAGGTTGGACATGAGCAAGACCGCGACGTTGAGCTACGACGGCAAGAGCTGGGAGCTGCCGGTCGTGACCGGGACCGAGAACGAGTCCGGTGTCGACATCAGCAATCTTCGCGCGCAGTCCAGCCTCATCACGCTCGACAGCGGCTACGGCAACACCGGCGCCTGCAAGAGCGACATCACGTTCATCGACGGCGAGCAGGGGATCCTGCGCTATCGCGGCTACCCGATCGAGGAACTGGCGGAAAAGTCGACATTCATCGAGACCGCCTACCTGCTCATCTTCGGCGAGCTGCCGACTCCGCAGCAGGCGCACGAGTTCAGCGAACTGCTGACCCGCCACAGCTTCATGCACGAGGGCCTGCTGCACCACTTCGACGGCTTCCCGCCGGACGCCCCGCCGATGGCCATCCTGTCGGCGATGATCAACGCCATGGGCTGCTACACCAAGGTGCTCATGTCGATCGAGGACGACAGCCACTTCTCGGAAACCGCCGCGCGCATCATCAGCAAGATCCGCACGGTGGCCGCGGCCAGCTACCGCACCTCCATCGGCCGGCCAATCAACTACCCGCGCTCGGATCTGCGCTACACGGCGAACTTCCTGCACATGATGTTCAGCCTCCCGCACAAGCCCTACGAGCCGGCCGACGCGGTCGTGCACGCGCTCGACATGCTGCTGCTGCTGCACGCCGACCACGAGCAGAACTGCTCCACGTCGACGGTGCGCATGGTCGGCTCGGCGCAGGCCAGCCTGTACGCCTCGGTCGCCGCCGGCGTGTGCGCGCTGTGGGGCCCGCTGCACGGGGGCGCCAACCGCGAAGTGATCGAGATGCTGCAGCACCTGCACGACAGCGGCGAGAAGCTCGAGTCGTTCGTGAAGCGCATCAAGAGCGGCGACGGGAGCGCCCGCCTGATGGGCTTCGGCCACCGCGTGTACAAGAATTTCGACCCGCGCGCCAAG
>CAYOJP010000350.1:0-4047 GCA_964404305.1 uncultured Gammaproteobacteria bacterium
AGTTGGCGTGCACCGCCGCGCCGCGACACGAGCGGGCGCCGGTGGCGCTCGCAATCCTCGCCGCCGTGATTGCGGCCGCCACGGCCGGCGTGGTGGACATGCTCAGCGCGGCCCTGGCGGGTGCGCTGGCGATGCTGGCGACCCGTTGCACGAGCGCCGCCTCGATCCGCGCAACCCTCGACTGGCCCGTGCTGGTGGTCATCGGCGCCTCGTTCGGTCTGGGCGCGGCGCTGGAAACGACCGGCGCCGCCGCCGCGGTCGCGCACACCTGGCTCGCGTTCGCGGGCACCGATCCACTGCTCACGCTGATCGCGCTGTACGCGCTGACGAATCTCGTGACCGAGCTCGTGACCAACAACGCCGCCGCCGTGCTGATGTTCCCCATTGCCCAGGCCGCCGCCGAGTCCCTGGGCGTGAGCTTCTGGCCGTTCGTGGTCGTGCTCATGATGGCGGCGTCGGCAGGTTTCGCGACGCCGCTGGGCTACCAGACACACACGATGGTGTATGGCCCGGGTGGTTACCGGTTCACCGACTTCGTCCGCTTCGGCCTGCCCCTCAACATCCTGATCGGCGCGGTCAGCGTGCTGGTCATCCCGCGCGTCTGGCCCTTCTGAGCTGCCCGTTCAGGCGCCCGGCCGTTCCAGCCGCCAGCGCGCACCGGCGTCTCCCAGGCGGCGGGCGAGCCACGGCAGCGCCACTGCCAGTGCATCGTCGAGCTGCCAGGGCGGGTTGAGGATTGCCACGCCGCTGCCGCGCAGCCCCGCCTGCGCGGGGCGGGTTTCCAGTTCCGCGAGCAGCAGGCGCGGGCAGCCGATCCGGCGCACGGCGTCGAGCAGCCGGTGCACCGGGCGGTCGCCGGCGAGCGGGTACCAGAGCACGAACACGCCGGTCGCGAACCGCCGCCAGCCGTCGGCGATGGCCCGCGGCGCGTCCGCATAGTCGCTGCGCATCTCGTAGGACGGGTCCACGACGACGAGGCCCCGGCGCTCGCGCGGCGGCAGCCGGGACCGCAGCGCGGCGTAGCCGTCGCCGCGCTCGACGCGGACCCTGCGGTCGCCGGCGGTGGCGGCGGCGAGCAGGGCATGATCGGCCGGATGCAGTTCCCACAGCTCGATCCGCGCGTCGGCGCGCAGGCAGTGCCGGGCCAGGGCGGGCGAGCCGGGGTAGTGGCGCAGCTGCCCGTCCGGGTTGAGCGCCGCAATCGCCGCAAGGTATGGCGCGAGCAGCGCCGGCGGGTCGGCGACCTGCCACAGCCGGCCGATGCCGCGCTCGTGCTCGCCGAGCTTGCGGGCCGCCGCGTCCGCGAGATCGTAGCTCCCGGCGCCGGCGTGGCTCTCCAGGTAGAAGAGCGGCTTGTCCTTGCCCGCGAGTTGCGTGGCGATCGCCGCCACGGCGGCGTGCTTGAGGACGTCGGCGGCGCTGCCGGCGTGGTAGGCATGGCGGTAGGCGAGCACGGGCGGGCAGTGTAACCCGCCCGCCGGTCGCGCCGCGGCCCCGGGTCGACTACGATGAGGACCGATGGAGGTATCGCATGCGCGCCCGTGAACGGAGACGCTGCCCCTGGGTGGATGTGGCCAAGCTCGACTACGTGGCCTACCACGACCAGGAGTGGGGAGTCCCGATCCACGACGACCGGCGCCTGTTCGAGTTCCTGACGCTCGAGGCCGCGCAGGCGGGCCTCAGCTGGTACACGGTGCTGCGCAAGCGTGAACATTACCGGCGGGCGTTCGCCGAATTCGATCCGGAGGTCGTCAGCGGCTTCGGGCCGCGCGACGTGGCGCGTCTGCTGGCGGATCCGGGTCTCGTGCGCAACCGGCTGAAGATCGAGGCCGCCATCGGCAATGCGGCGCGGTTCCTCGAAGTGCAGGCCGAGCACGGTACCTTCGATCGCTACCTGTGGAGCTTCGTCGACGGCAAGCCGCGCGTGAACACGTTGCGCCGCCTCGCGGATTACCCGTCCACGAGCCGGGAGTCGGATGCGCTGAGCCGGGACCTGAAGCGGCGCGGCTTCCGGTTCGTGGGCTCGACCATCTGCTACGCCCACATGCAGGCTACCGGCATGGTCAATGACCACAGCGTAGGGTGTTTCCGCCGGGCGGAGATCCTGGCGACCTACCGGTGACCGGTGTCCTGTCCTGTGGCGCTGGCGATACGCCCATGACATGCTTCCGGGCTCCCGGCTTGTATCGCAGACGCCAATTGTAGGATGATTGCGCCACAGCCTGCGCTGGCAGCGCCTGCCCCGTGAGGTGCGACGCTGCAGCCGGGCACCTATCCGGAGGGGAACGATGAACAATCAATTGCGGCTGCTGGGGATCTCGATAGCGGCGTTTGCACTGGCCGGTTGCGCCAGCACTCAGCTGACGCCGAAGACGGCGCTCTGCGCGGTGGCGGCCGGCGCCGCTGGCGTCGGCCTCGGCACGCTCGCCGCGGACGATGACGACGACGACGGCGAGGACAAGGCGATGGCGATCACCGGCGTCGCCGGCGCCGCGATCGGCTACCTGCTGTGCCAGGAGCAGGAAGCGGCGCCGGAGCCGGAACCGGCGCCTGCACCCGCTCCCGCGCCCGCCCCCGCGCCCAAGCCCGATCCGGACACCGATGGCGACGGCGTGCCCGACAGCCGCGACGACTGCCCCGGGACGCCGAAAGGCCAGAAGGTCGACGCGCGCGGGTGCCCGGAGATCCCGGACCTGACGGGCGTGAACTTCGAGTTCAACAAGGCCACGCTGACGGCGACCGCGACCGGCATCCTGGACGAGGCGGTGGCGGTCATTGCGGCCAACCCGTCGGTCCGCGTGGAGATCGTGGGCCACACCGATGCGGTCGGATCGGACGACTACAACCTGAAGCTGTCCGACCGGCGGGCCGCGGCCGTGCGCGATTACCTGGTGTCGAAGGGCGTCGCTGATTCGCGGGTCAGCTCGGCAGGCAAGGGCGAGAGCGAGCCGGTGGCGAGCAACGACACCGATGAGGGCCGGGCCCGGAATCGCCGGGTCACGCTCACCGCGCGACCGCTGTAGCCGCTGCGGTACTTCCGTGAAACCCGGGGCGGCGCGGAAACGCGCCGCCTTTTTTTTCGCTTGGCGTCCGCCGGCCGGCGGACGGCACCCGCCGCCGGTCACTCGTCGGCGCCTATGGCCGAGGCATCGCGGGCGGGACGCCAGCCGCAGGCGTCGCCCAGCAAGCGGTAATCTCCCAGTTCGTCGCCCTCGGGCGCCGTGGCCCGCGCCGGCGCCGCGGCGGTTCCGCCCAGCAGTCGCACGATCTCCGCGAACGGCAGCACGTCATCGCCGCACACGTTGTACGTGGCCGTCAGCACCGGTGCCGCCCTCGCCACGCAGGCGACGGCGCTCACCACGTCGTCGCAGTGCACCGGGGTCAGGGCCGAGGAGCCGCGCAGCGGGGCGACCGGGGTCTGTCCGGCCCGCACCGCCTGCTTGGCCGCGGCCAGCAGGCCCGCTGTGGCGCCGGGTCCGTAGGGATGGAAGATCCGCAGCACCGTCACCGGCAGTCCGTACAGCGAGGCGAAGGCGTGCGCGGCCTCCTCTGCGAGGCGCTTCGAGTGCCCGCCGAAATGCCAGGGTGCGACGGGATCGGTCTCCCGGTGCCGGTGGCCGGCGGCCGGGGCATAGACGTCGCCGGTCGAGAGCAGCACCAGGTGGCGGGCCGCGTGGCGGATCGCCCAGTCGAGAACGTTGAACGTGACGGTGACGTTGCCTTCCCACAGCGCCTGGCGGTCCGCTTCGCCGGCGATGCCCGCGGCATGCACGATGGTCGCGTCGCGCAGTTCGGGGGCGTCCGGCAGCGGTTGCGCCAGATCGATGGTCGTGCGCGGATCCGGGGCGCGCGGCCGGGTGCCGAAGTAGCGATCGACCGCGAGGACCTCGCCGGTGGCGTGCAGTCGCGCCGCGATGCGCGCGCCGAGGAACCCGTTGGCGCCGGTCACGATGAATTTCGGTCTCGTCACGGAGGCTGGCATGCGGGTGACAGGGGCGGGGGACCCGGACCACGATAGCGTATCGTCGCGGCGCCGGCCACGGCACC
>CAYOJP010000351.1:0-4043 GCA_964404305.1 uncultured Gammaproteobacteria bacterium
TTGCCGGGTTTTGCGGCCATCGTCCACGAGGCGGCGCCGGGGGAGGCAGGCGACGACCGCCTCGAGGGAGGGGCCGGCGACGATCGGCTCGCGGGTGGCGCCGGCAACGACCTGCTCGACGGTGGCGAGGGCGACGATCACCTGCAGGGCGAGGCCGGCGACGATCGCCTTGCCGGCGGCGCCGGGGCGGATGACCTGTGGGGCGACAAGGATCCGCAGGCGTGGGCGGACGATCACGCGCCGACCGCCGCGGGCGCCGTGCCGCGCCTGCATGCCGACGGCCGCGACGTCAGCGGCGACGACGTGCTCGCGGGCGGCCCCGGCGACGACCGGCTGTTCGGCGGCAGTGGCAACGACACCTATCACTACGCGCGCGGGGACGGCCGCGACCTGATCGTGGATGCCGCCGGCGCGCGCGATCTGATCGTCTTCGGCCGCGACATCGCGCAGGCCGACGTCGTGCTCGTGCCGACGGCGGCGGGCCTGCGGCTCGACGTGCTGAGCGAGGGGCGCCGGACCGGCGACAGCGTGCTCGTGAGCGGCTGGAGCGAGCCGTCGCTGCGCATCGAGGAACTGCGCTTCGGCGACGGCGGCACCAGGCTGCTGGCCGGCGAGGCTGGCCAGTGGGCGCAGACCGACATCGCCGGCTCCGGCCTGGTGGCGGGCGGTCCCGGCTTCGACCGCTACGTGGTCCAGGGCGGCCTGGCGGACGCGTTCTCGATCACCCTCGAGGACGCCGGCGGCGAGGATGCGCTGGCGTTCGAGCGGCGCGCGCTGCCGCAGCTGCCGGGGCTGCCGCTGGCCTGGATCACGCCGGTGCTCGCGGGCTGGCACGCCGATGGCGAGGATCTCGTGCTCGACATTGCCATGCACGTCGATGCCGGGAGCGAAGCCGGGCGCGGCACCGTGCGGCTCGGCGGGTGGTACACGGACCGCGGGTGGATCGAGACCATCGAGTTTCCGGATGGCGTGCTCGGCGAGCCGAACTCGGCGCCGTTCGCCACCGCGCTGCTGCCGCGGCTGCAGGCGCCCGCCGGCGACGCCTTCGCGTGGGACGTGCCGGCGACGACCTTCGCCGATGTCGATCCGGGCCCGCTCGCGTGGTCGGCGACCCTGGCCGACGGCGGGTCGCTGCCCGGGTGGCTCGCGTTCGACGCGGCATCGCGCCGCTTCAGCGGCACGCCCGCCGAGGCGGACACCGCGCTGCTCGCGATTCACGTCGTCGCCACCGATCGGCACGGCGGCAGCGCGATCGCGCCGCTCGTCCTGGAGTCCGGTGACCTGAACGATCGCCCGCTGCTCGCCGGCGCGCTGCCGGCGATCGCGGCGACGGCGGGCACGCCGCTCGCTTTCGAATTGCCGGCTGGCAGCTTCGTCGATCCGGATCCGTGGGACACGCTGGCGTTCGCGCTCGTGGATCCGACCGGGCGTGGCCTGCCGGACTGGCTCGCGTTCGACCCGCTCGCGCGCACGCTCGGTGGCACGCCGGACGGCGACGACATCGGCAGTGCCTGGATTGGCCTGCGCGCGACCGACACCCGTGGCGCCTCGGTGTCGGGCACCCTTCGGATCGACGTGACGCCGCCGTCCGGCGCCACCGGCGGCGGCGCGGGCGCCGACGTGCTGGCGGGCGGGTCGGGCGCAGACGTGCTGAGCGGCGGGGCGGGCGACGATCATCTCTACGGCGCGGACGGCGACGACACCCTCATCGGTGGCGCCGGGCGCGACGTGATGCGCGGGGGCGACGGCAGCAACACCTACGTGCTGCGGATGCCGGAGACGCTGCCCGGCGGCGCTGCGGAGCCGGTGTCGCGGGACGTCATCGAACTCGAGGCGGCGGGGGCGCACGTCATCGCCTTCGGTGCCGGCATCGCGGCGGGCGATCTGCGCGTCCTGTGGAACGGCCTGGGGCTCGAACTGCAGTACGGCACCGGGCGCTCGGTCACGGTCGATGGCCTGTACCGGACGGAGTGGCACGACGAGGACGGCCAGGCAGGCGAACTGCTGGTCGACGACCGGGTGGCCGAGCTCGCGCGCTACCGCACGCGCCATGCCGACGGCACGGTGCGCGAACTGACGGCGCTGCTGCCGCTCGCGAACCAGGGCGGCGTCGCCGGCGAGAGCCGTACGCGCATCGTCCCCGAGGGCGCCTCGGCGTACGCGGGCGGCGTGGCGTCCGAGTTCATCCACGGGCGCGACCGCGACGAGTTCATCGCCGCCGGCGGCGGCGACGATCAGGTGAGCGGCGGCCGGGGCAACGACACGCTCGAGGGTGGCGCGGGCGACGACAACCTGCTCGGCCAGTGGGGCGACGATATCCTGCGCGGCGGTGACGGGAGCGACCTGCTCGCCGGGGGCGCCGGCACCGATCGTCTCGAAGGCGGCGACGGCGACGATTTCTACCTCCTGCGCCGAGGCTGGGGTCGCGAAGTGCTCGCCGACTCGGGCGGCTTCGACACGCTCGAGATCGGCGATGGCGACGAGACCGCGCCGCTGCGGCTGGCCGATCTCGACGTGCGGCGCGAGCGTGGCGATCTGCGCGTGGACTGGGCGGGCGGCGGTTTCACGGTGAGCGGCTGGTTCGCCGCCGCGGCGCACCGCATCGAGTCGCTCGTGAGCATCGGCGCGGGCAGCACCGCGCCGGCGGATGCGTCGGTCGAGGAAGGCGAGCCGGTCGTGCACCTGCGGTTGACGGCGGCGGACCTCGAGGCACTGTCGCTGGCGCATCCGGCGCTCGCCGCCGCTGTGCCCGATGCGCTCGCCACCGGCGGCGCGCCGTTCACCCTCGCGCTCGCCTCGCACTTCGCGGTCGATCCGGCGCAGGCATTCGTCTACGCCGCCACCCGCGCCGACGGCACGGCGCTGCCGGCCTGGCTCGCCTTCGACGTGGCCACCGCCACCTTCGCCGGCACGCCGGACGATGCCGACGCCGGCGCGTTCGACCTGCGGGTGACCGCCACTGCCGCCGGGGAGACGGTGGCGGATACCTTCACCCTCACGGTCCGGGAGGTGAACGAGGCCCCGCTGGCGGGTGTCCTGCCGGACCTGCCGGCGGCCCGCGCGGGGGAGTCGTATATATATGAGTTGCCGGCGGGGCTGTTCACCGATCCGGATCCCGGGGACGTCCTGCGCGTCGAGGCCCTCGCGGGCGTGGGCGGCGCCCTGCCGGCGTGGCTCGCCTTCGACGCCGCGACGGGCACGCTCGCCGGCACCCCGGAGGTCGCGGACGCGGGCCTGCTCGCGGTCCGGTTCGTCGCCACGGATCTGCGCGGGCTGTCGGTGGCCGTGAGCGGCACGCTCGACGTGCAGGTGCCCGGCGTGGCGGCAGGCGGCCCGGGCGCGGACCGGCTCACGGGTACCGCCGCGGATGACACCCTGTACGGCCATGGCGGCAACGACACGCTGGCCGGGGCCGGCGGCAACGATCGGCTCTACGGGCACAGCGGCAACGACACTCTGGACGGCGGCGCCGGCGACGATCTGCTCGACGGGGGCGCCGGCAACGACCAGCTCCTCGGCCAGGGCGGCAACGACCGGCTGTTCGGGTACGCGGGCGCCGACGTGCTGAACGGGGGCGCCGGCAACGACGAGCTGGCCGGGGGCACGGGAACCGACCGCCTCCTCGGCGGCAGCGGCAACGACCGCTACCGGTTCGCGAGCGGCGACGGTGCGGAGACGATCGTCGAGGACGGGGGCAGCGATCGCCTGCTGATCGACCGGGTGGCGGCCGACCGGCTCTGGTTCACCCGCAGCGGCGATGACCTGCTCATCCGGCCGCTGGGGACCACCGATGCGATCAGCGTCGCCGGCTGGTACGCCGCGTCCGCGCGCCGCGTCGAGCGCATCGACGCGACCGCGTCGGGCGAGTACCTGACCGAGGCGCGCGTGCAGCAACTGGTCAACGCGATGGCGGCATTCCAGCTCCCGGCGAGCGGGGAGGTGAACCTCGTCCCGGTGCTGCTCGACTGGCTGGAACCGGCCATCGCCGCCGCCTGGTTGCCGGCCTGAGGGGAGCGCGGGCGCTCTCGCCGGGGTCGGCGCCA
>CAYOJP010000352.1:0-4031 GCA_964404305.1 uncultured Gammaproteobacteria bacterium
CGGTGACGGGCTGGAGCAGCGCCGGATCGGCCATGGCGTCATCGTAGCGGCTGGCGGCGCAATGCGGAACGCGAGGGCAGCCATGGCCGCAGGAAAGCCCGCTCTTGCTGGAGCTACACTCAGACGCAAACAGTGCTCCCGTAGGAGCGGCTTCAGCCGCGATAGCAGTTGGTGCCAACCCCGGGGAGGGCTATCGCGGGCAAGCCCGCTCCTACAGGAACATCCAGGGGGTCAGATCTTGCCTTTTGCCCTGAGCGCCCGCGCCCGCGGATCAATCTGGGCGCGGGTGCTGCGGGACTTGGCTGCGGAGAGGCAAAAGGCAAGATCTGACCCCGCCGTTTGCTCCTACAGGAACGTTCGCTCGGCGCCGGAGTAGAACTCCTGTAGGAGCGGCTTCAGCCGCGATAGACGTTGGCGCCAACCGCGGGGAGGGTTATCGCGGGCAAGCCCGCTCCTACAGGAACGTTCGCTCGACGGTGTCCCAGGCTCCTGTAGGAGCGCGTCAGCCGCGATGGGGGGGCTGCCATCCGCGGCGGTCCCCTCACGCCTTGGTGCGCGACACCCGCGAGACGTGCTTCACGCCGCGCAGGCGGCGGATGAGGTTGGCGAGATGCACGCGGTCGCGCACCGTGATGACGAAGGTGAACTCGACGTAGGGGTCGTCGCGCTCGGTCATCTGCAGGTTCTCGATGTTGGCGCCCTCCTCGGCGATGATCGCCGCGATGGTCGCCAGCGCCCCGCGCTGGTTGGTGACCTCGATGCGGATCTCGGCCGAGAACTCGGTCTTGATGTCCTTGGCCCACTGCACGTCGACCCATTTCTCCGGCTGGTTGCGGAAGTCGGCGACGTTGCGGCAGGCCTGGTGGTGGATGACCAGGCCGCGGCCCGCGGACAGGTGGCCGACGATCGGATCGCCCGGGATCGGGTGGCAGCACTTCGGGAACGACACCACCATGCCCTCGGTGCCCTGGATGAGCAGCGGCGCGGCGGCGCTCTGCCGGCGCGCGCTGCTCGTCGCGCCCTCGCGACCGCTGGCCGTGACGTGCCGCGCGACCAGCGGCGCGAGCCGGCGGCCGAGGCCGATGTCGGCGAGCAGGGTGTCGAGCGAATCGATCTTCAGATCGGTGAGCGCCTGCTTCACGCGCTCGGCGTCGAGCGTGTCGACGTTGGTGCCGAACTGCTCCAGTTCGCGGTTGAGCATGCGCTTGCCCAGGGTGCGGGCCTCGTCGCGCTGCAGGTTCTTCAGGAAGTGGCGGATGTGCGAGCGCGCCTTGCCGGTGACGACGAAGTTCAGCCAGGCCGGGTTCGGTCGCGCGCCGGGCGCGGTGATGATCTCCACCGTCTGGCCCGTGCGCAGCACCGTGCGCAGCGGCGCCAGCCGGCGGTCGATGCGCGCGGCGACGCAGCGGTTGCCGACGTCGGTGTGCACAGCGTAGGCGAGATCGACCCCGGTCACGCCGGCCGGCAGCTCCATGATCTCGCCCTTGGGGGTGAACACGTAGACCTCGTCCGGGAACAGGTCGACTTTCACGTGCTCGAGGAACTCCTGCGAGTCGCCGGCCTGGCGCTGCATCTCGAGCAGGCCCTTCAACCACTCGTGGGCGCGGCGGTGCGCGTTGTGGCTCGCGCCGCGGTCGGTCGCCTTGTACAGCCAGTGCGCGGCGATGCCGGCCTCGGCCACGTCGTTCATGTCGGCCGAGCGCACCTGCACCTCGATCGGCACCCCGTAGGGGCTGAACAGCACGGTGTGCAGCGACTGATAGCCGTTCGCCTTCGGAATCGCGATATAGTCCTTGAACTTGCCCGGCACGGGCTTGTACAGGTTGTGCACCACGCCGAGCACGCGGTAGCAGGTGTCCACCGAGTCGACGATGATGCGGAAGGCGTAGACGTCGAACACGTCCGCGAACGACACGCGCTTCACGCGCATCTTCTTGTAGATGCTGTACAGGTGCTTCTCGCGCCCCAGCACCTCGGCGTCGATGTCCTCCTGCTTCAGGCGTTCGTGGATCGCCACGCGCAGCTTCTCGACGATTTCCTTGCGGTTGCCGCGCGCCTTCTTGACCTCCTGCGCGAGCACCCGGTAGCGCAGCGGGTACAGGGCCGCGAAGCCGGTGTCCTCCAGTTCGTGGCGGATGCCGTTCATGCCCAGGCGCTGGGCGAGCGGGGCGTAGATGTCGAGCGTCTCGCGGGCGATGCGGCGGCGCTTGGCCGGCGGCAGCGCCGTGATCGTGCGCATGTTGTGCAGGCGATCGGCGAGCTTGACGAGGATGACGCGGATGTCGCTCGCCATCGCCATCAGCATCTTGCGGATGTTCTCGGCCTGCGCCTCGGCGTAGGACTCGAACTCCATCAGCGTGAGCTTGCTCACGCCGTCGACGATGCTGGCGACGTCCTCGCCGAACTCCTTCGTGAGAGTGTCCTTCTGGGTGCCGGTGTCCTCGATGACGTCGTGCAGCATGGCGGCCGCGAGCGTCTCGTGGTCCATGTGCATGCCGGCGAGGATCTCGGCGACCGCGAGCGGATGCTGGATGTACGGCTCGCCGCTCTTGCGGGTCTGGCCTTCGTGGGCTTCGGCGCCGAAGTGGTAGGCGCGCGCGACCATGTCGACCTGGGACGGGGTCAGGTAGGTCCCGGCCCGGGCGCAGAGGTCCTCAATCTGGTACATGACTCACCCTCCCGTGGCAGGCAGGGAGGACGGCAGCGGCGGCGCGGGGCGTGCGGCCGCCGGACCCGGCGCCCGGCCGGGCGGCGTTGCGCGCGCCCGAACCGATCGCCATGGGGGATTACGGCAGGTGGAAGGCCGCGGCGGCCTCGATCATCGGATCCACCGGCTCGGCGGCGGCGGATTCCTTCGCGACGATGACGTCGTAGACGGTGTGGTTCATGACGCCCGCGGCGATCTCGCGCAGCGCGACGACGGTCGGCTTGTCGCCGTCCTCGTCCACCAGCGACCGGGAACCGAGTGCGATCTGGCGGGCCCGCTTGGCGGCGAGCAGCACGAGATCGAAGCGGTTGGTGACGAACGGCAGGCAATCCTCGACGGTAAGACGGGCCATGGCTTTGTAACCTCAGGATACGGCTATGGATTTGCGGCAGGCAGATTGTATCAGGTGGCGAGGTCCGCCGATAAGAGTTCCGTGAGGCGGGGGCCCAGGCGTTCCCGCTGGTGTTCCGTTCTCAGCCGGGCGGCCCGGACGATGGCCTGCAGGTCCGCGAGGGCCTTGTGGAAGTCCTCGTTCACGACCAGGTAGTCGTAGGCGGCGTAGTGGGCCATCTCGCTCACCGCCTCGCGCATCCGGCGCTCGATGACCTCCTGGCTGTCCTGGGCCCGCCGGCGCAGGCGGACCTGCAGCTCGGTCAGGGAGGGCGGGACGATGAAGATGCCGATGGCGTCGGGTATCAGCCGCTTCACCTGCCCGGCGCCCTGCCAGTCGATTTCCAGGATGACGTCCGTCCCGGCGGCCAGCTGCTGTTCGACCCACAGCCGCGACGTGCCGTAGTGGCGGTCGAACACCCGGGCGTGCTCCAGGAAGCCCCCCGCCTCGACGAGCTTCAGGAACGCCGGCTCGTCCACGAAGTGGTAATCCACCCGGTCCCGCTCCCCGGGCCGGGCAGGCCGGGTGGTATGGGACACCGACGCCACGATCCGGTCGGTCGAACCGACCAGTTCGGCGACGAGGCTGGTCTTGCCCGCCCCGGAGGGGGCGGAAACGATGAAAAGGGAGCCAATCATCCCCACCATGGTAACGGCGGTCCCCGCAAATGGGGACACCCATCGACCGCGCAAACGGGGCACCCAGGGACGGCCGGCGTCCGGGCGGGCCGTGCGGGGGGACCTGCGATGACCGGGCCAACTCTCGTGTCCCGATGCAGCCGTTCCCGGTCCGGCCGATTCGGAGCCTTTTAACCGTGGGTGTCCCGAATCAGCGGACCCATTTAAACGTGGGTGTCCCGAATCAGGAGTGGCGCGGTGCCGGATGGCGACCATGACTTCATCGGGTTCATGCTGGGCAGGCCGGAGAGCATGG
>CAYOJP010000353.1:0-4005 GCA_964404305.1 uncultured Gammaproteobacteria bacterium
CCCCGCGCTATCATGACCGCGATCAGGTCGTGCGCATTCCGCGATGGCCCGCGGAGGCGCGGCTGCTTAAGCTGCGACTGTCACCCGCCGGAGGAATACCGCCATGGCCGACGCCATCGAACTCATCATCGTGCCCACCGACGGCTCGGAGGGCGCCACGCGGGCGGCCCGCTTTGCCGCGACGCTCGCGCGGGCGACCGGCGCGCGCATCCTGCTCGTGATCGTGCACAACCCCGAGATCTACGCCCTCAACGCGACCGGGCAGCTGGGCGCCGTCGGGGGCACGATCATGGGCGGCCTGTCGCAGGCGGAGGTGGACGCGCTGGTGCGCACCCGGTTCGCCGATCCGGCCTTCACCGCCGCCCGCGCCGCCATCGGCGAGGGCGTGCGCGTCGAGACGCGCGAGATCTGGGGGCAGACCGCCGCCGAGGTCTGCCGCCTCGCCGCGGACGAACATGCCGGCCTCATCGTCATCGGCTCGCGCGGCCGCTCGGTCTTCAGTGCGCTCCTGCTGGGCAGCACCAGTTCGCAGGTGCTGCACCACGCGCCCTGTCCGGTCACGGTGGTGCACTGACCGGCGGCGCGCGCCGGCCGGCCCGGTTCAGCGGCACCAGCAGCAGCACGCCGGCGGCCAGCACCGCCAGCCCGACCAGCGCGCCGAGCCTGACGAAGGCGACGCTGGACCAGAGCACGAACGCGCTCGCGGCGCAGAACAGCAGCGGCAGCACCGGGTAGCCGGGCACTCGGAAGGGCCGCGGCGTGCCGGGGTGGCGCACGCGCAGCACGATCAGCGCGGCACCGCTCAAGGTCAGGAACAGCCAGTACACGGGCGAGGTGTACTCCACGAGCGTCGTGAAGCCCTCCCGCGTCCACGCGCCCATGCCGACGAGCAGCACCGCGATTGCGCCCTGCGCGAGGATCGCCCGCAGCGGCGAGCCGCGCCGGCCGTCCCAGCGACCCAGGGCGGCGAGCGGCGGCCAGTCGGCCGCCACCGCATAGGTCGTGCGCGCGCCGACCACGATGGTCGCGTTGATCGACGTGATCGTGGCCATGGCGATCGCCAGCGCGGTGACCAGGCCCGCCGCGTCGCCGAACGCGAGCCCGATGAGATCGGCGGCCGGCGTCACGGTCGCCGCCAGGCCGCCGATCCCCAGTCCGCGCCACATCGCCCAGTTGGCGAGCAGGTACAGGACGGTGATCGCGATGATCGCCCCGACCAGCGCGCGCAGCATGCCGCGCCGCGCGTCGCGCACCTCCGCCGACAGCGTCGCCACCTCGGTCCAGCCGCTGTAGGCGAACAGCACGAACAGCAGCGCGACCCCGAAGCCCGGAGGCACGCCGGGGGCGCCGGGGACGTCCGGCACCGCCTGCGCGGCGCCCGCGAGCGCGAGCGTGACGCCGGCCGCGGTCACGATCAGCAGCCCGCCGATCTCGAGCCCCGTCATCGTGTAGTCCGCGGCGGCGGCGGTGTAGGTGCCCTTCAGGTTGAACAGCGTGAGCGTCACGACCGCCACGAGTGCATAGATGGCCGTGCCGCCCGCGCCGAGCGGCAGCACCGCGTTCGCGTAGTCGCCGAGCACGAAGCCGAGCAGGGCGATCGAGCCGGTATTGATGACCGCCAGCCGCGCCCACGCGAACAGGAACGCGAGGCGGCGGCCGTAGGCCAGCTTGAGGAAATGGTAGTCGCCGCCCGCGTCGGGGAAGGCGCCGGCCAGTTCCGCATAGCACAGTGCGCCGGCCAGCGAGATCGCCCCGCCGGCGAGCCACGCCGCGAACAGCCACGGCGGCGAACCCGCGTTCGCGGCGACGACGGCCGGCGAGCGGAAGATGCCTGCGCCCACGACCATCGCGATTGCCAGCATCGCCACGTAGGCGGCGCTGACGTGGCGGTCCGGCGCCGCGGCGGCACCGGCACGCCGGGGCTCAGGAGCGGCCAACGGTCGGTTCCGGGCGCGCGGGCATCGGGCCGGTCTGCATGGTCGCCGGACTGTAGCAGACCGCCGGCCCGTGGCGAGGCAGGACAGCGGGCGGGACTTGTCCGCCGGTGGCCGGGGCGTGAAACTCTCCGCCGCATGGCCGACCGCTACGCCAGCTACGCCGAACTCCTGCGCGACCACGCCGAGGGCCGCGACTTCCGCGTGCACGTGCGGCACGCCGACTCGCCCTATGCGATCGTCGCTCCGCACGGCGGCCGTATCGAGCGCGGCACGCTGCAGATCGCCGACGCGATCGCCGGCGTCGAGCACACGTTCTACGCCTTCGAGGGCATCCGCCCGCGGGCGAACCGCGTCCTGCACATCACCAGCAACCGCTTCGACGAGCCGCGGGCGCTGGCGGCAGTGGCGCGCGCGCGCACCGTGGTGAGCGTGCACGGCGCGTTCGGCGACGCCGAGGTGGTCTGGGCCGGCGGCCTCGACCTCGCCCTGCGCGCGCACCTGCTGGCGCGACTGTGCGCGGCCGGCTTCGCGGCCGACGATGATCCGAGCCCCACGCGCCAGGGCCGCGGTCCGACCAACATCTGCAACCGCGGCCGCTCCGGCCGCGGCGTGCAGTTCGAACTGCCCGCCGGCCTGCGCAGGCGGTTGTACGAACGCCTCCCCGCCGGCGGCTGGCGCCCCGCGCCGCTGTTCGAGGTCTTCGTCGCCACGCTGCGCGCCGCCCTCGCCGACGCCTGACCCGCCTTTCAAGGAGTCAGACCCCTGGAAACCCCGGGCCGCAACATTTCACGGGGCCAGACTCCATGAACCCCGGCATTCAGCCTGGCTCCTGAACCTGACATCATTCCCGGCGGACGGAAGGAGACAAGGTAATGGTGCGACTGGTTTTCCCGCGGTTCGCGGCAGTGGCGTTGCTCATGACCCTCTGCGCCGACGGTGCTACCGCCCGCGAATACCTCAAGAGCGACTGGGCCCAGCAGCGCGGCTTCTCCGATGCCGTGGTGACGCAGGGCGGCCGGGTCGTGTGGCTCGCCGGCCATGTCGGGCTCCAGGACGAGGACGGCAAGTCACTCGCAGGCGACTTCCAGGGCCAGGCTCGCGCCATTTTCCGCGCGCTGGCACGCACGCTCGAGCGGGCCGGCGGCTCGCTGCGGAACCTCACGACCATCACCGTCTACCTGACCGATCCGCGCCACCTGGAAGCACTGCAGCCCGTGCGGCGGGAGTTCTTCCCCGATGGCCGGTTCCCGGCGAGCACGACGATCGCCGTCTCCAACCTGCCGCTGCCCGGCATGCTGATCGAGATCCAGGGCGTGGCCGTCATCGGCGACGAGTAGGCGGCGCACGCATGACCGGGTGGCGCGGGCGGGCGCGCTGCGCGTGGTCAGTGCGGGGCCTCGCCGCGCTGTGCCTGTGCGCGGTCGCCGCGCTGCCCGCCGCCGCGGCAACGCGGGTGCGCGTGCTGGAGACCTGGCCCGCCGGCGACGCCGTGACGCTCGGCCGCAACCAGAACTTCTACCTGCGCCTCGCGTTCGAGACCGACGAACCGGTCGGGATCTGGATCACCCCCTACGCCGATGGCCGCGAGGTCGCCGCCGGGACGAGTCCCTCGCCGACGCACACCGGCAGCGGCGAGACCTTCGCCTGGTTCTTCTTCATGGCGCCGGGCGCGGTGGTGGACGAGATCCGCATCCGGGCCGGCAACGGCGGCACCGCCGGCACGCCCGTGGTGGCGACCTGGCACGGCCGGGTCGCGGCCGGCGAGGCACCCGCTGCCGGCGCGCCGCCGGACTGGGTCACGCAGATGAAGGCGCGCGCGCAGGCGGCGCAGGACGAGGCCCATCGCGCCCGCCTGGCCGCCCCGGTCAGCGCCGGCGAGCAGGCCCTGTTCAGCGGCTTCATGCTCGCCATGCTGGCGCTCGGCGTGGGCGGATTCGCGGCGCCGCTCGCCGGCGCGTGGCGCTGGCGCGGCGGCTGGCGCCTCGCGGCGCTGCTGCCGGCGGCGTGGATGGGGTTCGTCGTCCTGCGCATCGTCGTCGACACGTCCCGCGACCCGACCTCGCACAAC
>CAYOJP010000354.1:0-4001 GCA_964404305.1 uncultured Gammaproteobacteria bacterium
CGTCGATCGCGAACAGCGCGAGCCGGCTCTCGTCGAGCAGTTCCAGGCAGCGATCGGTGACCAGGCGCTCCGGCGCGACGTACAGCAGGTCGAGGTCTCCCGCCGCCGCGCGCCGCTCGACGGCCGTCGCTTCGGAATGGCTCAGCGTCGAGTTCAGGAACGCCGCCCGCACGCCCAGTTCGGCGAGCGCATCGACCTGATCCTGCATCAGCGCGATGAGCGGCGAGACGACGACGCCGATGCCCTCGCGCAGCAGCGCCGGGATCTGGTAGCACACCGATTTGCCGCCGCCGGTGGGCATGAGCACCAGTGCGTCCCCGCCGCCGGCGACGTGCGCGACCACCTCGGCCTGGTGGCCGCGGAAAGCCGGGTAGCCGAAGGTCTCGTTGAGGATGCTGAGGGCCGGATCGGTCATGCGCACGCGGGGTGGTCCCTGGATGGCAGATTGTAGCTGCGCTCCCCCGGCTGCGGCTCACCGGCCCCGCGCGCAGTCCGGGCCGGGGGAGGGACACCGGCACCGGCCTGTTCTGCAGCCCCCGTCCCGGCCGGATGGCGGGTCTTGCGCCTACCACTCGGCCAGGCGGCGGATCTCCGCGGTGGACCAGCGCTGGTGGGCGACCTGCGTCGCGCCCAGCGCCCGCAGCAGCGCGATCGCGGCGGACGGATCGGCGGCGGCCAGCCGGTCGAAGGCGTTGCGATCGAGGATCAGCAGTTCCGTCGCGGACATCGCCACCGCGTCCGCGGCGCGCGGCCCCGGGTCGAGGAAGGCGAGTTCGCCGAAGGTGTTGCCCGGGCCGCACTTGGCGAGTCGCTTGTGGTGATGGGCGGTCGTGGGCACGAGGATGTCGATCTCGCCGTACAGCAGCACGTACAGATCGTCGCCCTGCTCCCCGGCGCGGAACACCGTCTCGCCGGCGGCCACGGCGCGCCGCCGCATGGCGGCCCCGAGCGCCTCCACCTGCGGCGGCGTCATGTCGGCGCACAGGTCGCAGGCCGACAGCGGAACCTCGACGTTCGCGCGGGTGGGCGCATGGCCCAGATCGTCGAGCAGGGCGTTCTCGGCGTGCTCGAGCGCCTCGTCGAGGCCGTTGAAGGTCAGCACGCCGGCGCCCCCGGCACTGCTCACCTTGCGCAGCGTCTTCTCGACGTGGTGGCCCAGCCCGATGCCCTTGTGGACGTCACAGAAGATCAGCTGCCCGCCGTTGCGCGCGAGTTGGCCGGCCATCTGCTGGAGCAGCTTCAAGCCCGTGAGATCCACCTGGCTCACCCGGCGCAGGTGCAGGATCACCCAGGCGTCGCGCTGCAGGTCCGGCAGCACCTCGCCGTAGAGCCGATCGGCGGTGGCGAAGAACAGGCTGCCCCGCAGCTCGTAGACGACGATGCGATCGCCCGCCGACTCGAGCAGTTCGCGTTCGTGCTGCGTGCGCGCCCGCACCGAGCGCACGTTGACACCGGTCGAGCGGCGGTGCACGACAGGCGCCTTCACCTGGGCACGCAGGAACAGCGCGATCGCGATCACGACGCCCACCGCGATGGCGGTGATGAGATCGACCCAGACCGTCACCAGGGTGACCACCAGCGCGATGACGCCGTCCATGCGCGTGCGGCGCCGGCGCAGCCAGGCGAGGATGTCGCGCTCGAGCATGCGCACCGCCACCGACACGATGATGCCGGCGAGGACCGAGATCGGCAGGATCTCGCCGATCCGCCCCCCGACGAACACGAACGCCACGAACGACAGCCCGCAGACGACGCTGGCCCAGCGCCGGCCGCCCGCGCGCAGGGCCACCAGCGTCGCCCCGGTGGTGCCCGAGCCGCCGATGCCGCCGGCGAACCCGGTCGCCAGCAGGGCCAGCCCCTGCGCGACCAGCTCGCGCCCGGAGGGGTGACGGCTCTCCGTGGCGGTGTCGGAGATCACCGACACCAGCAGCGTGTTGACCGAGGCGAGCACCGCGAGCGCGAGCGCCGAAGGCACGATCGTGCGCCACGGCAGCGCCTGCAGCGAGGGCAGGTCGAGCGCGATCTGCGGCCGCACGAACTCCGGCAGGGCGCCGATCAGCCAGCGCTCCGGCGCGGGCAGCCCGGTCACCGCGACCAGCACGTGGAAGGCGGCCGTGCCGCCGGCGAGCGCGAGAATCACCGCCGGAACACGGCTCACGATCCGCTGGCCGTACAGCGCCAGCAGGAACGTCACCAGCGCGACGACGGCCGGCAGGTAGCGCCAGGCCTGCCAGGCCTCGGTGTAGCCGCGGCCCGACAGCGGGCCGAGCTGGCTCTTGAACATGAGCAGCGCCGACCCGGTCATGAAGCCGGCGATCACCGGGTAGGGGATGAACTTCACCAGCGTGCCGCCGCCGGAGGCGCCGATCGCGATCTGGAACAGTCCCGCGAGCACGGTGACCGCGGCCAGCCCGACCAGCAGGTCCTGCCCGGACAGGCCCGCGGCCGCGAGGCCCGCCACCGCTCCGCTCAGGAGCACCATGGCCGGGCCGGTCGGCGCACTGATGAGCGCATTGACCCGCCCGACCAGTCCTCCGACGGTGCTGAGCAACGCCGCGCCGACCAGGCCCATCATGGCGGCCGGCGCCGCGGCGACGCCGGCCACGGCGCCGAGCGCCACGCCGAAGGCCATGGCCTGCGGCAGCACGACCGCCGCGGCGGCGAAGCCGCCGAGCGCGTCCCCCGGTACCGGGCGCGTGGACACCGCCGGCGCGGGCGCCGCGGCCGGCGCGGAGGCGGTCGTGGTGGCGGTCGAGGGTTCCATGGCAGCGCAGCTTGGTCCGTGGGGAGTCACGCCGTGTTGACGCGGGTCATCGCCTGCCCCGGCCGGAGCTGCCTATCATGCCAGCCTGGGGGGCGCCGTCGTGGCGCCCCGGGGCAGGGGGGAGCCGTCATGTTCGAGGCAGCGGAGCTGGGGCGCAAGGTCAGCAAGAAGGATTTCGCCGCCGAGGAGCCGAAGCTCCACACGGCGCTGCTGGAGGTCCAGCGCCGCCTGCGCGAGGCGAAGCATTCGGTGATCGTGATCGTGTCCGGCGTCGAGGGGGCCGGCAAGGGCGCGGTGGTCAACCTCCTGAACAAGTGGCTCGACTCGCGCGGCATGCAGACGCACGCGTTCTGGGACGAGTCCGAGGACGAGCGGGTGCGGCCGCGCTACTGGCGCTTCTGGCGGGCGCTGCCGCCCCGGGGCACGATCGGGATCATGTTCGGGTCCTGGTACACGCGCCCGATCATCGACCACGTGTTCGAGCGCGTCGATGCCGCCGGTTTCGAGCGTGAGCTGCACCGCATCACCGAGTTCGAGAACCTGCTCATCGAGGACGGCGCGGTCCTGGTCAAGTTCTGGTTCCACCTGACGAAGAAGACCCAGCAGAAGCGCCTGGAGGAGGAGAGCGGCGGGAAGGGCAAGGGGGCGCTGCCGCTGAAGAAGTTCGCAAAGAACTACGATCGCTTCGCCGAGGTGTCCGAACGCGCGATCCGGGTGACCGACACCGGGCCCTCGCCGTGGCACATCGTCGAGGCGCAGGACCGGCGCTACCGCGATCTCACCGTTGGCCGCACGCTGCTCGCCGCGATCGAGCGCGGCCTGGCGCAGGGGGCCGCGACGGCGCCGAAGGAGAAGCGGCAGGCGCCGGCGCTGCCGAAGGAGCACCTGCTCACCGTGCTCGACCAGGTCGACCTGCAGCGACGGCTCACGCCCGCGAAGGCGGCGGCGTCGCTGGAGAAGCACCAGCAGCGGCTGTACAAGCTGGCCTGGAAGGCGCGGGCGAAGGGACGCAATACCGTGGCGGTGTTCGAGGGCTGGGACGCGGCCGGCAAGGGCGGCGCGATCCGGCGCCTGACCGCGGCCATGGACGCGCGCCTGTACCGCGTCATCTCGGTCGCCGCGCCGACCGACGAGGAGCGGGCCCAGCATTACCTGTGGCGCTTCTGGCGCCACATCCCGCGCGCCGGCTACGTCACCATCTACGATCGCTCATGGTACGGGCGCGTGCTGGTGGAGC
>CAYOJP010000355.1:0-3994 GCA_964404305.1 uncultured Gammaproteobacteria bacterium
TGTAGCGCTCGGTCGCGCGCGTCCTGCGCGCTCACGGTCGCCGCGGACCCGCCCGACACCGACGCCCAGGGCTAGCCAACGTCGGGGGCAGCAGAATTCCGCTTTCCCATCTGGCGGGGCGTCAGTCCGCCTGCGCCCGTTCGGCAGCGCGCGCGCCGACACCGATCGCCAGCAGCCACCACGCGAGCGCCGACCACCAGGAGCCGTAGAAGGCCAGGTGGGCGTTGAGCGGGAACCACGCCACGCCCAGCGCGAGCAGGAACGCCGCGGCCCCCGGCGCGTCACGCGCGCAGGCGACGAACGTGCGCAGCCACAGCGCCCAGAAGACGAGCAGCCCGAGGAGTCCCGGCACGCCCGTCTCGATGGCGACCTCGAGCAGCATCAGGTGCGGATGCGTCTGGCCGCGCCCGTAGCTGCGCATCCAGAAGTCGTCCGCCGGCGCGTACTGCGGATACACGTAGCGGAAGCCGCGCGGGCCGATGCCGTTGAGCGGATGGGCGGCGGTCATCCGCAGGCCCGTGTGCCACAGCGACAGGCGCCAGGAGCTGGCGCGGTCGAGCGTCGCGTAGTCGCCGCTCGCGAGTGCCCCCGCCGAGGCGACCCGCTCGCGCAGCGCGGGACTGTGCCAGGCGGCGCCGCCCACCACCAGCACGGCGGCCAGCACGGCGGCCAGCGCCGCACCGGCCCGCGGCCGCACGCCGCGCAGCCACAGCAGCACCGCATAGCCGCCGAGCGCCAGGCCCAGCATCACCCACGCCGAGCGCTTCAGCGAGAGCGCCAGGACGAGGGCGTAGGGCGGGACGGCGAGCCAGGCCCAGCGCCACGGCCCGGTCGCGCGCCGCAGGCCCTCGCACCCCAGCGGCGCGAGCGTGGCGAGGACGAGGCCCAGCCGCTGGTTCGGATAGAATGCACCCTTGAGGATCGTTCCGTCGTATGGATGACCGAGCAAATCGCGCCCGACCGCTGCCTGCAGGGCCGCATCGGCGCACCAGAACGCCAGGATGACGAGCGTGCCCCGGAACACGAGCGTGAACGCGCATGGCCGCGCCACCACGCGCGCGACGTACAGCGCGGCGGGCAGGACGTGCAGGTAGGCGGCTGTCGTCTTCACCGCCCGGCCGGGCTCGACGGCGTCGGGCAGCGCGAGGAGCATCGGCAGCCACAGGCACAGGAACGCCAGCACGAGAACTCGGATCCCGGCGTCGCGACGCAGTTGCCCGGGGTCGCGCGCCAGGCCGATCACTCCCAGGATCGCCATCACCCCGAGCGGCACATGCACCAGCGTCCCGAAACTGAGCGCGGCCAGGGTCGCGAGTATCAGCGCACAGCCGGCATGGTCCGGGCGGCCGCTCATCGGGCGAGCCCCGGAGGCATGCCATGAGCGACCGGGGCGCCCCGCTGCAGCGACTCCGGCGCGAACTGGGCCTCGTCGGCGTGAACCTGCGCCGCGAGGGCGGCAAGCTGGTGCGCAAGCTCCTCGCCCCCGCCGGGCAGCGCGAGCTGCCGCCGGAGTACCCGCAGGACTTCGCACCGTTCACGCGCTCGCTGTGCGCGCGCGTCGGCCCGCACACCATGACCACCAAGGAGCGGATCGCCAACATCGAGGTCGCGACACGTCACCTCGTGCGCCATGGCATCGCGGGGGCGATCGTGGAGTGCGGCGTCGGCGCCGGCGGCAGCATGATGGCGGTCGCGCTGACCCTGCTCGACCTTGCGGCCTCCGATCGCGACATGTGGCTGTACGACACCTACGAGGGCATGCCCCCCCCGACGCAGGCCGACGTCAGCATCCTCGGCAAGCCGGCGACGCGCAAGTACGAGCGCAAGATGCGCACGGGCGACGGCGCGTGGCACCGCTACGCGCTCGACCTGGTGCAGGCCAACCTGGCCGCGACCGGCTACCCCGCCGACCGCCTCCACTTCGTCAAGGGCCTGGTGCAGGACACCCTGCCAGGGAATACCATCGGGCCGATCGCGATGCTGCGCCTCGACACCAACCTCTACGAGTCGACCTGCGCGGAGATGGAGCACCTGTTCCCGCTGCTGGTGCCCGGCGGCGTGTTCATCGTCGACGACTACAACAAGTGGCTGGGCCAGCGGCGCGCGGTCGACGAATACTTCGAGCGCCACGGCGTGCGCATGCTCCTCAACCGGATCGACGACCACGCGGTTCAGGGCGTGAGGCCCTGAGCGGCCCGTGCCGGTCACGGACGCGACCTGACCAGTGCCAGCACGCGCGGCGCGGCGACCTCGAGGGTGTCGAAGATCTCCCGCGCCGCGGCGATCGCCGCGGCGCTCGGCAGCGCGAGATCGGGCACGAGCAGCGCATGCATGCCGGCGGCCGCGGCGGCGACGATGCCGGCCTCCGAATCCTCCAGCGCCACGCAGTCGCGCGGGCCGACGCCGAGCCGCGCCGCGCTTTCGAGGTAGATGTCAGGGGCCGGCTTGCCACGCGTCACCTGATCCCCGGACACGATGACGTCGAAGCGCCCGCCGAGCCCCGCCGCACGCAGCGAGAAGTGTGCCCGCTCGCGGTGGGTCGAGGTCGCCACCGCCGCCGGAATGCCGGCAGCGGCCAGCGCATCGAGCAGGTCCGGCAATCCCGGCTTGAGGGCGATACCGCCGGCATCGACCAGCAGTTCCCAGTGCCGGAGCCAGCCGGCGCGGAACTCGGCGAGCGGGAACGCGGCCCCGAGCGCCGCCACGATTCCGGCCTCGACATCCGCCGCCGCCCGACCGATGAGGCTCGCGTACAGGGCATCGCTGAAGTCGTAGCCGAGTTCGGCCGCGGCGGACCGGGACGCGCTGCGGTACAGCGGCTCGGTATCGAGCATCAGCCCGTCCATGTCGAACACCACCGCCCGGTGCCTGCTCATCTCGAATCGCCGCTTGCGCCCGCGCGTCAGGCGCGGAGCCGCGGGCGAGGGCCGGCAGGTCCGCGCGGCGTCGCCACTCAGCGCCCCGCCGCCGCCAGCGCATCGAGGAGCCGGCCGGCATCGTCGTCCACGAGCAGCAGGGCGCGATGGGCAGGGCGCAGGTATCCTTCGGCGACCTGGCGTTCGAGGAACTCGAGCAGCGCATCGAAGTAACCGTCGACGTTCAGCAGCCCGCACGGCTTGCGCATGAGACCCAGTTGCGCCCAGGTGAGCACCTCGAACAGTTCGTCGATCGTGCCGTACCCGCCCGGCAGCGTCAGGAACGCGTCGGACCCTTCGATCATGAGGGTCTTGCGCTCGAGCATCGTCTCGACCACGGCGAGGCGCGTGAGCCCCTCGTGCACGACCTCCTGCCGGAACAGGTTGCGGGGAATCACCCCCTGGACCTCGCCGCCACCGGCGAGCACGGCGTCCGCCACGATGCCCATCAGGCCGACGCGACCGCCGCCGTAGACGAGTTCGAGGCCGCGCTCGAGCAGCGCATCGGCGACGCGGCGCGCCGCCTCGGCATACCCCGGCCGGCGTCCGATGCCGGAGCCGCAGAACACGCAGACCCGCTTCATCACGACCGGCTCCAGGACGCCGGAGGGGGCGCAGGGCGCAGCGCGTCGATCCGGGAACCCGGCGGTGCCGGCACCGGTGCGGCGATCATGCGGGCGGCGCACACGAAGCGTCGGGCGGTTCCGGCGCAGGACAACGAGGCATGCGGACGCACGGACACACTCAGCGGCCGAGCGTGACGATCACCGACTCCCGGGTCCAGAACAGCCAGAACCGGCGCTGCTCGATCACCTGGAACACAAGCTGCCAGCCCTCTCGCGCCTCGCGATTGAGCGTGTCCTCCAGCTTCCCGATCGGCATGCCGGAGGCGCCGAGCAGCAGTGTTCCCACGGCGCCCTCGGCAATCTGCATCACCTTGTATTCCGTGTACGCCATTCACCGCCTCCAGGCGCATCACCGGCCGCGCGCGCCGGCACGCGGCTAGTATGCCACGCACCCCACAGGTGCCGTGGCCGGCGCCGCGACGATACGCTATCGTGGTCCGGGTCCCCCGCCCC
>CAYOJP010000356.1:0-3946 GCA_964404305.1 uncultured Gammaproteobacteria bacterium
CTACACGCTCACCCGATCCCGCCCCGCCCGCTTGGCGCGGTACAGCGCGGCATCGGCCGCGGCGATGAGGTCGTCAGGGCTCTGCCCCGGCACCATCTCGGCGACGCCGACCGAGATCGTGGGCGTGGGCAGGCGCTCGCCGGTGGCGGTGGAGACGACCAGGCCGTGCACCGCCGTGCGCAGACGCTCGGCGGCGTGCAGCGCGCCGTCGATGCCGGAGCTGGGCAGGATCGCGAGCAGTTCCTCGCCGCCGTAGCGGGCGATGGTGTCCTCGGGCCGCAGGTGATCGACCAGGCAGCGGGCGACCGCGTGCAGCGCGCGGTCGCCGGCGAGGTGGCCGTAGTCGTCGTTGAAGCGCTTGAAGTGATCGATGTCGATCATCGCGAGCGACAGCCGGTCGCCGTTCGACGTCGCGCGCTGGACGTAGCGGCGCAGCATGTTGCCCAGCCAGCGGCGGTTGAACAGCCCGGTCAGGGCGTCGACGGTGGCGTCGTACTCGTACTCGTGCAGCAGTTCCTGGATGCGACGGATGACGAGGTTGCCGTTGCGCAGGCGCTGCGCGAGGAGCTGGAGCAGGTTGCACGCCACGCCGTGCGAGGAGCGCACCAGCATCCACAGCGCCTCCTCGCTCACGGCCAGCACTCGCGAGCGCAGGTCGGCCAGCACGTGCGCGGAGGTCGCCTGCTGGTCGATGATGGAGATCTCGCCGACGCTCTCGCCCGGCTCGATGAGGGCGACCGGGTTCGCGTCGGTGAGCTTCAGGTGCACGCGCAGCCGTCCGGAGAGCAGCAGGTACAGGCAATGATTGGGCTCGCCGGCGGCGATGAGCACCTCGCCGGGCTCCACCACGCGCAGTTCGAAGCGCTGGATGATCTCGTCGACGTCCTCCAGCGGCACCCCGCGGAAGAGGTCCATGCGCGCGATGCCGGCGCGGATGTCGTCGCGCTCGGCCTGCGTCACCACCGTGCTCATGCTGCCTCCGGGCGGCGTGCCGCCGCTTTGCGCAATGCCCGCACCGCCTCGCGCAGCCCCGGCAACGCCGCCCGCTCCTCGAGGTAGCGCGCCCGCACGTACAGGTCGGTCACGGCGGCGATCGCCGGGGCCAGGTCCCCGCGTGCCCGCGCCGCGCGCGCGCCGAAATCGAGCGGCCCCTCCCAGGGCTCGCGCCTGCAGCCGGCCCGCGCCAGCGCCGCACAGTAGCGTTCGTACTGGCGCCGCACCGGATCGAGCCGCGTGCGCCACGCGTACAGCATGCCGGCACCGATGGCCGCGAGCAGCACCCCGATCGCGATCGTGAGCCACAGCCCGAGGCGGGCCCAGTCCGGCCGCAGCCCGAAGCGCGACAGCAACTGCGCCTGGCGCTGCGCGTTGTAGCCCAGGACCCACTGGTTCCAGGCGTTGTTCGCCGCATCCCACGCATCCGCCAGCCCGCGCCAGGCGCGCACGAGCGCGGCGTTGCCCTCGATCCCGGGCAGCAGTCCCGCCGACACCGGCAGGACGTCGTCGATGCCCAGTTCGACCCGCGCGGGCGAGACGGCCGCGGTCGGATCCACCCGTACCCAGCCGTCGACGCCCAGCCAGACTTCGGTCCAGGCATGCGCGTCGCGCTGCCTCACGACGAGATAGTCCCCCACCGGATTGTACTCGCCGCCCTGATAGCCGGTCACGATGCGCGCCGGAACGCCGGCGGCCCGCATCAGCACGGTGAAGCCGGCGGCGAAATGCTCGCAGAAGCCGCGCCGGCTGCCGAACAGGAACTCGTCCACCGGATCCTCGCCCGCGAGCGGCGGGCGCAGGGTGTAGGCGAAGTTCTCGTCGCGGAAGTGGTCGAGGGCGCGGCGGACGATGCGGGCCGGCTGCCGGGATTCCAGCCGCCAGCGCTGGCCCAGGGCCACGGCCTGCGGATGCCGGCCGGCGGGCAGCCGCAGCGCGCGCGTCAGTTCCCCGGGGCCGGCATCGACCACGCGGTAGTCGAGGTCCGACACCGCGGCATAGCGCAGGCGACGCTGCACCGGCCGGCGGGTGAGCAGGCGCAGATCACGCGCCTGGCGGGCGACCTGCGGGATCTCCGTCGGCAGGTCGAGGGCGTAGATCCAGGGTTGGTCGTGCGGCTCCAGGGTCACCGTGTAGCGCACCGGGCTGCCGCGGGCGAGGACCGGAACCGGATCGGCCTCCTCCGGGCTCGGGCGGCCGGGCGTCCACGTGCGGCCGTCGGTGTGCCATAGCACCGGGCCGCGCCAGTACAGGGCGGCGGGCGGCGGGCGCGAGCCCTGGAAGTCGACGCGGAAGGCGACCTCGTCCGACAGCGACAGCTCGCTGATGTTGCCGGGGGTCATCTCGTCGTCGAGGCCCGTGACGCCGGCGCGCGCGTCGCGTGGCAGGCCCCACAGCGGTCCGGGCAGGCGCGGGAACAGGACGAAGAGCACCAGCATCAGCGGCACCGCCTGGGCGAGCAGCGTCGCGGCGACCACCAGCCGCCGGCGCACCCCCAGCCGGCTGCCAGGGTCGTTCATGGCCACGAGCGTCGCGGTCGTGACGATGACCGTGCCGAACATGTAGACGGCGGTGACCATGGACTGCGAGTACAGGAAGTTCGTCACGACGAGGAAGTAGCCCAGGAACGCCGTGACGTAGAAGTCGCGTTCCAGGCGCGCCTCGAGCAGCTTCAGGCCGAGCAGCACCACCAGCAGCGCGACGCCGGCTTCGCGCCCCAGATTGCCGCCGAAAGTGACGTAGACCGCCGCGAACACCGCCACCGCGACCAGGCGCTTGCCGTTCTGCAGCCAGGGATGGCGGGCGTCCGGCAGCGGCCAGCCATGCCGCGGGGCGAGCACGCGCCAGAGCGCGAACAGCACGAACATGGTCGTGATCCAGGGCGGCAGCCGCGGCGTGTGCGGCGCGACCACCAGGACGATCGCGACCGTGAGCCACGCCAGGGCGCGGCCCGGGATGAGCGCCTCGGCGGGGGCGGCGACGCTCATTCACCGTACAGCGCGAGCAGGCGCAGGCAGGCGTCGCGCTGGGCGGGACCCGCCCCGCGCGGCACGCTCGCGCCGGGCAGCCGCAGGCCCCAGGCATAGCCGGCAGCCTCGGCATCGAGCACCCAGCGCGCGAGTTGGGACAGGCGCGCCTCGGCATCGCCGGCGGCCGCGGTGCCGGTCCAGTCGAGCCACAGGGCGCGCCCCCCCTGGCCGGTGAAGCGTTTCACCAGCAGCGGCTGGCCGCGGGCCACCGCCTTCCAGGCGATCGAACGCGCCGGATCGCCGGGCCGGTAGGCGCGGAACCCGAGGAAGTCGTCGACGCCCGGGCCGCCGCCGAGCTCGCGCTCCTCGTCGTCCGGCGCCGCGTCGGGCAATGGCAGCCGCCCGCGCGGTGCGGGATAGACGATGCAGTCGACGCCGCCGTCGACGTACGCCCATGCGCGCATCAGGCCCAGCGGAAACGTGGTAGCGATGGCCAGCCGGCCGAGCGGCAGGCGGCCGCGGCGCGTGGCATTCACGGGCAGATCGAGGGTGACGAGGCCATCGGCGGGGATATCGACCCGCACCCGCGGCGCCGGCGCGCGCCGCCGGAACGGGCGCCGGCGCTGCCACGGCGAGACGACGAACGCCGGCCGCTCCGGCGCGCCGCGGTTGTCGAAGCAGATCTCGAAGCACGCCTGGCTGCCGGCGAAGACGGGCTCGGCGCGACCGCCCGCATAGCGCAGCCCGAACACGTTGCGCCAGGTGTGCAGGATGGCGAGCAGCCACAGGCTGCCGAGCAGGAAGGCGAGGACATAGGCGAGGCTGTTGTCGTAGTTGATCGCGCCGAGCAGCATCACGGCGAGCGCGAGCAGGAAGGTGAGCCCGTAGCGGGTCGGGAAGATGTAGACCCGGCGCAGCCCGAGCACGGTGCCGGCGGCAGTCGCCGGCGCCGCCGGGCCCGCCGCCGGCCCCGCGGCGTTCAA
>CAYOJP010000357.1:0-3943 GCA_964404305.1 uncultured Gammaproteobacteria bacterium
GCGAGCGCGAGGTGCGCAGCATCGTTTCCCCCATCTCGCGGCAGATGGAGGCGAGCCGCGCGGCGATCACCGCGACGTCAACCGGATCGAGCGTGCTCATGAACGGGTGTCTCCCGGCTGCTGGGGGCGCGCCGCGTCGGCGCGGATGAGGAAATTGGACCACGGGTCGCAGGTCAGCGTCGCCCCCGGCGTGACGACGATGGTCGTGGTCGGCTGCTCGACGATGGCCGGGCCGGGGACGCGGTTGCCGGGCGTCAGCGCGAAACCGTCGTAGACCGGTACCTGGACGTAGCCCCCGCCGAACCACGCGTCGCGCCGGCCCTTCAGGGCCGGTGCCGGATCGGCGCTGCCGGCCGGGGCCGGCGCGGGGTCGGGGCGCGGCGTCGCGCCGATCGCGGTGAGCCGCACGTTGATGAGTTCCACCTCGCCGCCGGGCAGCCGGTAGCCGTACAGCGTGTCGTGGCGGTCGTGGAACGCGGCGACCAAGGCCGCCCAGGCGTCGGCGTCGACGCGCGCCCCGGCGAAGCCTTCGACCTCCACCTCGTGGAACTGGCCCGCGTAGCGCAGGTCCGCGGCGTAGCGCAGGTCGAGCGCGGCGCCGGTGACGCCCTGCTGCGCGAACACCTCGCGCGCGATGCGCGTCATCTCGGCGAGCTGCGCCGCCGCGCGGTCCAGGTCGAGCCGGCCGTCGCCGGTCGCGCAGGTGCGCACCCAGCTCTGCTTGAGATCGGACAGCAGCATCCCGGAGGCGCAGAACACCGACGACACCCTGGGCACCAGCAGCGTGGCGATGCCCAGCTCGCGGGCGATGGGCAGCGCATGGATGGGACCGGCGCCGCCGGCGACCACCATCGCGAACTCGCGCGGGTCGTGGCCGCGCTGGATCGTCACCACCGCCACCGCGCCGCTCATGATCGAGTTGGCGACCCGGTAGATGCCCCACGCCGCCTCGGGCACCGACAGGCCGAGCGGTGCCGCGACGCGGCTGCGGATCGCCTCCTCGGCGGCGGCGCGATCGAGCGTGAGCTCGCCGCCGTGGAAGTAGTCCGCATCGAGATAGCCGAGCACCAGGTCGGCATCGGTCACGGTCGGCTCGCGGCCGCCGCGGCCGTAGCAGGCCGGGCCGGGATCGGCACCGGCGCTGCCCGGGCCGACGTGCAGCATGCCGCCGGCGTCCACTCGCGCGATCGAGCCGCCGCCGGCGCCCACGGTGTGGATGTCGAGCATCGGCGTGCCGACGTGATAGCCGCCGACGTCGTTCTCGGACGAAATCGCCGGGGTCTCGTTGCGGATCACCGCGACGTCGAAGCTGGTACCGCCCATGTCGACGCTGATGACGTCGCGCTGGCGCTGCAGCCGGCCGTGGTGGATCGCGGCGACCGGGCCGCCGGCCGGGCCGGACAGCAGCGTGTTCACGGCATAGCGGCGCGTGAGCTCCAGCGACATCACGCCCCCGTTCGACTGCATGATCAGCAGCTTGCCGCCGAAGCCGTGGCCGGCCAGGCGTTCGCGCAGGCGATCGAGGTAGCGGGCGAGCAGCGGGCCGACGTAGGCGTTCAGGGCCGTGGTCGAGTGCCGCTCGTAGGCGCGGATCTGCGGCAGCACCTCGCAGGAGAGCGACACGTACACCCCGGGCAGCAGCGCCTCGAGCAGTTCGCGCGTGCGCAACTCGTGCGCCGGATTCAGGAACGACCACAGGTACGAGACCGCCACCGCCTCCACCTGCGCGGCGCGCAGCACGCCCGCTGCCGCGCGCACGTCGTCCTCGGACAGCGGCGCGAGCACCTCGCCGGCCGCGCCGACGCGCTCGGTGATCGGCAGGACCAGGTAGCGCGGCACGAGCGGGGGCGGCGGCGACAGCTTCAGGTCGTAGCGGCTGCCGGTCTTCAGGCCGCGGCGCATGTTCAGCAGGTCGCGGAAGCCGCGCGTGGTGAGCATGCCGGTGCGCGCGCCGTTGCCGGTCAGGGTGGCGTTGGTCGTGATGGTGGTGCCGTGGATGATCGTCCCGACCTCGCCGAGGAAGCCCTCGACCGCCAGTCCGTGGCTGGCGGCCGCCCGGCCGATGGCGTCGAAGAAGCCGAGGCTGGGGTCCGCCGGGGTGGTCGGCGCCTTGAAGATGCGGCTGTCGCTGCCGCCCCCCGGCGCGGGGCCCGTGACCTGCAGATCCGTGAACGTACCCCCGACGTCGACGCCGACCCTGAAGCTCACCTGGACCCCTGGCGATTGAATTTAAGCTTGAAACCAGTGTTAAACTTCAGCTTGATATTTGCAAGAGGGTCTCGTCATGGCACGCCTCCACGGAGGACACATCATCGCCCGGGCGCTGCGTCGCGAGGGAGTGGAAGCCATCTTCACGCTGACCGGGGGTCACATCGTGCCCATCCTCGACGGCTGCGTGCAGGAGGGCATCCGGGTCGTGGACGTGCGCCACGAGCAGACCGCCGCGCACGCCGCCGAGGCCTGGAGCCGCCTCACCGGGCGACTGGGCGTCGCGGTCGTGACGGCCGGACCGGGCGTGACCGACGCCATGACCGGGGTCGCCAACGCCTGGTATTCGAGGACACCCATGCTCCTCATCGGCGGCCGGCACCTGATCCGCCAGGACCAGATGGGCGGCCTGCAGGAGATGGATCATCCGCGGCTGTTCGGGTCGATCACCGCCTGGGCGGGCACTGGCTGGGAGACCGCGCGCCTGGCCGAATCCATCGGGGTGGCTGCCCGCCACGCCTACGCCGGACGGGGCGGCCCGGTGTTCCTCGACGTGCCGATGGACCAGTTGCTGGCGACCGTCGAGGAGTCCGAGGTCGTCTGGCCCGAGCACCATCGCGCCGGGTTGCGGCCCGCGGCGGCCGCCGAGGACCTCGCGCAGATCCGCGACGTGCTCGCCGGCGCGCAGCGTCCGGTGATCTTCGCCGGCGGCGGCCTGGAGGGTGGCGCGGCCGAGCTGCGGGCCGTGGCCGAGGCGCTGGGCGCCCCGGTGGCCCTGAACTCCCGCGCCCGCGGCTCGCTGCCGCACGGCCATCCGCTGGCCTGCGTCAACGCGCGCGCCAGCGCCTTCGCCGAGGCCGATGTCGTGCTCGCGCTGGGCGTGGACTGGGATTTCCGGGCCGGCTACGGCCGGCGCTTCGCACCCGACGTGCGCATCGTGCAGATCGACCGGGAAGCCGCCCGCATCGGCTGGAATCGCCCGGCGCACCTGGGCCTCGCGGCCGATCCCGCGCGCGTGCTGGGGCAACTGGCGCAGGAATCCGCGGCCTTCCGCGAGCGCGCCGAGTGGGCTGCGCGCATCGCCGCGCTGGAAGCGGCCGCGCGCAAGCAGGCCCTCGCGCAGGCCGCCGCGGGCGGCAGCCCGGTCGCGCCGCAGCGCTTCGGCCGCGAGGTCGGCGACTTCTTCGGTCCGGACGCACTGGTCGCGGTCGACGGTGGCGACATCGTCTCGACCACCGCGCGCTGGCTGCAGACCTCCACGCAGGGCCACCTGCTCGATCCCGGCCCCTTCGGCACGCTGGGCACCGGTCCGGGATTCGCGCTCGCGGCGCAGGTCGCGTTCCCGCAGCGCCTGGTGGGCCTGGTGTACGGCGACGGGGGCTTCGGTTTCCACGGACTGGAGTTCGACACCTTCGTGCGTCACCGCCTGCCGATCCTGGGCGTGGTCGGCAACGACGGCGTCTGGAACAACATCAAGACGTTTCACAAGGCGACCTACCCGGAGCGCCTGGTGGCTACCGATCTGGGCGTGCAGCGCTACGAGCGCGTGGTGGCCGGGCTCGGCGGCCACGGGGAGTTCGTCGAACGGGCCGAGGATCTGCGCCCGGCACTCGACCGGGCGCGGACGAGCGGCTTGCCCGCCCTGGTCAACGTCCACGTCGCCGAGACCGCGCGCGCCAGCAGCAACTACCAGCAGTAAGTCGCCGGCGCCGACGCCAGGCAGCGCGGGCAAGCC
>CAYOJP010000358.1:0-3938 GCA_964404305.1 uncultured Gammaproteobacteria bacterium
CGACCTTGCCGCCCGATCGCACGTTCGCCTGCACGAAGGTGAAGCCACCGAACCAGGCCAGGTCGACCTTGCGGTTCACCAGCGTCTCGACGGCCGCCGCGTAGTCGGTCACCGGCGTGAACTCGACCTTCATGCCCAGCTTGCCTTCCAGATACTTCATCAGCGGTCCGGCTTTGCGCGCCAGTTCGGTCGGTGATTCGTCGGGGATGGCGGTGACGCGGAAGACCTGCTGCGCGTGCGCGACGGCGCCGAAGGCCAGCAAGGCACAGGTGAGCAGCGATCGCAGGGTGCGGGAGGATGAGAGGCTGATCATGAGGACCTTTCTCGGGGCGGGGCGTCTCAGGCTGTTTGGACAAGCAAGTCAGGGGCGGTCCTGCGCACTCTAGCGACTTCTCCCCGGTAGAGTCGGCGCGTGGGCTCATGAGCCCACTACCCTGCAAACACCCTGCCTCCGACAACATGCAATCTCCACGCCTGCTGCAACTGGGTTCAGCCACGGACGATCCGGCTGCGGATGCACGGGTCGGCCTGCGACTGCCTCAGGCTGCCCTGCCACCCAAGTATTTCTACGACTCGCAAGGCTCGCGACTCTTCGACGCAATCACGGAGCTCACGGAGTACTACCCGACGCGCACGGAGGCGGCCATCTTCGCTTCCCACGGAACGGCGATCGGCGAGGCGGTCATCCGCTGCACCGGCACCAGCCCTGTGATCGTGGACCTCGGCGCGGGCAACTGCGCGAAGGGCGCGACGCTCTTCCCGATACTGCAGCCGCGTCGCTACGTCGCGGTGGACATCTCGGCCGACTACGTCGCCGGCGCGCTGGCGCAGCTGCAGCGCGAGCACCCCTTACTCGACCTCGTGGGCGTGGGCCTGGATTTCTCCCGTCGGCTCTCGCTGCCGTCCGAGCTGCCGGGCGACAGGCCGCTGGTCTTCTATCCCGGCTCGAGCATCGGCAACTTCGATCCGCAAGGCGCGCTGGACCTGCTGCGCCAGGCCCGTGCACTGGCCGGCCACGGCGCCTTGCTGATCGGCGTCGATCTCGTGAAGGACGAGCGCGTGCTGGTCGAGGCCTACGACGACGCGCTGAGCGTGACGGCCGCCTTCAACCTGAACCTGCTGCGCCATCTGAACCGACTGGTCGGCGCCGACTTTGAGCTGCGCCAGTGGCGGCACGTGGCCTTGTTCAATCGGGCCGACTCGCGCATCGAGATGCACCTCGAATCCCGCGTCGCACAGACCGTGCACTGGCTCGGCGGCGAGCGGACTTTCGCTGCCGGCGAGCGCATCCACACCGAGAACTCCTACAAGTGGACGCTCGATGCCTTTGCCGCACTGCTGCGCGAGGCCGGCTTCCGCGAGCCGCGACACTGGACCGACGAACGCGGGTGGTTTGCGTTGTTCCTGGCCGCGGCGTGATCTGTGCCGCTACACGGCGCAGCTGCGGAAGCCTGCAGGCACGTCGTTCCGATGCGCCTGAAAGAAGTTGCGGTACTTCGGGTGGCGCATGCGCAGCTGCGTGCAGTGCGAGGCCCCCTTGAGCACCGGCCGGCCGTCGAACCACGGCGCCGAGTAGTCACGGTAGGGATGCGGCTCGAAGCCCGGCAACGGCTCGAACGGGCTGGCCGTCCACTCCCACACGTCGCTCCAACGGAAGGCGGGCCCGGCGGTGCAGGCCGCGCACTCCCACTCGGCTTCAGTGGGCAGGCGCCGGCCAGCCCAGCGGCACCACGCCTCGGCCTCGTGCAGCGTCAGATGCGAAGCCGCTTCTCGCGGGTCGATCTCGGCCCAGCGTCCGCCCCGCCAGCATTGCCAGCCGTTCGTGCCACGCCGCAGGTAGCGAGGCAGGGCATTCGCCTGGGCAGCGCGCCAGCGGGCACCGGCTTCGGACCACCATTGCGGCTGGTCATAGCCGCCAGCCTCCACGAACGGCAGGTATTCGGCCCAGCGCACGGCCTGGGGGTCGATGGCGAAGGGCTTCAACTCGACGCTGAGGCCCGCGAGCTCGTTGTCGAACACGAAGCCGCTTCCGGCATCGGCTCCAAGCTTCCAGTGTCGGGCCTCAAGCTCCAGCGCAGCCGCCGGAGCGGGCAGTCCCCTCGCCTGCCAGCGCTCGTCGTCGATGGCGATGCCCAGTCCGCGCGCCATGTAGAGTGCCGCCTCGTGGTGCATGTCCTCGTGCAGCAAGGCGAGGCGGAAGAAGTACAGCGCGTCGTCGGTGCTTTCAGCCTGGTTCAGCAAGGTCAGCGTCTGCTCGAGTTGGCGCACGAGGTCGGCACGGGTGGCTTCGGCGTCCGGCAATGCGAGTTTCCAGCGGCTGTCGTGCGCGACACGGCTCGAGTTGTAGAGCGCGTCGGCTTCGGCTCGCAGTGGCTGCCGGCGGGGCACCTCGGGGTCCGCCCGCGCGCCGGCGTCCAGCGCGGGGTTGCGCGCGATCCAGTACTCCTGGAACCAGCCGATGTGGCCCAGTTCCCACAGCGGCGGGTTGAGTTCGGGCCGCAGCGGCACACGCAGTGCCGGCAAGGCCTGCACGTAGCGGGCGAAGGTGGCGAGAGTATCGGCGCGGCTTGCGCGCAGAAGTTCCGCCAGTACCTCGGGCGAGCCCTGCCGGGCGGCCTGACCAGCTCGCGTTAGGCTTGCATCGTGCATCGAGAGACCCTTGTCATCGTGACGCCCGCGCTGGCATCGGCCAACAACGGCAACTGGCAGACGGCGCGCCGCTGGGCGCGCATGTTGCGGCCAGCTTACCGCGTCCGTCTCACCGACAGGTGGGATGGGGGCGCCAGCGACGATGAAGCGCTGATGATCGCGCTGCATGCGCGCCGCTCGGCGGGCTCGATCGCGGCCTGGCGGACCGCGCATCCCGATCGACCGCTGATGCTGGTGCTGACCGGCACCGACCTGTACCGCGACATCGCCATCGATGAGGAAGCGCGTCGCTCTCTCGATCTGGCAGACCTGCTGGTGGTCCTCAACGAACTGGGCGCGTCGGGCCTGCCGGAGAGTCTGTGCGCAAAGGTTCGGGTGGTCCTGCAGTCGTGCAGCGAGCGGCGGCAGCTGCCGAAGTCACGTCGCCACCTGCGCGCGCTGATGGTGGGCCACCTGCGTGACGAGAAGGATCCTCGGACCTGGTGGCGCGCCGTGACCCGGCTCGCCGCGCGTGCGGACATGCGGTTCGATCACATCGGTGCGGCGCTGGACCCTTTGCTGGGTGCCGAGGCCGCGGCCCTGGCTCGGGAGATGCCCTGCTTCCGCTGGCTGGGCGGACTGGCGCATGGCGACGTGCGACGACACATCCAGTCCGCCCACGTGCTGGTGCACGCCAGCCGCATGGAAGGCGGCGCGCACGTCGTGATCGAGGCGATCCGCAGCGGCACACCCGTGCTGGCCTCGCGCATCGACGGCAATGTGGGCCTGCTGGGCAATGACTACCCGGGGTACTTTGCGCCCGGTGACGATGCGGGGCTGGCGGCCTTGCTCGAGCGCGCCCGCGACGATGCCGATATGCTGCCGAGACTGACGGCTCAACTGACTCTGCGTGCGCCCTTGTTTGCGCCTGAGGCAGAGCGGGACACGCTGCATCGAATCGTCGGCGGGCTGCTGTCCCGCCGCACCACCGGATCTCCACCATGAACGCATCTGCCTGCCCCGCTCCCGCTGCCGAACCGCGGTTGACCTCGCTGTCGCACGGGGGCGGCTGCGGCTGCAAGATCGCCCCGGGCGTGTTGTCCGAGATCCTGAAGGGCACCGCGGCACTGCCTGTGCCGAAGGAACTGCTGGTGGGCATCGAGACGGCGGACGACGCCGCGGTCTACCAGCTCAACGACGAGCAGGCGCTCATTGCCACCACCGACTTCTTCATGCCCATCGTCGACGACCCGTTCGACTTCGGGCGCATCGCCGCCACCAATGCCATCAGCGACGTGTACGCGATGGGC
>CAYOJP010000359.1:0-3933 GCA_964404305.1 uncultured Gammaproteobacteria bacterium
GGCGTGCCTATTCGCCCCGGCCTTCCGTGGCGAGCACCAGCTCGGTCATGCCCACGACGCTGTCGGGGTTGAGCGAGATCGAGCCGATGCCCCGCTCGACCAGCCAGCGGGTGATCTCGGGCCAGTCGGAGGGGGCCTGGCCGCAGATACCGATGTACTTGCCGCGCCGGCGGCAGGCAGCGATCGCCATCTCCATCAGGGCGAGCACCGTCGGATCGCGCTCGTCGATGCCGGTCACGAGCGCGGAGTCGCGGTCCACCCCGAGGGCGAGCTGGGTGAGATCGTTCGAACCGATCGAGTAGCCGTCGCACAGGTCCAGGAAGTCGTCGGCACGCAGGCAGTTCGAGGGGATCTCGCACATGAAGTACACCTGCAGGCCGTCACGCCCGCGCGCCAGCCCGTGCCCGGCCATGAGGTCGAGCACGCGCCGTCCCTCCTCCGGGGTGCGGACGAACGGCACCATCACGACGACATTGGCAAGGCCCATCCGCCCGCGCACCCGTCCGAGCGCCTCGCACTCCAGGGCGAAGCACTCCGCGAACGCCGGCGACGGATAGCGGGAGGCGCCGCGGAACCCGAGCATCGGGTTCTCCTCGCGCGGCTCGTGCCGCGCGCCGCCGATGAGCGCGGCGTACTCGTTCGACTTGAAGTCCGACAGCCGCACGATCACCGGCTTCGGATGGAAGGCGCAGGCGATGGTGCCGATGCCCTCGGCCAGGCGCTCGATGTAGAACTCCCGCGGCGAGGCGTAGCCCGCGGTGAGCGCATCGACCTGCGCACGCGTGCCCGCGTCCAGGCCGGCGTAGTCGAGCAGCGCGGCCGGGTGCGCGCGGATGGAGTTGCTGATGATGAATTCCAGCCGGGCGAGCCCGACCCCGTCGTTCGGGATGCGCGAGAGCCGGAACGCGTGGTCCGGATCCCCGACGTTCATCATCACGTGCGTGCGCGGGCGCCGCTCGACGCTGAGCGAGTGCATCTCGGTGCGGAACGGCAGCAGCCCGGCATACACCAGGCCACTGTCGCCCTCGGCGCACGAGACCGTGACGTCCGCGCCGGTGGCGATGACGGCGGTGCCATCGCCCGTGCCGACGACGGCCGGAATGCCCAGCTCGCGGGCGACGATGGCCGCATGGCAGGTGCGCCCGCCGCGGTTCGTGACGATGGCGGAGGCGAGCTTCATCACCGGCTCCCAGTCGGGATCGGTGATGTCGGTAACCAGCACCTCGCCGGCGACGAGGTCGTGCATCTGTCGCGGCTGCAGGATCACGCGCGCGCGGCCGGCCCCGATGCGGTGGCCCACGCTCTTGCCGCGCGCGAGCACCTCGCCGCGGCGCTCGAGGCGGTAGGCTTCCAGTTCCTCGACGCTGGCGTTCGCATGCACGGTTTCGGGCCGCGCCTGGATGATGAACAGCTCGCCGCTGACACCGTCCTTCGCCCACTCGATGTCCATCGGCATCGGCCGGCCGGCCTCGCCCGAGTAATGCTCCTCGATGGCCACCGCGTAGCGCGCCAGTTCGAGCACGTCGTCGTCGTCGATCGCGAAGCGGCGCCGATCCGCTTCGCTCACTTCCAGATCGGCCGTCGGGGCCACGCCCGGCCCGTCCGCGTCCACCTCCACGTAGACGAGCTTGCGCGCCTTGCTGCCGAGGTGGCGGCGCACGATCGGCCGGTGGCCGCCGTCCAGCGTCGGCTTGAATACGTAGAACTCGTCCGGGTTGACGGTGCCCTGCACGACGTACTCGCCCAGCCCCCATGCGGCGGTGATGAGGACCGCGTCGCGGAAGCCGCTCTCGGTGTCGAGCGTGAACATCACGCCCGAGGCGCCGAGGTCGGAGCGCACCATGCGCTGCACCCCGATCGAGAGCGCGACCTGCATGTGCGCGAACCCGTGATGCGTGCGGTAGGCGATGGCGCGGTCGGTGAACAGCGAGGCATAGACCCGCAGGCAGGTCTGCAGCAGCGGCCGCACGCCGCGGATATGCAGGTAGGTCTCCTGCTGCCCGGCGAAGGAGGCATCCGGCAAGTCCTCGGCGGTCGCCGAACTGCGGACAGCGACATCGGCGTCCCCCCGGCACTGCGCGCCCAGTTCTTCGTAGGCGGCGGCAATCTCGTCGAGGAGGTCGTCGGGGAGCTCGGCCTCGAGGATCAGCGCGCGGATCGCCGCGCCGGCCTGCGCCAGGCGGTCGACGTCGCGGATATCGAGGTCGCGCAGCCGGGTCTCGATGGGCCCGGCGAGGTCGTTCGCCTCCAGGAAACGACGGTAGCCATCGGCGGTCGTCGCGAAACCGTTCGGCACGCGCACGCCCCGACTGCCGAGACGGCGGTACATCTCTCCGAGCGAGGCGTTCTTGCCCCCGACGAGCGGCACGTCGCCGATGCCGAGTTCGTCGAAGCGACGGACGTAGCGCAAGGTCGGTCGCCGATTCGCCATGCGCGCAGAATCCCGCTTTCCGGAGCCCGCACCATGATCCAGGTCATCGCCCCCTTGCAAGCGGCCGGGCAGCCCCCATGTGGCTGGCATGAACGCCTCCGCATCGGTCCACCTCGTCTGCCCGCACTGCGGGTCCGTCAACCGCGCCCCGGCCGGCCGGCTGGTCCCGGGTGCCCGCGGGCGCTGCGGACAATGCCGCGGGGCGCTCCTGACCGGGCACCCGCTCGCGCTGGACGAGGCGGGGCTGAACCGCTACGTCGAGAACGAGGACCTGCCCCTGCTGGTGGATTTCTGGGCTCCCTGGTGCGGCCCCTGCCGCATGATGGCGCCGCAGTTCGAGGCCGCGGCCGCCACGCTCGAGCCGCGCGTGCGGCTGGCCAAGGTCAACTCGGACGAGGCGGCCGCGGTCTCCTCCCGGCTCGGCATCCGCTCGATCCCCACCCTGGTGCTGTTCCGGGGCGGCCGCGAAATCGCCAGGCAGTCGGGGGCGATGGGCGAGGCGCAGATCCGGCGCTGGGTCGAGCAGCACCTGTAGCGTCGCACGCGGCTGGCGTACACCGCCCGCCCCGCCTTACCCTGCCCGCTGCGCCGGCCGGTCGTGGCGACCGGCTGGCCGCGCGGGAGGGGATGCATGAAGCTCTACCGGGACTTCCAGACCGTCGCCGAGATCGACGCGCAGTACAACCTGGGGACCGATCCGGTCGCCCTCGGCGCGGCGATGCAGTGGTACGTGGATCGCAGCGCCGAGGCCCGCGCCGAGCTGCAGTGCGAACTCGGCGTGCGCTACGGGCCGACGGTGGACGAGTATCTCGACGTGTTCCCGGCGGCCGCGCCCGGTTCGCCCGTGCTCGTGTTCGTGCATGGCGGCTACTGGGTAATGGCCTCGCCGCGCGAATTCAGCTTCGTGGCGCGGGGCCTGGCCGCGCGGGGCATCACGACGGTGATCCCGAACTACTCGCTGTGCCCGGCGGTCACGCTCGACGAGATCACCCGGCAGAACCGCGCCGCGCTGGCGTGGACGCACGCGAACGCTGCGAGGTACAACAGTGACCCGGGCCGCATCTACGTGTCCGGCCACTCGGCGGGCGGCCAGCAGACCGGGATGCTGGTCGCAACCGACTGGGTGCGCGACTACGGCCTGCCTGCCGACCTCGTCAAGGCCGCGATGCCGGTGAGCGGATTGTTCGATCTGGGCCCGTTCCCGTACTCGTTCCTGCAGCCCTCGCTGCAGCTCACGTGGGACTGCGTCGCACGCCAGAGCCCGATCCGGCACGTCCCGCCCGCCGGCGGCCCGCCGCTGCTCGTGACGGTCGGTGCACGGGAGACCCCCGAGTTCCTGCGCCAGAGCCGCAGCTACGCCGACGCGTGGCGGGCCGAGGGCTATTTCGCGGAACTGCTCGAACTGCCCGGCGCGGATCACTTCTCCGTCATCCAGGGATTCGCCGACGCGGACAGCCCGCTGCTGCAACATCTGGGGCGGCTGCTGCGGCTGTGAGCCCGCA
>CAYOJP010000360.1:0-3925 GCA_964404305.1 uncultured Gammaproteobacteria bacterium
GTCAACGACGAACTGGGCGAACTGGCCCGCGTGCTGCCGCAGGCGGTGGAGCTCCTGCGCCCCGGGGGGCGGCTCGCGGTGATCAGCTTCCACTCGCTCGAGGACCGCATGGTCAAGCGCTTCCTGCGCGCGCAGGCCCAGCCGCCCTCGGAGCCGGGGGCGCCGGCGCCGCGCTTGCGGCTCGTCGGCCGGCTCGTGCGGCCGCAGGAGGACGAGGTCGCCGGGAATCCGCGGGCGCGCAGCGCCCGCATGCGGGTCGCGGAGCGCCTGCAGTGACCGAGCGCCTCGTCGCCCTGGGGCTCGCGCTGGCGGTGTTCGCGTCGGCGCTCGAGCTCGTGCTCGTCCGCCACGAGGGCCGCCGGCTGTTCGTCGATCTGCAGGAACTGGAGAAGGTCCGCGACGGGCTGAACGAGGAGTGGGGCCGCCTGCAACTCGAGGAAGCGACCTGGGGCACGCACGGCCGGGTCGAGGACCTGGCGCGCACGCGCATCGGCATGGTCCAGCCGGGCGGGTCGGAAGTCATCCTGGTGGTGCCGTGAGCGAGCGTCCCGCCGGTGGTTACGTGGTCAGGCAGCGGGCGCTGCTGGCGGTGTTCGCCTGCGCGGCCGCGGCCCTGGCGTGGCGGGCGATCGACCTGCAGCTCACGCACAACGATTTCCTGCGCGACCACGGCGACGCCCGCAGCCTGCGCGTGGTCGAAATGCCCGCGCATCGCGGCATGATCAACGACCGGCGCGGCGAGCCGCTCGCGATCAGCACGCCGGTGAGCTCGGTCTGGGCGACGCCGCGGCGCGTGCTGGCCGCGGGAGGCCGGCTCGCGGAGCTCGCCGGGCTGCTCGGCACGACGCCCGAGCACCTGCGCACGGTGATGGAGCCGCGACGGGATCGCGAGTTCGTCTATCTCAAGCGGCATGTGCCGCCCGATCTCGCCGATCGCGTCATGCAACTGCGGATCGACGGGGTCTCGCTGGCACAGGAGAGCCGCCGTTACTACCCGACGGGAGAGGTCACTGCGCACCTGCTGGGGTTCACCAACGTCGACGACATCGGGCAGGAGGGCATCGAGCTGGCGTTCGACGACCGCCTGCGCGGCCACAACGGCGCCAAGCGCGTCATCAAGGACCGACTCGGCCGCACCATCGAGAACGTCGAGAGCATCCGCGCCGCCGAGCCGGGGCACGATCTGGTTCTCAGCATCGACAAGCGCATCCAGTACGTCGCCTACCGGGAACTGAAGGCCGCCGTGCTCGCGAACCGCGCGCGCGCCGGCTCGGTGGTGGTGATGGACACCCGCACCGGCGAGGTCCTCGCCATGGTGAACCAGCCCTCCTACAACCCCAACAACCGCAGCGGGCGCAAGGGCGACTTCTTCCGCAATCGTGCCCTGACCGACGTGTACGAACCCGGCTCCACCATCAAGCCGTTCACGATCGCCGCCGCGCTGGATGCGGGCGCCTTCAAGCCCGACACGCGCATCGACACGAACCCCGGTCGCTTCACCATCGGCCGCCACACCGTGCGCGACATCCACAACTACGGCGTGCTCGACGTGACCGGAGTGATCGAGAAGTCGAGCAACGTCGGCGCGAGCAAGATCGCGCTCGCGCTCGATCCCGAAGTGCTGTGGCACTCGTTCCACGCGCTCGGGTTCGGCAGCGGCACGGGCCTGGGCTTTCCGGGCGAGTCGCCCGGCTACCTGCCCGACTACCAGGGCTGGCGCGAGATCGAACACGCCACGCTCGCCTTCGGCTACGGGTTGTCGTCCACCACCGCCCAGCTCGCCCAGGCCTACGGCGTGTTCGCCAACGACGGCCGCCTGGTGCCCCTCACGCTGGAGCATCGGGCGCAGGCCCCGCCGGGCGTGCGCGTCTACAGCGAGGAGACCGCCCGCGCCGTGCTGCGGATGATGCAGGGAGTCGTCGAGGTGGGCACGGCGCGACTTGCCGCCGTGCCGGGCTACCGCGTCGCCGGCAAGACCGGCACCGTGCACAAGCTGCTCGAGGACGGCTACGCGACCGATCGCTACCTCTCGCTGTTCGCGGGGCTGGTGCCGGCCACGCGGCCGCGCCTGGCGGCGGTCATCATGATCGACGAGCCGCAGGGCGGCGAGTACTACGGCGGACGCGTTGCCGCCCCCGTGTTCGCGGCGATCATGCGCGAGGCGCTGCGCCTGATGAACGTGCCGCCCGACGATCCGCCCAGCCTGCCGACACACGTCGTCGCGCTGCGCGAAACGCCGCCGCCGGATACCGCCGCCGAGGGAGGCAGCCCGTGAGCGCGGCGCCGCGCCTCGTCCGCGAGCGCAACCTGGGCAGCCTGCTCGCGGCGATCCGCGAGGTGCCCGCGGCGCTCGACCGCCCGGTCGGAGCGCTGACCGCCGACAGTCGCGAGGTCGGGCGCGGAGCCTGCTTCCTGGCCCTGCGCGGCGCGCGCAACGACGGCTATGCGTTCCTCGCCGACGCCTGCGCCCGCGGCGCGGCCGCGGTGCTCACCGATTCGCCGGCCGCGGTCGACGGCCTCCATGGCGACACCGTCGTGCTGGTCGTGCCGGCGCTGCGCCGTCACGCCGGGACGATCGCGGCGCGTTTCCACGGCGCGCCGTCGTCGGCGCTCGGCGTGATCGGCGTGACCGGCACGAACGGCAAGACGACGGTGACCCAGCTGATCGCGCGGGCACTCGGCGCCCTGCCGGCGGGCTCGCCCTGCGGGGTGATCGGCACGCTCGGCAGCGGTTTCCCCGGCGCCCTGGTGCCCGGCGGCATGACGACGCCCGAGCCGGTCACGCTGCAGCGCACGCTGGCCGAACTGCGCGACGCGGGCGCGCGCCACGTCGCGCTCGAGGTGTCCTCGCATGCGCTCGATCAGGAGCGGGTGGCGGGTGTCGCGTTCGACACGGCCGTGTTCACCAACCTCACGCGCGACCATCTCGACTATCACCGCGATCTCGAGGCCTACGGCGAGGCCAAGGCGCGGCTGTTCGCGTGGCCCGGCCTGCGCAACGCAGTGCTCAACCTCGACGATCCGTTCGGGCGCGTGCTCGCCGGACGCCTCGCCCCGGGCGCGCGCCTGTGGGCCTGCACGCTCGAGGACCGGCCCCTGCCGCGCGCCGCGCTGCCGGTGCGCGCGACCGCCATCGAGGAGCGCGCGGACGGTGTGCGGATCGCGGTGGCGACCGCCGGCGGCACCGCGCGCATCGACAGCCGCCTGCTCGGCCGCCTCAACGCCTCCAATCTCCTCGTGGCCCTGGGCGCGCTGCTCGCGGCGGGCGTCCCGCTCGCGCAGGCCTGCCCCGCGCTGGGCGTGGTCGAACCGCTCCCGGGCCGGCTGGAACGCTTCGGCGGCGGCAGCGTCCCGCTCGTCCTGGTCGACTACGCGCACACGCCCGACGCGCTGACCCAGGCGCTGGCCGCGGCCCGCGCCCTGGCGACGGGACTCGTGTGGTGCGTGTTCGGCTGCGGCGGCGATCGCGATCATGGCAAGCGCCCGCAGATGGGCGCGGCGGTCGCCGCGCACGCCGATCGGATCGTGCTGACGAGCGACAATCCGCGCAGCGAGGATCCGCTGGCGATCCTCGACGACATCGACGCCGGCATCGACGCTCCCGGCCGCAGGCAGCGCGAACCCGATCGCGGCCGGGCCATCCGCCTCGCGATCGGCCTGGCAGCGCCCGGCGATGTCGTGCTCGTGGCGGGCAAGGGTCACGAGGACTACCAGCAGGTCGGGGATCTTCGCCTGCCGTTCAGCGATCGCGTCGAAGTGCTCGCGGCGCTGCGGGAGCGGGCGCGATGATCGCGATGACGCTCGCAGCCGTGGCCGCGGCGCTCGGCGGGACGCTCGACGGGCCCGACGCGTCCTTCGGCGGCGTGAGCACCGACACGCGCACGCTCGCGCCCGGCGAGCTGTTCGTCGCTCTGCGCGGGCCGCA
>CAYOJP010000361.1:0-3912 GCA_964404305.1 uncultured Gammaproteobacteria bacterium
CGACCTGGAGGAGGCAGTCGCGCAGGGCCGTTTCCGGGCCGATCTGTACTACCGGCTGAACACCTACCCCGTCTACATCCCGCCGCTGCGCGAGCGCCGCGAGGACATCCCGTTGCTCGTCGAGCGGTTCGTGCAGAAGTACTCGGTCCTGCATGGCAAGAAGGTCGGCGCGGTCAGCGAGTGCGCGCTGGACGCCCTGGTCCAGCACGGCTGGCCCGGCAACATCCGCGAGCTGCAGAACACGATCGAGCGCGGCGTCATCCTGACCTCGGCCGGCCATCCGATCGAGGCGTCCACCCTGTTCGCCTCGCTGCACCAGGGGCGGCGGCAGGCGGCCGAGGCCGAGGGGGCCGACCGCCTGCGGGGCCTGATCGACCACGTGCTGCGCAACGAGGTGGCGCTCGACGACGTCGAGACGCTGCTGCTGGAGCGCGCGGTGGAACGCTGCCGGGGCAACCTGTCCTCGGCCGCGCGGCTGCTGGGCATCACCCGCCCGCAACTCGCCTACCGCCTGAAGCGGCGGTCCTGACGGTACCCGCGCCCGCGGCGTCGGTTCAGCCCTTGCGCCGCCGGCGTGCCAGCCGGTAGTCGAGCCGCGCGCGGGTGATGCCCAGGAGCCGGGCGGCGGCCGAGACGTTGCCGCCGGCCGTGCGCAGGGCCTCGTCGATGGCGAGGTCGCCGATGTCATCCAGTGTGCGGCCCTCCCGCAGCAGCTTCGCCAGCACCTCGGGTTCCGCCGCACCGCCGCGGCTGGCGTCCTGCCCGGGGTGTCGCAGCGAGCCGTCGTCCTGCACCCGGAACGCCTGTGCGCGCAGTTCCTCGTCGTGCATGAACAGGTGGCTGACGTCGATCGCGCCGCCCTCCGGCGCGAGGATCACGCCCCGCTCGATGGCATTCTCCAGTTCGCGGATGTTGCCGGGCCAGCCGTGGGCGAGGAGCGCCTCGACGGCGCGCTCGCTGAAGCCGGTGACGGCGCGGCCGTGCTCCTGCGTGTAGCGCTTGACGAAGGTCTCCATCAGCAGGGGGAGATCGTCGCGGCGCTCGCGCAGCGGCGGGATGCGGATGGGGAACACGTTGAGGCGGAAGTACAGGTCCTCGCGGAACCCGCCGGCGCGGACCCGCTCGCGCAGGTCGACGTTCGTCGCCGCGACCACGCGGACGTTCACCCGCCGGATGCCGGTACCGCCGACCCGCTCGATTTCGCCCTCTTGCAGCGCGCGCAGGAGCTTGGCCTGGGCGCCCGGCGACAGCTCCGCGACCTCGTCGAGGAACAGCGTGCCGCCGTGGGCGAGCTCGAAGCGTCCGGGCCGCGACGTGACCGCGCCCGTATAGGCGCCCTTCTCCACGCCGAACAGTTCCGCCTCGATCAGGGTGTCCGGGATCGCGGCGCAGTTCAGCGGCACGAACGGCGCGTCGGCGCGCCCGCTGATGCGGTGCAGGGCGCGCGCGAACATCTCCTTGCCCACTCCCGATTCGCCCAGGAACAGCACCGTGGCGTTGGTCGGTGCGACGCGGTTCAGCATGTGGCACGCGGCGTTGAAGCGCGCCGAGACTCCGACCATCTCCTGGTAGCTGGAGCGCGCATCGGGCGCAACCTCCGGCCGCGGCGCCGGACCCGCCGGGGGCTGCATCGCGGTGACGTTCTGGTTGACGAACGGCTGTGGCTTGAAATGGCGCAGGTCCTGGTCGGCGTCGGCCCAGCGATCGGCGGGTTTGCCGACTATGCGGCAGAACTCGTGCCCCATGCCGCAGCACTGCACCTCGCGAAACACTATCGCGCGGCCGGTGAAGGCGCTGACGTAGCCTGAGGCATAGCCGATCTGCATCCAGCACACCGGCTGCGCGCCGATGCCGTAGTGGGCGACGTGGATCTCGCCCTCGGCGGAGTCGCGCCACACGTACTCGCCGAAGAATTCGCCGGTCGCCACGTCCACCCGCACATGCACCGGCTCCGAGTCGGCGAGGCCCTCCAGGGCCTGCAGGTAGGGTCCGGCGAACAGCGCCTGCTCGTACTGATCGGCATCCGGGTACAGCCGCCGGGCGAGCTGGGCGTCGCGGCTGCCGCCCGCGTAGCCCATGCGCGTGAGCAGGCCGCGCGCATACTCTATGCCCCGGCTCTCGATCAGCTCGGCGCGCAGGGCGCCAAGCGCGAAGGCGTCGAGCAGCACCATGCGGCGCTGGTCGAGCCAGATGCGCCCGTTCCTGGGGGAGAAGCGCAGGCGGCTCGCCAGGCGCTCGTAATAGTCATGGTTGTCGTCGTCAGCAGGGCGTAGCCGCTGCAGCTCGGAGAAGGTGATACCGGCCTCGGCGTCAGGGCGCCGCATCGATGTGGTCATCGGGAATCTCGCATTGCGGGTAGCGTCCGTTAATTAGGATTATGAATCTATCGTGTCCAAATTCATAAATTCATGAAGTCCGACTGTCGTCAACATTCTTACATTGCATCGCAGCATGGGGAATCCGCTCCGGCACGCAGATTCATGGGCCAGTAATTGACGGTTTTGCAGCCCCGATACGGTCTATGCTTGCAACGATCGGACATTCGCATGCATCGGGTTGCGGCACGGCATCGGTTCTGCATACCGTGCCGGGACAACGAGACTGAGCCGCGCGTGACCGCGTTGTTCGGACGGGCCGGGTGTTCGGCGATCTATAGGGCGCCGAATGGGTTTAGGATTCCAAGCGCGCGACGGCGCGTAACCAGGGGAGTCGAAAAGATGAAGCGTTTCGTATTGTCGAAAGCGGGGGTCGCAGTCGCGCTGGTCGCGGCGGGCGTCATGGGCGGCACGGCGACCGCTGTCGATCTCGATCCGGACATGGTCGCGAACCTCATGCCGTACAAGGACGGGGTGCCGACGCACCCGGTTGCCAAACCGGGCGTGAAGATCGACGCGAGCAACGTCGACGAGGTGAAGGACCTGCTGGTGCCGTTGCTGTACGACATGATCAAGGACGGCACGCTGCCCTCGATCACGGTCGCAGAGACCCGCTCGATCGCGCCGCACGACAAGTTCATCGAGGCGACGGCGAAGAACAAGCGGGGCGTGGTCACGTTCGAGTCCGACGGCGTGAATGCGGTGGGCTTCGAGAGCGGGCGGCCGTTCCCGTACGATCCGGACACGGCGGATCCCGACGCCGGCAAGAAGCTGCTGTGGAACTACCGCTACTCGACCTTCGAGGGCGACTCGCAGTACGTGCACATGGCCTGGCGCTACAAGGACATGAAGAAGGAGGTCGTGGAGCGCGAGCTGAAGGTGGAGGTGAACCTGTACCGGCAGATGGGCCGGATGTTCAATGCGCCCATTCCGGCGACGGCGGACAATCCCTCGCAGGTCTACAACTCGTACTACATGCTGGTGTCGGAGCCGTTCGACGTGTCCAACACGCAGCTGCTGATCCAGACCTACTTCGACGATCACAAGCGCCCGGACGCGTGGCTGTACCTGGGCTTCCAGCGCCGGGTGCGGCGCCTGGCGACCGGGCAGGTGACCGACGCCTTCCTCGGCACCGACCTGATGATCGAGGACTTCCGCGGCTACAACACCCGCATCTCCGAGTACGACTGGAAGTACCTGGAGACCAAGCTGATCCTGGCGCCGGTATACAACTACGACGAGGCTTACTCGTACGACGAGACGCTGCCGATGCTGCAGAACGTGCCGAAGGAGGGCAGCGTGGGTCGTGGCAAGTGCTTCCCGGACGTGCCGTACACGCTGCGCAAGGTGTACGTGGTGGACGGGACGCCGCGCGATCCGTCGCACCCGCTGAGCCGGCGGCTGAACTTCCTCGACGTGGAGACGGCGGCGTTCATCTACTCCGAGGTGTACGACAAGAAGAACGAGAAGTGGAAGCTGTTCACCATCCCGTACATCCACCCGGACTCGAGCAAGTTCCCGAGCAACCACGGGTCGG
>CAYOJP010000362.1:0-3910 GCA_964404305.1 uncultured Gammaproteobacteria bacterium
CGCGCCGATCAGGATGTACATGGTGGCGTCGCCGCCATCGTCGAGGATCATGTTCGGACCTTTGCCGGCGCCCCAGTCGAGGATGCGGTCGGTGTACTCCCAGTACTCCTGCAGCGACTCGCCCTTGACGGCGAACACCGGCGTGCCGCGCGCGGCAATCGCGGCGGCGGCGTGGTCCTGGGTCGAGAAGATGTTGCAGCTCGCCCAGCGCACCTTCGCGCCCAGGTGCTGCAGCGTCTCGATCAGTACCGCGGTCTGGATGGTCATGTGCAGGGAACCGGTGATGCGGGCGCCCTTGAGCGGCTTGGACTTGCCGAACTCCTCGCGACAGGCCATCAGACCCGGCATTTCATGCTCGGCCAGTTCGATCTCCTTGCGGCCGAAGCCCGCCAGGCCGAGGTCGGCGACGACGTAATCCTTCTTCGCCGCCGCCCTGCCGGCGCCGCCGCCGGCGCCCTTGGCGCTCATGGTCACTGTGCTCATGGTCGGTATTCTCCGGTTGGTCTGCACTGGTTGCTCAGGCGCCGAGCGCGCTCTTCAGCGCCACGACGAGATCCGTCCGCTCCCACGAGAAGCCGCCGTCGCCGTCGGGCTCCCGGCCGAAGTGGCCGTATGCGGCCGTGCGGGCGTAAATCGGCCGGCTCAGGCCGAGACGCGTGCGGATGCCGCGGGGCGTGAGGTCCATCACCTCGCCGAGCGCGTGCTCCAGCCTCGTCTCGTCGACCTTGCCGGTGCCATGCAGGTCGGCGTAGATGGACAGGGGACGCGCGACACCGATGGCGTACGACAACTGGATCGTGCAGCGGTCCGCCAGACCCGCCGCAACGACGTTCTTGGCGAGGTAACGGGCGGCGTAGGCGGCCGAGCGATCGACCTTGGACGGGTCCTTGCCGGAGAACGCGCCGCCGCCGTGCGGGGCCGCCCCGCCGTAGGTGTCGACGATGATCTTGCGCCCGGTCAGGCCGCAGTCGCCGTCCGGTCCGCCGATCACGAACGCGCCGGTCGGGTTCACGTGCCACGCGGTGTCGTTGCGCAACCAGCCATCCGGCAGCGCCTCGCGGACGTACGGTTCGACGGCCTCGCGCACGTCGTCCGACGTCATTCCGGCGTCCAGGTGCTGGGTGGAGACCACCACCTGCGTCGCCGCGACCGGCAGGCCGCCCTCGTAGCGCACCGTCACCTGGCTCTTCGCATCGGGACCGAGCTTCGGGGCCTTGCCCGCCTTGCGGGCCTTTGCCATCAGGTCGAGGATCCGGTGGGAATAGTAGAGCGGGGCCGGCATGAGCGCCGCGGTCTCGCGGCAGGCATAGCCGAACATGATTCCCTGGTCCCCGGCGCCCTCGTCCTTGACTCCGCTGGCATCGACGCCCTGGGCGATGTGGGCCGATTGCGCATGCAGCAGCACCTCGATGCGGGCCGTCTGCCAGTGAAAGCCGTCCTGCTCGTAGCCGATGTCGCGGATCGCCAGTCGCGCATGGTGCGCGACGAGTTCCGGCGTGATGGACGTCGGACCGCGGGTCTCGCCGGCAATCACGACGCGGTTGGTGGTGGCGAGCGTCTCGCAGGCCACGCGGACCTGCGAGGCTTCCCAGCCCTCGCGCGCCGCCTCCCGGAAGAACAGGTCCACCACCTCGTCGGACACCCGGTCGCAGACCTTGTCCGGATGACCTTCGGAGACCGATTCACTGGTGAACAGGTAGTTGGAGCGCTGGGCCATGCGTGACTGCCTCCGTAGGCTGGTGATGGACGGCTCCTGCGCGGACACCGCCGGGGTGGCGCATTAGAGCCTTCCCCGCCCATGCCTGTCAATTTTTCTCCGCCCATTTTTTTCAATGACATGGAAAATGGGACGAAAGCCACGATTACACCCCCGCGCTGCCACCGATAATTAACGTCTATGGCCGCTATGCTCCCGTTCCCGACAAGGCCGGAAGTGGTGCCATCCGGGATGGGCTTTATCCCACAATTGGCTTAGACTGCTTCCGCCGAAGGCACTGGCACCAGGGACTTGTGGGACAGGCATGAGCGACGACGACACGCTGCTGAAGGACATCGAGGTCTGGTGCAGACGTACCGGCACGGCGGAATCGACTTTCGGCCGCCAGGCCGTGAACGACGGCAAGCTCGTCGCCCGGCTGCGCGAGGGCAAGAGCGTGACGCTGCGCACGGCCGCCCGACTGCGCGCCTACATGGAGGCCCACCGCCCCCCGCCCGCTGCGCACGTCCCCGCACCGGGCCTGCCCGCCGCCATCGCGCTCGCCGGGGAGCCGGCCACCGGCGCGTACCGCTTCTACGCCAACCGCCAGCGCTACCTAGCCTTCGTCAACGCCTGCAACGAGAAACCGCTCATCGCACGCCGCGCCGGCCGCGAGCTGCAGTACCTGCACCCCACGCCCCCCGCGCTGCGCGTGTTCGACGCAGGCATGGGCGATGCCACGGTGCTCACTCTGCTGCTGCGTGACCTGCACCGGCATTTCCCGACCGTGCCGCTGGTGGTCGTGGCGAAGGAGCTGTCGCTCGACGACCTGCGCCTCGCCCTCGAGAAACTGCCCGACCGGCTGCTCGAGCATCCGGCGACCGTGGTGGTGGTCACCAACCTCAACTACACCGAGGCGCCCCGGCTCACGCCGCGCGACGTGCGCGCCGCCGCGGCGCTCAACTGGCAGGAGGTGCGGCTGAGCGGCGCCTCCGCGCACGAGTATGCGACCCAGCTCGAGGCGCTCGAGCCGATGCTCGCCGACGGCTGGAGCGCGCGCGTGAGCCCGGTCAGCGGCAATCCGGTCTACAACCGCCCGTCCGTGCTGGTGCTCTACCGTGACGACCAGCGCTTCCTGCTCGCGCCGATCGTGCCCCAGCCGGGCAAGACGGAAGGATTGTACGACTTCGTGCTCGCCTCGCAGCCCTGGCGCGCGCGCAGTCCGGCCGAAGCCAAGGCGCGCGGCATCCTCGCGCCGCTCGCGCGCAGTCTGGCGCCCGGCGGTCGCCTGCTCGGGATCCAGTCCTACGGCGAGGACGCCGGGCTGGAACTGGTGCGCTCGGTCTGGCCCGATGAATCCCCGTTCTCCGTGCGTCGCCACGACCTGCTCCGGGCGCTGAAGGAGGAACTGGGCCGGGACGCCCGCGACTACAACTTCAGCGCCCTGTCGGACGCGAAGTCCATTTTCCGGTTCAGCATGCACACCCTGCCCCCCGACTTCGTGGCGCAGGTGGGCATGTCGACCCTGTTCTCGGCCTGGAACGCCGCGATTTACGTCAACCAGATCGAGGACGAACGGCTCGAGGAGGCAGTGGCCTCCGGCGCCTTCCTGTCGGCGACGCGCGCCACCGTGGTGCGCCACCGGGGTCTGTGGTTCAACGACGAGACGTTCGTGGTGTCCCGCCACCGCGACTGATCCCCCACCCCCGGCCGGGCGCGCGACCTGCGGCCGTGTCCCCCGGGCGCCCGGCGGCGGCCGCGGCCGTGACGGTGGCGCCGAGTTTCCCTAACATAGCGCGCTCGAAACGCGACCTGCCCCGGGCACCCCTGCCCGCTCACTGGTCCGGCGCGGCGGGCTGCCGCCGGCCGGCGCGGAGGCTCCCCGACATGACCCGCTTTCCCGACAAGTCGCTCGCCGACTGGCAGGCGCTCGTCGCCACCGAAACCAAGGGCCGCACGCCTGCCGACCTGGCGTGGCAGACGCCCGAGGGCATCGCGGTCAAGCCGCTGTACACCGCCGCGGACCTCGAGGCGCTGGAGGTCACCCGCTCGCTGCCGGGCCTGCCGCCCTACCTGCGCGGCCCGTACGCGACCATGTACACGCAGCGGCCCTGGACCGTGCGCCAGTACAGCGGCTTCTCCACCGCCGAGGAGTCGAATGCCTTCTACCGCCGCAACCTCGCCGCCGGCCAGAAGGGACTGTCCATCGCCTTC
>CAYOJP010000363.1:0-3888 GCA_964404305.1 uncultured Gammaproteobacteria bacterium
GAACGTTCGCTCGGACGCTGGAGCAGGACTCCTGCAGGAGCGGCTTCAGCCGCGACGCGCAGGTCTTACCTCGCCGGCGCGAATATCTCGGCGAGGAACGTCTGCAGCGCCGCCCACGAGGCCCGGTCCGCCGCGGCGTCGTAGGCGACGCCGTCCATGCCGCGCGCGTCGGCGCCCGGCACCGTGAAGCCGTGCTTCGCCCCGGGATGCTCGTGCATGCGCAGATCGATGCCGGATGCGCCGAGGACTTCCTTGAAGCGAGCGGCATGCCCCGGCTTGATGAACGGGTCGGCGGCACCGTGCTCGACGAGGACCTTCGCCTTCAACGCGGCGAGCTCCTCCGGGGTGCCGATCGGCAGCGGGCCGTGGAAACTCGCCACGCCCTTCAGCTCGGCGCCGGCGTAGGCGAGCTGCATCACGGTCGCGCCGCCGAAGCAGTAGCCGATCGCGGCCAGGCGCGCGGGGTCCGCCTGCGGCCGCGCGGCCAGCGTCTCCAGCGCCAGCGTCGCGCGCTCGCGCCAGGTGCCGACGTTCGCGGTGATCTCGCTCATCCACCTGCCTGCATCCTCGGGGTGGTCGGTCACGCGTCCCTTGCCGTACATGTCGGCCGCGAACGCGACGTAGCCCTGTGCCGCGAGCTGGCGGGCACGCTCCCTCGCGTAGTCGTTCAGGCCCCACCACTCGTGCACCACGAGCACGCCCGGCCGCGGGCCGGAATGGGCGTCATCCCAGTACACCTCGCCGCCGAGCTCGGTGTCGCCGTGACGCAGCGTCAGCGCTTCGGACACGATCGCGGCGGCGGCGGGCAGCGTCGCCAACGCGAGCACGAGGGTCGCCAAGAGGGAGTGGATCTCACGCATGTCACCGGTCTCCTGCGTCTGTGGTTTTCACGTTCCGCGCGGCGCGGGCGCCGGTTGCTTGCGTTCGCGCCCCGGCGCGGCTCAGGCCAGCAGGCCGCCGATGAGGGCGCCGACCGCGAGCGGCGCGACCTGCACCAGCAGCAGCACGAGCGTGCCGGCGCCGAACATCGCGCCAACGACGGGCAGGCCGGTGAGCGTGGTGCCGAGCACGAACAGCGCCGCCGAGAGCAGGAGCGCCGGCAGCAGCACCGCGGCCAGGCCGCGCAGCACGCCGCCGGCGACCTTGCCGCCGACGATGCCGGCGATGAGCGAACCGAAGGCGGGCAGCCACAGGAGCAGCAGCGACAGCAGCGCCATCCAGAAGATGGCCAGTGGAATGCTGCCCCGCGTCTCCTCGCTCACCGGTGCCTGCCTCCCGGTTCATGATACCCCACGCCGCGCCGGTTGCTGCGCGCGGTGGCGCTCCAGTATCGTGCGTGGCGTGATCGAGGTCGAGGGCGTCAGTTTCGAGTATCCGGGGGTGCGCGCGCTCGATGCGGTGACCTTTCGCATCGAGGCGGGTTCCATCACGGCCCTCGTCGGCCCGAACGGCGCCGGCAAGACGACGCTGCTGCGCCTGCTCGCCGCCCTGGAGCGCCCGCTCACCGGTCGCATCCGCGTCGACGGCATCGACGTGGTCGACGAACCGCGCACGAGCCACCGCCGCATCGGCTATCTCTCCGATGCCTTCGGGCTGTACGCGGAGCTGACGGTGCGACAGTGCCTGCGCTACGTGGCGGCGGCCAACCGGCTCGACCCCGGTGCCATCCCCGAGGCGGTGGAGCGCATCGCGGGCGCCCTGGAGATCCGCGACAAGCTCGACAGCCGGGCCGGCACGCTCTCGCGCGGCCAGCGCCAGCGTGTCGCGATCGCCCAGGCGGTCATCCATTCCCCGCGGGTGCTGTTCCTCGACGAACCCGCCTCGGGGCTCGACCCGGAGGCGCGGCACGGGCTCGCGCAACTGTTCCGGCGCCTGCGCGACGAGCACGGCATGACGCTGCTCGTGTCCTCGCACATCCTGAGCGAGCTGGAGGAGTACTCGACGGCGATGCTGGTCCTGCGCGCGGGCCGCATCGTCGAGCACAGCCAGCTCGCCCGGGCAGTGCCCGCGCGGGCGCGGCTGCGCCTGACGCTGGCCCGCCCGCATCCGGGACTGGCGGCGGACCTGGCTGCACTGCCGCAGGTATCGGAGGTGGGCATCGACGGACTGGACGCGACCTTCGCGCATGCGGGCGATGCCAGTGCGCGGCAGGCGCTGCTCGCCGGGCTGATCGCCGCGGGCGTTCCGGTGTGCGGGCTCGCCGAGGAGCGGCGCAACCTGCAGGACTCGTACCTCGCGACCGTGCACGGCGCGCCGGGCGGCTCCCCGTGAGCGGCAACCCCGAGTTCATCCGCAACCTGTGGCTCGAGTTCGGGGCGGCGCGCGTCGCGCTCGTCACCGTCGCGCTGCTGCTCGGGTTCGCGGTCGTATGGATTTCCGCTGACTACACGCTGGGGGACGCGGTCGCCACCCTCGCGCTGTGGATCTACGCCGGCACGACGCTGGCGTGGGGCGCGCGCGCCGTGGGGCTGTCGATGGTGGAGGAGGCCCGCACCGGCACCTGGGACACGCAGAAGCTGTCCGCGCTCGAGCCCTGGACGATGACCTGGGGCAAGCTCCTCGGCGCGTCCGCCCTCGCGTGGTATGCCGGGATCCTGTGCATCGTGGCGTACCTGCTCGCGCAGGGGTCGCAGGGGCCGACGTGGCGGATGATCGGCCTGGGCGTGGCCGGCGCGGTGCTGCTGCACGGAACCAGTCTGACGCTCGCATTGGTGGCGACCCGGCGGGGCGTGCCGCCGCGGTCGGGGTCGACTACCATCCTGCTGCTGCTGGCGGCGATGGTGCTAGGCAACGCGCTTGGCGGCTTCACCGGCGACGCGCGGCTGCAGTGGTACGGCCTCGACGCGCGCAGCGCGGACGTCCTGCTCGCGACGACGCTGGCGTTCGCCGCCTGGGCCGTGGTCGCCGCGTGGCGGCTGATGTGCACCGAACTGGCCGTGCGCACGCTGCCAGTGGCGTGGCTCGGCTTCCACGCGTTCATCGCCCTGTGGGGTGCCGGCTTCGACGTCGTGCCGGGCGTGGCGGGCGGCGCCGGCGGCGCCGGGTTCGCGCTGTCGCTGAGCGCGGTGCTGTGCATCACCGCGTGGGCACTCGCCTGGGTCGGGGCCATCGTCGAGCCGCGCGATCCGCTGGTGGTCTCGCGCTGGCTGGCCGCCTGGCGCGCGCGGCACTGGCGCCGTGCCGGCGAGGAGACGCCCCTGTGGGTGCCGAGCGCGCTGCTCGCACTCCTGACCGCGTTCGTGCTCGCCGCCGGCTTCAGTGCCACCGGCGAGCGCTCCGACTGGGCCGGTACCGCCTGGCGGGCCGCGCCCGCCTTCGCGTTCCTGCTGGTGCGCGACATCGCGGTGCTGCACTGGTTCGCCTGGGCGCCCGGTGCGCGCCGGCCGGAGTTCACGGCGTTCGTCTGCCTGCTGCTCGCGTGGTGGCTGGTGCCGCAGGTGCTGACGTTCATCGGCCTGGGCGTCGTCGCGGCACTGGTGCTGCCGCCGTTCGAGACGCAGCCGGTCGTCGCGACGGTGATCGCTGCCGTGCAGGCGGGCATCGCGCTGTGGCTGCTCGTGCGGCGCTGGCGCTCGCAGGCGGTGCGGTCCTGAGGACGGCTGTCGGCGACGAAGCCTGGAGGAATCGCCGGCAAGCCCGCTCATGCAGGAACTCCGCGCCAACGTCGTGCCACGGCACCTGCAGGAGCGGCTACAGCCGCGATAGCGTCGGCGCCGACCCCCGGGGAGGGCGATCGCGGGCAAGCCCGCTCCTACAGGAACGTTCGCTCCAACTCTGGAGCAAGGCTCCTGTAGGAGCGGCTTCAGCCGCGATAGGGTTTGGTGCCAACCCCCGGGAGGGCCATCGCGGGCAAGCCCGCTCCTACAGGAACGTTCGCTCAGACGCTGG
>CAYOJP010000364.1:0-3887 GCA_964404305.1 uncultured Gammaproteobacteria bacterium
AAGGACAACCAGGAGGACAAGGAGCCGATCCTCGACGCTCTCACGACGCTCGCCCAGTGCCTGCGCGCCTATACCGATCTCGTGCCGCACATCGCGGTCGATCGCGCCCGCATGCTGGAGGTGGCCCGCGCCGGCTACACGACGGCAACCGACCTGGCCGACTACCTGGTGCGCAAGGGTGTCGCCTTCCGGGATGCCCACGCGATCGTCGGGCGCGCGGTGCGCCACGGCATCGAGCACGGCGCGGATCTGTCCGAACTGCCGCTTGCGACGCTGCGCGGCTTCTCGCCCGCGATCGACGAGGACGTCTACGCAGTGCTGACGCTGGAGGGCTCGGCGGGGGCGCGCGATCACGTCGGCGGCACAGCGCCCGCGCAGGTGCGCGCCGCGGCCGGGCGGGCGCGCGAGCGCCTGGCAGGCCTGCGATCGGCCACGCCGGGGCGGTGAGCACAGTGGCGGGCGAGCGCTCGCTCGACGCCCTGCGGGAGCGGCTCGCGGCGTTCGCCGCGGCGCGCGACTGGGACCAGTTCCACTCGCCCAAGAACCTCGCGATGGCGCTCATCGCCGAAGCGGCCGAGCTGGTGGAGCATTTCCAGTGGCTCACCGAGGCGCAGAGCCGCGACCTGCCGCCGGCGACCCGCGACGCGGTGGCCGAGGAACTGGCCGACATCCTGATCTATCTCATCCGTACCGCCGACAAGCTCGAGGTGGATCTCCTCGAGGCGGCCTGGGCGAAGATCGGGCGCAACGAGGAACGCTACCCCGTCGAGCGCGTGCGCGGCAGCGCCCGGCGCGCCACCGAATACGAATAGAGGAGACCGCCCCATGAAGACTCTGGCGAAAGTGCTGCTCGGCGTGATCGCGCTGGTCGTCGTGCTCGTCGCCGGCGCACTCGTCGCGCTGCCGATGGTCTTCGACCCCAATTCCCGCAAGGCCGACATCATCGCGAAGGTCGAGGCGGAGACGGGCCGCAAGCTCGCGCTCGACGGCAACATCGCGATGACCTGGTACCCCTGGCTCGGCGTCACGATCGAGAACATCGCCGTCGGCAACGCCCCGGGCTTCGGCGAGACGCCGTTCTTCAAGGCGCAGCTCCTGGCGGCGCGCGTGAAGCTGCTGCCGCTGCTCTCGAAGGAGATCGAGATGGACACCGTGCAGGTGCACGGCGCGGAGCTGAACCTGGCGGTCGACGATGCCGGCCGGGACAACTGGAGCGACCTCGCCAGGCCGCGCACCGTGGAACCGGCGCAGGAGGAGTTCCAGCCCGTGCAGCTCGGCGCCTTCGCCATCGGCGGCGTCGACGTGCGCGCTGCCCGCGTCAGCTACGTGAACGCGGCCACCGGCCAGAGCGCGCGGGTCGAGAAGATCAATGCGACCACGGGCGCGCTCGAGCTGGGCAAGCCGGTCGACCTCGCGTTCGGCGCGGACTTCGCCTCCGGGGAGCCGGCGCTCGAGGGCAATGTCGCCGTGAAGGGCACGGTCGCCTATGACGAGAGCGGCGAGAAGTTCCGCGTGCAGCCGTTCGCCATCACCGGCGAGGTCCGCGGCTCGACGGTGCCGGGCGGCAAGGCGCCGCTCTCCCTCGCCACCACGCTCGAAGTCGACCTCGGCGCGGGCACCGTGAGCCTCGCCGACCTGCAGGCGTCCGCGCTCGGCATGACCGCCAGCGGCCGGCTCGATGCGCGTGCCGTGAACACCGACGAGCCCGCCGTGACTGCCGCGCTCGCCGTGCAGGGAGCGGATCTTGCCGCCATCTTCCGGGTGCTCGACCGCAAGCAGCTCGTCGAAGCCATCGTCGGCAGCGGCAAGCTGCCGTACAGCATGAAGGCGAACGTGGAGGCCGACCGCGGCACCGGCGTCGCCAAGGTCTCCGGCCTGGACCTGCGCCTGGTCGGGGCCGCGATCACCGGCGACTTCGAGGTGACCGGCTTTGCCTCGGACACGCCCCGCATCAAGGGCAAGGTCGACGCCGAGGGGCCGGATCTGCCGTTGCTGCTGCGGATCGGCGGCCAGGCGCAGCCCGGGGTGGACTCGGCCCTCACGCGCGCGGGCAGGTCGCTCGCCAAGGTTCCGGACAAGTCCTTCGACATCGCGACGCAGTTCGACGTCGATCGCGCCTCCATGTCGGTCAACCTGCCGCAGCTCGACGCGAAGCTGCTCGGCGCGACGATCACCGGCCGCATCGAGAGCCCGGGCAGCGGCCGCACGAGCGGCGAGCTGAAGGCGACCGGCGCGGACCTGCCGGCGCTCCTCGTCGTGGGTGGCGCCCTGGCAGGCAAGGACTCGGCGCTGGTCGACATCGGCCGCAAGCTCGGCCGCATGCCGGAGCGCGCCTTCGAGGCGGACGCGCGCTTCTCGCTCGACGACAGCGCCGGGATCATCGACGTGCCGGCGCTGTCGGCGCGCGGCCTGGGCTTCACCCTCGGGGGCAGCCTCGCAGCCAAGGGGCTCTCGGGCAGCAGCGGCTCGGTGGACGGCAAGCTCGCCGTGAAGAGCGACCGGCCCGGCCCGCTGCTCGCCGCGCTCGACCAGGCGGGCCTGGGCGAGGTGATGCAGTCCGTGGCGGGCGACGCCCGCGTCAGCGGCTCGCTCGAGAACCTGTCGGTCGCGCCGTTGCGGGTGGACGCCACGATTGCCGGCAAGGACATCCCCGGCTCGCCGGTCAAGGCGAGCCTCGTCGCCGACGCGAAGGCGAACCTGAAGAAGGAGACGCTGGCGATCAGCGACCTCACCGTCAGCGGCCTGGGCCTGAACGTGAAGGGGCGGCTGGACGCCACGGGCATCTCCAGTGCGCCGGCCTACACCGGCGCGCTTGCGGTGCAGCCCTTCAACCTGCGGATGCTGCTCGCGCAACTGCGCCAGCCGATCCCGGTGACCGCCGACCCGAACGTGCTCAAGCGCGTGGCCCTGACCACCGACCTGAAGGGCACCGCGGACAGCCTGAGCCTGTCCAGGCTCGCGCTGACGCTCGACGAGACCTCCGCCAGGGGCGATCTGTCGATCACCGGCTTCAAGAAGCCGGACATCGCCTTCGGGCTCGGAATCGATGCGATCAATGCCGACCGCTACCTCGCCCCGCGTCCGCAGGGCAAGGCCGGCGCGCCGCCCAGCCCGGAAGCCGCCATGGCCTCCGCCGCGCAGTTGCCGGTGGCGACGCTGCGCAAGCTCAGGCTCAAGGGCAACCTGACCGTCGGCCAGTTGCAGCTCTCGGGCCTGAAGATGAGCGACGTGAAGATCGCCGTGAATGCGCGCGACGGCAAGCTCGCGGTCGATCCGGCCGCCGCGCTCCTGTACCAGGGCCGCTACCAGGGCCGCATCGGGCTCGACGCGAACGCGAAGCCCCTGCGCATGGATGTCGACAGCGCGCTCACCGGCATCGCCATCGGCCCGCTGCTGCGCGACTACGCGAAGAACGACAAGCTCGACGGCCTGGGCAGCCTGAACCTCAAGCTCACCGCCGCGGGCAACGACAGCAATGCCCTGAAGCGCACGTTGTCGGGCACGGGCAACCTCGACCTCAAGAACGGCGTGCTGCGCGGCATCGACGCGCGCCAGGCGCTGCAGAACGCCGAGATCCTGCTCGAGAAGAGGTCGCTGGGCGCGCTCGGCGGCATGAAGCAGCAGGGCGGCGAGACGCGCTTCGAGTCGCTCACCGGCACCCTGAACATCCAGAACGGCGTGGTGATGAACGACGACCTCACGCTGCGCTCGCCGGGCCTCGTCGGCACCGGCAAGGGCATGGTCGCCAATCTCGTCACGCGCCAGATCAAGTACGACCTGGCGCTCGGGGTCGAGCAGACGCGGACGACGACCACGCAGGACACCTTCAACACCGGCGGCTACAAGATCCCGGTGCGCTGCAACGGCTCGATCGACGACATCGCGGG
>CAYOJP010000365.1:0-3835 GCA_964404305.1 uncultured Gammaproteobacteria bacterium
CGGCTTCACCGGATGCGTCGCCGCCGCCCGTGTCGCCTGGTCGTAGATCCCCGTGAGCAGTTCCAGCAGCAGGGTGGCGACGCCGAAGCGCTGATCGGCGTCCTGCAGGGACTGGGTCAGGCGCACGAGCAGCGAGCGGCGCAGTTGCGCGTAGCGGTCGGTGATCTCGCGGCCCTGCGGCGTGGTCTCGTACAGGAAGGTCTTGCGCGAGCGGTCGCGGCGCTTCTCGATCACCGTGAGCTTCTCAAGCTTGCGCAGGCTGTACTGGATGTTGGGGATGTCGTCGCGGTTCAGGAGCCGCGCGATCTCGGTGAGGCCCTTCGGGCGGTCGTGCATGCGCACGATGTGCAGGATGCTGAGATCGGAGGGCCCCAGCTCGACCCCGGTGGCGGCGGTCATGCCCTGGGATTCCCAGCGGTAGAAGGCCTCCGCCACCCGCAGCAGCTGGTACTCGAAGTCGGTCAGGGCGACCTCGTGCGGCGACTGCGCGAGATGCCACAGCCGTTCGGCCGGCACCGCGCCCGCGGCGGTCGGAGTGCTCACGCCGCGGTTCCGCCCTGCGCGACCACGCGCAGGGCCTTGCGGTCGAGCTTGCCGACGGTCGTGCGCGGCAGCGCGGTGACGAACTCGATCGCGGACGGGACCTTGTACGGGGCGAGGTTCGCGCGGCAGTGCGCGAGCAGCTCCTCCACCGTCGGTGGCGTGCCGGGCCGGGGCACGACGTAGGACTTCACGATCTCGCCGCGGTTGGCGTCCGGCACGCCGACCGAGCCGGCTTCGCCGACGCCGGGGTGCGTGTACAGGACCTCGTCGATCTCGCGCGGATACACGTTGTAGCCGCTCACGATCACCATGTCCTTCTTGCGATCGCGGATGTACAGGTAGCCGTCCTCGTCCAGCTCGCCGATGTCGCCGGTGTAGAGCCAGCCGTCGCGCAGGGTCTCGGCGGTCACCTGCGGCAGGTTGCGATAGCCGGTCATGAGCTGCTCGCCGCCCGCGCGCACCTCGCCCTGCTCGCCGCGCGCGAGCACGCGCGTGCCGGCGTCGGGATCGACGATCTCGATCGTCACGCCCGGCGCCGGCAGTCCCACCGATCCGGGCTTGTTCACGCCGTGGCGCGGGTTGTAGGTGAGCATGGGGCCGCCCTCGGTCAGGCCGTAGCCCTCCAGCACCGGGCAGCCGGTCTGCGCCTGCCAGCGGTTCAGGATCTCCACCGGCAGCGCCGCCGACCCCGACGCCGTCACCCGCAGGTCGGGCAGTTTCGCGGCCAGGAACGGCGCGTAGCCCAGGAGGCCCGTGAGCATCGTCGGGCTGGCCGGAAAGAACGTGATGCGCTCGCGCACCAGCGCGTGGGTCACGTGTTCGGGATGGTAGCGCGGCAGGATCACGAGCGTGCCGCGCGCGTAGCAGGCCGAGTACAGGCACATCAGCATCGCGAAGCTGTGGAACATCGGCATCACGCACAGGATGCGCTCGTCGTCGGCGACCGTCGGCAGCAGCGCCTCGCGCTGGCTGACGTTCAGGGCGATCGGCCCGTGGGCGATGTCCACGCCCTTGGCTCGCCCGGTCGTGCCGCCGGTGTACATGAGCGTCGCCGGCGCGGCGGGTTCGGGCAGGGGTGCCGGCAGCGTGAGCGAGGCGTCGGCGGCCCAGTCGCGCCGCGCCGCCACCAGGGCTGCATCCCACAACAGCGGCTCGCCTGCCCGCGTGGCCTTCGCCAGCGCCCGCGCCCGCTCGGCCATGCCGGCCTCGGCGATGAGGCAGGCCGGATCGGCATCGGCGAGGATCTCGGCCAGTTCGCGCTCGGTGTAGACCGGGTTGACGGGCACCGCCTGCGCCCGCAGCGCGTGCACCGCGTACAGAGTCACGGCGATCTCGATGCCGTTGCCGAGCAGCACCGCGACCCGGTCGCCGCGGCCGATGCCGCGGGCCGCCAGCAGCGCGGCAAAGCCGGCCACCGCCCGCAGGCACTCGTCGTAGCGCACCGACTCGTTCTCGCAGCGCAGGGCGACGGTGGCGGGCGCCAGGCGGGCCGCCTCCTCCAGCATGTGCACGACCGTGGTGTGCCGGCGCGGCAGCGCCGTGCCGCCGTGCATGCTCGCCGGGGTGCTCATGCCGGCGGCTCCGCGGCGCCGCGCAGCAGCGCGGTCGCCGCCGCATCGACACTCCAGCGCAGCGGATCGCCCGGCGTGGCCATGGCCACGCCGTACTGTTCGCGCGCCGCGGCCGCCGAGACGACGCCGTCGCGCACGTCCGCGAGCACCTGCTGCGCCGGTCGCGCGCGCGGATCGCCGTAACCGCCCCCGCCGCTCGCCAGGATGTGGAAGCGATCCCCGCGCCGCAGCGCGTAGAAGCAGTTGCCGTCGACCTCCTCGCGCGTGCCGTCGGCGTGGTCGATCCACAGCGCGTGCCGGGCGGCCCCACGGCCGCCGGCCAGCCCCAGCGGCGCGGTCGCGTCGCGCACGCCGCTGCCGAAGTTCGCGCAGCCGATGCCGTCGGCGAGGACTTCCCAGGCGTAGCGCACGCCCAGGCCTCCTCGCCACTGCCCGGCGCCCGCGCTGTCGCACAGGTACTCGTACTCGACCAGCCGGTAGGGCGCGACCAGTTCGTGCAGCTCCGGATCGGGCGCGCGCAGCCCGCCGAGCGTCACCGGCGTGCCGACGTGATCCCAGCCGTCGTGGCCGCGCATCGCGCCGCCGCCGCCCTTGCTCATGAAGTGGATGTCGGCGAAGAAGCGCCCGGTCCGCGGGTTGACGCCGGCGGTGGCCGGCGCGCACCAGCGCGCCCACAGTGCCGGCACGGCATCCGGCAGCACCTGCGCGAGCGCGATCCACACCGCCTCGACGATGGCCTCGCCGGTGCACAGCGTGCAGGCCGAGGTGGCGGCCGGCTCGCGCGCATTGAGCAGGGAGCCCTCCGGCGCGATGACCTGCAGCGGCCGCACCGCGCCTTCGTTGAACGGGATGTCCTTCTCGATCGCGTGCGTGGCGAACAGGGCGAGCTGCGACAGTGCGGTGGTGTTGGGCAGCGTGCTGTTGATGTAGCCGGCGACCTGCGGATCGCTCGCGGAGTAGTCGAACACGACCGTGTCGCCGCGCACGACGAGGGCCAGGCGCACGGCGGGGCTGCGCGTGCGGTCGATGCCGTCGTGGTCGATGCCGCGCTCGGCGCGGTACTCGCCGTCCGGGATCGCGGCGAGGTTGGCGCGCACGCGCCGCTCGGTCGCGTCGAGGATGCCGTCGATCGCGCGGGCGAGGAGGGCCGGGCCGTGCTGCGCGAGCAGCGCCTCCAGGCGCCGGGCGCCGACGCCCACCGCGCCGATCTGGCAGCGGATGTCCCCGTCGACCAGTTCGCGCGCGCGCACGTTGAGCAGGATGAAGTCGAGCACGTCCTCGCGCAGCACGCCGGCGTCGGCGATCTGCAGGCACGGGATGCGCAGGGCATCCTCCCAGGCGTCGCGTGCGCCGGGGTTGTAGCCGACGACGCCGCCCCCGCCGATGTCGGCCTGGTGGCCCTTGGCGAGCACCCAGAACGCGAGCGCGTCGCCCGCGAACACCGGGGCGAGCACGTTCAGGTCCGGCGGGTGGTTGTTGCCGCGGAACGGGTCGTTCAGCACGTACAGGTCGCCCGGGCGCGCCGTCGCGCCGAAGCGGTCGGCGATGGCGCGCGCCGCGAACGGCGTGGAAGCGGCGATGTTGGGGATGTAGATGGTCTGCGCGACGAGGCGGGTGCGGGCGTCGAAGATCGCGGTGGTGAAATCGCGGGCCTCCGAGAAGATCGGCGAGCGCGAGGTGCGCAGCATCGTTTCCCCCATCTCGCGGCAGATGGAGGCGAG
>CAYOJP010000366.1:0-3823 GCA_964404305.1 uncultured Gammaproteobacteria bacterium
GCCACCAGATCCCGATCGAGATGAAGCGCGGATGCAAGTCCCCGTACTCGATGGACGCGAACCTGCTGCACCTCTCCTACGAGGGCGGCGGCCTGGAGGATCCCTGGGTCGAGCCGGACGAGGACATGTGGCGCTGGACGGTGAGCCCGCAGCGGGCGCCGGACAGCCCGCAGTACCTGACGATCGCCTTCGAGCGCGGCGATCCTGTCAGCATCGACGGCAGGGCACATTCGCCGGCGGCCATGCTCGCCGAACTGAATGCCATCGGCGGCCGCCACGGCGTCGGTCGCCTCGACCTGGTCGAAAACCGGTACGTCGGCATGAAGTCCCGCGGCTGCTACGAGACGCCCGGCGGCACGCTGCTGCTCGCGGCGCGACGCGGCATCGAGTCCCTCACGCTCGATCGCGAGGTCGCGCACCTGAAGGACGACCTGATGCCACGCTACGCGAGCCTCGTCTACAACGGCTACTGGTGGTCGCCCGAGCGGCTCGCGCTGCAGGCGCTCGTCGACCAGACGCAGGCGCACGTCAATGGCGAGGTGCGGCTGAAGATCTACAAGGGCAACGTGCTCGTCGTCGGCCGTCGCTCGGTCGCCGACAGCCTGTTCGACGCGAACATCGCGACCTTCGAGGAGGATCGCGGTGCCTACAATCAGAAGGACGCGGAAGGGTTCATAAAGCTGAATGCCCTGCGCATGCGCATCGCCGCGGCACGTCGCGGCGGCTGACCGCTCCGCGCCGACCCGGCGGCGCGCGCGACACGTTCGTTCACGCTTCGACGGCTCCTTTTGTGAAGACGCTCACGGCGGGCCGGCCGCGACTGTGAGGCCATTCACACGGTGACGGCGCTGCGCACCGTCCCGCCCCGCTACTCTTCCCGGTATGGCGCGCGCCGCGCGCACACGGCCAGTCGCCGGGAGATCGTCGTCACCCATGAGCCATGCCCTCGGCCAGAGCGCCATTGCCGCGGGCGCCGGCGCCCGCGCCGCGACCGCGTCCCCGCCGGTCGCGCTCGCGAGCCCGGCGCAGGCTGCCCACTGGCGATCGCTGTACCGCTGCGCCAGCGCGATTGCCTCGCTGGTCGTAGTCGCGGCGGGGCTGGTCGCTACCGTCCTGTGGGCGAAGGTGCCGGGCTGGCTGCTGCTCCCGTGGCTGTTCTTCCTCGGCGCCTCCGCGGCGATGCTGCTCGCGCTCGCCGCCCATTACCTGCATCTCGACCAGCTGCAGTCCAGGCGCCCCGGCTGGGGCCACGCCCACCTGTTCATGATTGCGGCCCTCGCCGCAGGCTGGGGCATCGGCATCGCCCTGATCGGGGCGCACCTGTCGCCGGCGCACGCCGTCGCGCTCGGCGGCACTACGCTGCTGCTGGTGCTGCTCGTCCAGCCGCTCCTGCCGGCCGCGACCGCCGCGACCGTGACGTTCACTCTCGCCGCGACGGCACCGATCACCGTGCTGCTGGGGCTGCACGCCGAGGCGGCCGGGCTCCTCGCGCTGGCACTGGCCGGTGCACTCACCCTCGCCGGCCGCCACGGCGCCGCGACGCTCAGCCGCACGCGTTCCCGCCTGGCGCAGGCGGATGCCGCGACCGGCTGGCTGCTCTCGGCCGACCGCGAGAAGCGCATGTCGATCGCCGCTCTGCGCACCGAGCACGAACGCCTGCAGTCGGTACTGGCGGACGAGCGCGCCGCCGGTGCGCGCCTGGTGGTCACGCTGCGCTCGATCCGGGAAGCCGTGGTCACGGTCGACGGCGATGGCCGCATCGATTTCGTGAATCCGGTCGCCGAGGTGCTGACCGGGCTGGCGGCACGGGACGCGCGCGGCCGGCCCATCATCGACGTGGTCGACCTGGTCGACGGCGGCACCGGTCTGCCGGTCGCGAATCCCGCCATCGCCTGCCTCTCGGGGCAGCCGCCGGCCGGCGCGGGTGAGCAGTTGCGACTGCTGCGCCGGGACGGCGTGGAATACGGCGTCGAGTGCACGGCCGCGCCGCTGCGCGACCTGGATGGCACCGTCAGCGGCGCCGTCCTCGTGCTGCGCGACGTGACCGAGAAGCGCGCGCTGGCCGAGCGGGTCGCCTGGCAGGCCGGCCACGACGGGCTCACGGGTCTGCTCAACCGCGCCGAGTTCGAACGGGGACTCGCGCGGCTCCTGGCCGCGCCCGCCGACGGCGCCGGCAGCCACGCGTTGTGCCTGCTCGACATCGATCGCTTCCAGATCGTGAACGATACCGCCGGACCGGACGTAGGCGACGCGCTGCTGCGGCGGGTCGCCGAGGCACTCAAGCGCAAGGTCCGCGACGCCGATCTGCTCGCGCGACTGGGCGGCGACCAGTTCGGGCTGGTGCTGCGCGGATGCCCACCGGACAAGGCCCGCATGATCGGCGAAAGCCTGCGCCAGTGCGTCGCGGCGGGGGGCTTCGCGTGGCAGGGTGCGCAGCACGCGATCACGGCCAGCGTCGCGGTGGTGGAACTGCTGCCCGGCTGCAGCGATCTCGCCAGCGCGCTGGCCGCGGCCGATGCGACGTGCGTGGCGGCGAAGGAGCGCGGTGGCGACCTCGTGCAGCTCTACCGCGCCGAGGACAGCGACATCGCGCGCTGCGCCGGCGCGATGCAGTGGCTGCCCAGGCTGCGCAGCGCCCTCGACCAGGAGCGGTTCGCGCTCTCGTGCCGGCCGTTGCAGCCGCTGGCGTCAGGCGACGCCCTGCGGATCGGCGAGATCGCTGCCCTGCTGGTCGACGCCGATGGCGCGCTCGTGCCGGCCGGCGAGTACGTGCCGGCCGGCGAGCGCTATCACCTGATGCCGGAGATCGATCGCTGGGTGATCAAGGCGGCGGTCGATGCCGTCCGCCTCGGGCACCCCACCCTCAAGCGGCTGGACCTCGTCACGGTTCCCGTCTCGGGTCAGTCGGTCTGCGACGAGCGCGTCCTGCAGTTCGTGCTCGAACTGCTCGACGACGATGCCCTGCCCGCCCGCAACATCTGCTTCGAGATGACGGCCACGGCCCTCGCCGCCGACATCGAGCGCACGCGCCGCTTCGTCGGCGCCGTGCAGTCACGTGGCGCGCGTGCCGCGCTGCGCGACTTCGGCCGCGACTCGGGGTCGTTCACCCTGCTGAAGCGCGCGCGCTTCGACTACCTCAAGCTCGCCGGGGAGTTCGTGCAGGGCATGTCCGCCTGCTCGGCGGACTTCGAGATAGTCGTGGCCCTCGCCCGCGTCGCCCACAGCCTGGGGATGCGCACGATCGGCTGCGGCGTATCCTCCAGCGCCACGCTGGCCAGCCTGCGTTCGGCCGGCGTGGACTACGTTCAGGGCCCGTGGGTGGGCGAGCCCAGGCCGCTGCAACTCGCCGGTTGAGGCTCGTCGTCCCATTGCTGTGGCACCGCACCGCGCACTCGCCCGGCCGCGTCGGGCGAGCGCGTCTATACTTCCCACCTGGGCCGGCCGGGTGCCGCGCCGTGATGAGGGAGTCATAGCGCATGGACATGCTCGAAGGGGGCGGCGATATGGGGTTCGGCGGATTCCTGTTCGCCGTCGCGATCTACCTGTTCTTCTGCTACTGCCTGAAGCTCATCTGTGAAAAGGGCAACGTGGACCCCGGCATCATCGTCTGGATCCCGATACTGCAGATGCTGCCGGCGCTGAAGCTGGCCGGCCTGCACCCGGCGCTCGTGCTGCTCTACTTCGTGCCGGTCGTGAACATCCTGTTCATGATCTTCCACTGGTGGAAGGCCTGCGAAGCACTCGGGCGTCCTCCCCTCCTCGCCATCATGCTGGTCGTGCCGGTCCTGAACGTCCTGTTCTTCCCGCTGCTGGCGTTCACCGG
>CAYOJP010000367.1:0-3820 GCA_964404305.1 uncultured Gammaproteobacteria bacterium
GTGAGGCCGGCCCCGGTCCGGTCCACCAGGAAATGGTCGGTGACGGCGACGTCGCCGAACTGCGATTCCTCGGAGACGGCGGCGCCGGTCGTGTCTATGCCGTTGAACAGGTAGACAGACACCCGGTTGCGGCCGCGGGTCCAGAACCCCTCGGCGCCGAGCCGGTCGCCGCCAAGCGTGAAGGGCACGGAAGCCGTGATCGCGTCGGTGAGCGGTAACGGCGTCGTGATGCCCGCGGGGCGGTCGAAGCCCGCCAGGCCCGAGGACGGCATCCAGTGCATCTGTCCGACGCGGAAACCGCCGTAGCTGTTCTCGCTGCCCCACGTCCCGGTGGCCAGCGCGGTCACGCCGATCTCGTCCTCCTCCTCGCGCTCCACCTCGACGAATGCGCTGAAGGTCCGGTTCAGCGGCCCGGCGAAAAAGAGGCTGACCTGATCCACGACGAGCAGGCTCGCCGACGGCACACCCTGCGTCTTCTCGTACTCATACGCCACGCGCATCAGCGCCGCCGCGTAGTTGGACACGTTCTCGACGCTGGCCGGTTGGCCGATCTCGTCCGGCATTCTGTAGCCGGCCCACTTGAAGCGGATGCCCTGTGCGTTGAGCCGGGGTGGTGTCGGGTAGTGGCACCCCGAGCAGTTCATGTTGGACCGCCGCGCCCACGCGGGAATGGCCGTACCCGTTGACGGCCAGAACGCGGACAGGGCGGCAACCAGCGCGAGTGCGGTAGCGCGCTTGTTCATGGGGGTCTCCCGTGGATGAGCCATCATGGTGTGGGTGTGGTACGCCCGGCCGGTCGCGCGGGCGGGAACGTGTCCTGGTACTGCGGCTGGATGTCGGGGCCCGCTCCGCCGCGCAACGTGGACAGGTAGCGTGCCAACTCCTCGACCTCCGTGTGCGACAGGGCGGGAGGCCCGAACGCCGGCATCTTCGTGTCCGGATGGAACGCCGCGGGATGCTCGATGAAGCTGTGCAGCCAGGCTGCCGAGTGGCGCAGGCCGACGGTCGTCAGTTCCGGCCCCCGGTCCCCGCCACGACCGGCGACGACGTGGCAGTCGCCGCATTTCGCCATCTCGTACAACGCCCGTCCGGCCCGTTCGGTGGACGTCAGCAGGCGCCCGACCTCCGGCGCCACGGCCGGCCGGGACTGGCGCAATGCGGCGCCGAGCAGGAGGCCCGAGCCGGCGAGCACGGCGACGAGCACGCCCATGGCGAGCGGCCGGCGGCCGGGATGGCGCGTGCTGCGCCGGTCCACCAGCGGCAGGGCGAGCAGCGTGACGATGAGCGCGGTGGGCACGCCGACCGCGATGACGCTCTCCCAGGACCCCGGCACCAGCGTGAGCAACTGGAACAGCGGCAGGAAGTACCACTCCGGGCGCGGCACGTAGGCCGTGTCGGTCGGATCGGCCGGCGGCTCCAGCGTGGCGCCCTGCCAGGCGGCGAGCGCGACGATGATACCGACGACCAGCAGCGACACGATCGCATCCTTGGCGATGATGTCCGGCCAGAAGCGGGTGCCCTTCTGCTTGGAGGCGGCGTACGCCTCCTGGTAGTGGCCCGCGTATGCCGGATCGTCCGTCCGCGCCGGCGCGCCACGGTCCAGCAACCCCGGTGGTGCCGCGATGCCCTGGCGGATCACCAGCGCGATGTGCAGCAGCACGAGTCCGACGAGCAGCACCGGCAGCCACAGGATGTGGAAGGCATAGAAGCGGGTCAGTGTCGCGGCGCCCAGATCCGAACCACTGCGGAGGACGGCGACCAGCGCAGGGCCGAGCACGGGCGTCGTGCCGGCAATGCCGGTGCCGACCTGGGTAGCCCAGTACGCCTTCTGGTCCCAGGGCAGCAGGTACCCGGTGAACGAGAACCCGAGCACCACCACGAACAGCCCGACGCCGAGGAGCCAGTTGACCTCGCGCGGGTACTTGTATGCTCCCGAGACGAAGACCCGGATCATGTGTGCGAGCACCAGTACCACCATGGCGCTCGCCGCCCAGTGGTGGATGCCGCGCAGCAGTGCCCCGCCGGCCACTTCGCCCTCGATGTAGCGCACACTGTCGTACGCATGGTCGGGGGCCGGAGCATAGTAGGTCGCCAGGACCAGGCCGGTGACGACCTGCACGACGAAGACGGTGAGCGTCGCGCTGCCAAGGGTGTGCCACCACGTCAGCCGATCCGGCACCTCGCGGTCGAGCAGCGCACGGCGGATCTGCCCGAGGTCCAGCCGTTCGTCCAGCCAGCGGCGGAGGCCCATGGGATCAGCCCTCCACCTTCTCGGGCACGCCGACCCGGAACAGGCGGTAGTCGGCGTACAGGTCGCCGCCTTCGATCTTCGTCTGGAGCCTGTCGAGGGGCCGCGGCGGGGGCCCGCCCAGCACCTCGCCGGTCTTCACGTCGAACAGGCCGTGGTGGCAGGGACAGTGGAACTGCTGCTTGTCCGCGTCGTAGGCGAAGCCGCAGCCCAGGTGCGTGCAGCGCCCACTGAACACGGTGAAGGTCTCGGCATCCTCCGTGTACACCCACACGTTGCGCAGGGCGCGGTCCTCCACCCAGGCATCGCGCACGGTCTGCACGAAGTCCACCTTCGTGGGGACGTCCACGTCGAACTCGTCCGCGGGCCCGAGCTTTACCCAGTTGTCCGCCGCCTGGCGCCGGAAGATCGGCGCCACGAACGCGCGCAGAGCCGGCACGGCGACCAGCAGGCCGGCGACCGTTCCGGCCAGTCCGCTCGCCAGCTTCTTCAACGCACTGCGACGATCCAGTGGCATCCAGCCCTCCAGCGTCGGGGTCCGGATCGCAGCATGGATGCCGCGACCGGTCGTGCACCCGTCACCACGGGTGCTTGGCGTAACGCTCCCGGCGACCGCGAACGCGGCGCTGCCGGGCACACTACGCCCTGGAGGTCAGGCCTTGGGGGGTGGAGCGGTGGGGAGAGGGCCGACGTCGACCAGCGCTTTCAAGGGCGCCGGAACCAGCGTCGTCATATGGAAAGCACGCGGATCGGCGACTGACCCCGAGCCTACGAACACCTGGCCCAGGTTCCCGCCGCAGGACATGGTGGCGCAGGACGCCGCGGGCTGATCGCCGCTCGCGCGGACGACCGGACCCGGGCCGTGATGCTCTTCCGCGCATCCGGGCGTCTCCCGGTGGCGCATCGCACAGGCCATCGTCGCCGGCAGCTGTTGAAGCTGTCCGGCCAGGCCGATGAGCGCGATGACCCGCAACACGTGGCGACGCATCACCCGGAGCAACCTATTCCCGAATCCTGATGCCCGCAACAAACCCGAATGAATGGCTCTTCATACGGCCGGAGACCCCGACCCGCCCGCGGCGGTCTCGCCATGCGGCCTGGCCGCGCTCCGATTCGCCAGCGCCCGCGCGACGTCCGCCAGCCCCGCCCCGACACCCCGAAGCGCCGTCAGGACGTGGTAGACGACATCAGCGGCTTCCTCGACGGCACGGGCCCGGTCGCCGTCGGCCAGCGCCGTCACCAACTCGGCCGCTTCCTCACCGATCTTCTTGAGCCGCAGGTTGCGGTCGGCGAGGAGTCGCCGGGTATACGAGCCCGCTGCGCCTGCGTCATCCGCTCGCTCGGCAATCGTCCGATCGAGCCGCGCGAGGACGTCGGCCCCGCCCCCGGCCCCGGCCCCGAAACACGTCGGCGCGCCGGTGTGGCAGGCGGGGCCCGTCTGGGCGACGAGCGCGAGGACGGTATCGCCATCGCAGTCGGGCAGCAACGCTCGCACCTGCTGCACGTTCCCGCTCGTCTCCCCCTTCCGCCACAGGCCGCGGGTGCGCGAGCGGTAGTGCATCATCCCGGTGG
>CAYOJP010000368.1:0-3795 GCA_964404305.1 uncultured Gammaproteobacteria bacterium
GCTCATGGTCGTCTCGCCGCCGTAGCCCTGCCAGTTGGTGTTGGTGGCGAAGCTCACGGCGGTGTTGAACGCGGAATCCGGGGTGACCGCGCCGAAGCCGGCCGGGTTGAGCGGCAATACGCCCTGGAGTCGCTGCAGCGCGTAGACCGCCAGAAGGCCGATCAGATTGAAGACGAGCACGGCGACCGCGTATTGCGTCCAGCGCATCTCCCGGTCCGGGTCCACGCCGCAGGCGCGGTAGATGAGCCGCTCCAGCGGCGCGCCCCAGCGCGTGAGGCGCGACTCGCCGGCGAACACCCGGGCCATGTAGCCGCCCAGCGGCTTCACGCAGACGAGCAGGACCGCCAGGTACAGGAGGAACTGCAGCAGAGTTTGCCGGGTCATGCGAACCACTCCGGTTTGAGCAGCGCCACGAGGAGATAAACCAGCAGTGCCGCCGCGACGGCGGCGCCGAGCGCGTAGAGCCAGGTCATGGCTTGCCTCCCAGTCGTTCGCAGAGCACGACGAAGGCCATCGTCAGGCCGAAGAATACGAGCGTCAGCAGCAGATAAGGCACATCCATCGCACACCTCCTCGCAACGTGCTCGGTCACGGGATCCCGGGCATGATGAGCATACGAGGCGATATGTAAAAATGCTGTAAAGAGATCCGGAGTTCCGGCCCGGGCACCGACCATGCTGAACAGCGGAGCGGAATGGTGCTGCTCCTGACGTCGGGAGCTCCCGGGCGACCCCTCCGCGCGGTATCGAGGTCACCTGCGACCTTGGAGCGCGCCGACGCGAATGCAGCTCGCGGATCGGTACGGACCACTCCCGGGTGACCTTCGCGTTCGCGATGCCTCCGGGATTCGTCGCGCCAGTCCCCGCCGCCGCGGTCAGTCCGGCAGCGGCCTGCCCGCGGTCTCGGGCAGCAGCCAGGCCGCGGCGAAACCGAGCACGTAGACGGTCGAGATGAGCACCGCGGCCGGACCGTAGCCGCCGAAGGACACGATCAGGCTGCCGGCGAGCAGCGGGCCGAGAAAGGCGATGAACCGCGGTCCATTGAACGCGAATGCCATCGCGGTGGCGCGCACACGGGTGGGAAACAGTTCCGGGAGCCAGACCGGCATCCACGAGTACTGGCCGTTGCTGAAGATGGCGTTGACGAACGCCGCGGCCAGCAGCAACGGCAGCGACTCGGTCCACAGGAACAGCACCGGCGTGAGCGCGAACGCCAGCGCCATGTACAGGGCGGTGACCGGCCGGCGGCCCCAGGCATCGGCGAGGAAGCCGAACGCGGCGTAGCCGACGATGCTGCCGGCGGTGTAGGCCATCCCGGCATAGCTCGCCCATTGCGGCCCGGCGTGCCCGGCGGCGGCGGCGCGCGCCGCTATGAACGGCGGCACCCAGGTCGAGATGCCCCACCACGCGAGCGTCGTGGTGAGCGACATCGCGAACGTCACGAGCGTGCGCCGGCGCAGCAGCGGATCGGCGAACAGCTCGGCGAGGGTGAAGCGCACCAGCACCTGTTCGTGCGGCGCGAGCATGGCGCCGGCCGTGCGCCGCGCGCGCGCCGCGCGCCGGGCGGCATCCGCCTGTTCCCAGCGCGCCGACTCCGGGATGCCGCGGCGGATCCACAGCACGAGCAGCGCGGGCAGCACGCCGAGCAGGTACATGCCGCGCCAGGCGTCGGCGCCGAGCGGCGCGATGAACAGCCAGACGAAGGACGCGAGGAAGAAGCCGATGGCGAGCCCGCACTGCATCAGGCCCGCGCCCTTGCCGCGCGCATGGTCGGGCCACACCTCCGCGGTGATCGAGGAGCCGGTCACCCACTCCGAGCCGATGGCGACGCCGACCAGGAAGCGCAGCACGACGAACGAGGTCCAGTCCCAGGCGAACGCGCTCAGACCGGTCATCAGCGAGTAGGCGAGGATCGCCCACAGCATCATGCGCTTGCGTCCGACGTAGTCGGCCAGCACGCCGCCCACGAGCCCGCCGACACCCCAGCCGAGCAGCGTCAGCGCGATGACCGTGCCCGCATAGGCGGGGATCTGCGCATGCAGGTCCGGCGCCAGGAGCTGGCGCAGCGCCACCGCGACCGTGAGCACGAGCGCGAAGGTCTCGTAGCCGTCGAACATCCAGCCGAGGTTGGACGCGCCGAGCGTGCGCCACTGGGTGCGATCGATCGTCGCGTACCAGGGAGTGTCGCCGGCGCGACCGGAGCGGTGCATGGACGGGGCGCGCGGAGGCGCGCGGCTCAGCCTGCGCCCGCGCGTCGCCGGGCCGCGGCGAGGCGGACGGCGCGGATTATCTCCGGGTAGGCCGCGCACCGGCACAGGTTGCCGGCGAGGTAGTGCCGGATGGCATCGTCGTCGGGATCGGGCTCGGCAGCGAGCAGCTGCTCGGCCATCAGGATGAAACCGGGCGTGCAGAAGCCGCACTGGAACGCGCCGGTTTCGATGAACGCCTCCTGCACCGCGGTCAGCCCGCCCGGGCCGCCCAGGTGCTCGATCGTCACCACCTGCGCGCCGTCGACGAACGCCGCCAGGTGCAGGCAGCCCGATACCGCGACGCCGTCCACCAGCACCGTGCAGCAGCCGCACAGGCCCTGCGCGCAGCTCTCGCGCGCCCCGCCCAGAGCGAACTGCTGCTGCAGCACCTCGACGAGGCTCTGGTGGTTGCCGATGCGCGCGCTCACGGCGCGGCCGTTCAGGGTGAAGGCAATCGTGCGGGCGGTGGCGCTCACGTCATTCGTCCAGGGGTCGGCCGGCCGCGGCGCGCAGCGCGCGCAGGACGGCCTCCGGGGTGATGGGCAGGGACGTGAGGCGCACCCCGACGGCATCGTCGATCGCGTTGGCGATGGCGGGCGACACGCCGAACGTTCCGGACTCGCCGACGCCCTTGGCGCCGAACGGGCCGCTGTGCTGGACGGCGTCCACGATCTCGTTCTCGATCACGGGCGGAATGTCGAGGATGCCGGGGATCTTGTAGTCGGCGAGCGAAGCGTTGGTCACCTGCCCGGCGTCGAACTCCATGTTCTCCTGCAGCGTGAACCCGAACTGCATGATCGCGGCGCCCGAGAGCTGCGTGTCGACGATCGCCGGATTGATCGGCCGGCCGACGTCGGCGACGTTGATCATCCTGGTCACGTGCACGTGCCCCGTCTCGGTGTCCACCTCGACCTCCACGCCGGTGCCGCCCACCATCCAGAACGGCGTTGCATCGGGCGTCAGGCCGGTGGCCGGGTCGGGCGGCGCGTAGTCGGGGATGTAGCTGCCCACGCCGATGATGTTGCCGGCCTGCATCCTGAACCGGCGCCGGAACAGCTCCGGCAACGGCAGGTTGCTGCCCTCGGGCTGCCCCAGGTCCCGCGCCATGGCCGCAATCCGCGCCACGGCATCCTGCGCCGCGAGGCGCACGGCATTGCCCATGTGGAAGGTCGAACGCGAGCCGAGCGTGGCCATGTCGTAGGGCGTCACGTCGGTATCCGGGTGCACGACCCGGACGTCCTGCGCCGGGACGTCGAGCGCCTCGGCGCAGATCTGCGCCATCGCGGTGTCCGAGCCCTGGCCCATGTCGACGGTGCTGATGTAGAGCACGATGCTGCCGTCGGCGGACACGTTCACGATCGCCATCGACGTGGTGGGCGAGATCGAGGCCTTGAACCCGATCGCCAGCCCCCGCCCGCGGCGCCGGGTCGCGGTGCCGCGATCGAAGGGCGCGTCCCACCGCAGCCGCGCGGCGAGGCGGTCGAGCGCGCCGGCGATCGCCGCGTCCCGCATCGGCGTCCCGGTCGCCTGCGGCCGGCCCTCGCGCA
>CAYOJP010000369.1:0-3776 GCA_964404305.1 uncultured Gammaproteobacteria bacterium
GGCGATGCGCGACTGGGTGTCGAACGTGGACGATACCTTCTACATCATCGGCACCGTCGCGGGGCCGCACCCCTACCCGATGCTGGTGCGCGACTTCCAGGCGGTGATCGGCCGCGAGGCGCGCAGCCAGTGCCTGGCGCAGATCGGCCGCCTGCTCGACGCGCTCGTCGCGTTCGTCGGCGGCGGCTCGAACGCCATCGGGCTGTTCCATCCGTTCATCGGCGACCGCGACGTCGCGCTGATCGGCGTGGAGGCCGGCGGCGACGGCATCGAGACGGGCCGGCACGCGGCCTCGCTCAGCGCCGGCCGTCCGGGGGTGCTGCACGGCAACCGGACCTACCTGCTGGAAGACGACGACGGCCAGATCCTGGCCACCCACTCGGTATCTGCCGGTCTGGACTACCCGGGCGTCGGGCCCGAGCACGCGTGGCTCAAGGACACCGGGCGCGCGCGCTACGTCGCGATCAACGACGACGAGGCGCTCGCCGCGTTCCACGATCTCACCCGCTGCGAGGGCATCATGCCGGCCCTGGAGTCGAGTCACGCGCTCGCCTATGCGGCCAAGCTGGCGCCGACCCTCGGCAGCGACCGGGCGATCGTCGTGAACCTCTCGGGTCGCGGTGACAAGGACATCCACACCGTCGCGGGGCTGCAGGGCCTCGTACTCTGACCACGGCGGCGCCGGTCGCCAGCGGCCGACGGTGCCGGCCCGCAAGCCTGCTGCCGTACCCGCCACCGCCGGCGTGACCGGCGTTCAGCCGCGTCCGGAAGCCCGCGGGCCGGCCGGAACGCCGGTGTATACTGCCGACCCGGCCGCGCGCCGTCTTCCGCCCCCGACGACCCCGATGCAGCGACTCGCCCGACGCTTCGACGAACTGCGTGCGCAGGGCCGCTCGGCACTCGTGTTCTTCCTCACCGCCGGCGATCCCGACGCCGAGTCGACCGTCGCACTGATGCACGCCCTGGTCGAGGCCGGCGCCGACGTGCTCGAACTCGGCATGCCGTTCTCCGATCCGATGGCCGACGGCCCGGTGATCCAGCGCGCCTCGGAGCGCGCTCTCGCCGGCGGCATGCACCTGGCGGGCGTCATCGACACGGTCCGCGCCTTCCGCGCCCGCGACGCGGTCACCCCGGTCGTGCTGATGGGCTACCTGAATCCGATCGAGGCGATGGGGTGCGAGCGCTTCGCCGGCGCCGCGGCGACCGCCGGCGTGGACGGCCTGCTGGTGGTCGACGCCCCGCCCGAGGAATCCGCGGACCTGGGCGCCGCCTGCGCCGCCAACGGCCTCGCCCGAGTCCTGCTGATCGCGCCGACGACGAGCGAGGAGCGCATCGCGCGCATCTGCGCTTCCGCGCAGGGCTTCGTGTACTACGTGTCGATGAAGGGTGTCACCGGCTCGCGCGACCTCGATGTCGACGGCCTCGCGCAGGCCGTAGCCCGCGTGCGCCGGCACACCGGCCTGCCGGTCGGCATCGGGTTCGGCATCCGCGATCCGCAGGCCGCCGCGGCGGTCGCCCGCAGCGCCGACGCGGTCATCGTCGGCAGTGCGCTCGTCGCGCTCATCGAGGCGGGTGCGCACGACCCCCCGGCGCTTTGCGCCCAGGTGCGCGACTTCGCGCGCGGGTTCCGCGCCGCCGTCGATGCCGCCCGCCGCCCGCCGCCCGTGAGCCCGCGCGCGCCATGAGCTGGTTCCGCAAGCTGCTGCCGGCGCGAATCCGCACCGACGCGGTCGGCCGCCGCTCGATCCCGGAAGGGGTGTGGACCAGCTGCCCGTCCTGCAAGGCCGTGCTGTACCGCGCCGAGCTCGAGCGCAACCTCGATGTCTGCACCAAGTGCGGTCACCACCTGCGCATCGGCGCCCGCCGGCGGCTCGACACGTTCCTCGATCCCGAGCCGCGCACCGAGATCGGCGGCGCGGTTTCGCCGCTCGACTTCCTGAAGTTCCGCGACCGGCGCCGCTATCGCGAGCGGCTGGCCGAGGCGCAGAAGGCCACCGGCGAGACCGACGCCCTGGTGGCGATGCGCGGCGCGGTCGAGCGCGTGGGCGTAGTGGCCTGCGCCTTCGAGTTCGAGTTCATGGGCGGGTCGATGGGCTCGGTCGTCGGCGAGCGGTTCGTCCGCGCCGTCGACGCCTGCCTCGCCGAGCGGGTACCCCTCGTCTGCTTCTCCGCGAGCGGTGGCGCACGCATGCAGGAGGCGCTCGTCTCGCTCATGCAGATGGCCAAGACCAGCTCCGCCATCGCCCAGCTCCGTGCGGCCGGGCTGCCGTTCGTGTCGGTGCTGACCGATCCCACGACCGGCGGAGTGTCCGCGAGCCTGGCGATGCTCGGCGACGTCAACATCGCCGAGCCCCACGCGCTCATCGGCTTCGCCGGTCCACGCGTGATCGAGCAGACCGTGCGCGAGATCCTGCCGGAGGGCTTCCAGCGCTCGGAGTTCCTGCTCGAGCACGGCTTCATCGACCTGATCGTCGACCGCAACGCGCTGCGGCCGCGCATCGCCTCGCTCCTTGGCATCCTCACGCACCGGCCCGTGCATTGACCATGGGCGGCGGGGGCGGCGCGCGGGGGCGGCGGGCGTGAACGGGACGGAGGACGCGCGCGCCGTGGCCGCGCCGCGCAGCCTGACGGAGTGGCTCGCGTGGCAGGAGACACTGCACGTGCGGGAGATCGATCTCGGGCTCGAGCGGGTCCGGATCGTCGCCGAACGCCTCGGGCTCGAGCGCCCCGCCTATCCGGTGGTGAGCGTCGCGGGCACCAACGGCAAGGGCTCCAGCGTCGCCATGCTCTCGGCCTGCCTGCGCGCCGCCGGCCTGCGTACGGGGACCTACACTTCGCCGCACATCCTGCGCTACAACGAGCGCATCCGCATCGACGATGCGCCGGTCGCCGACGAGCGCCTGTGCACGGCGTTCGCACGCATCGACCGCGCCCGCGCGGAGGTGCCGCTGACCTACTTCGAGTTCGGCACGCTCGCGGCGCTCGACGTCTTCTGCGACGCGGCGCCCGACGTCGCGGTGCTCGAGGTGGGACTGGGCGGGCGCCTCGACGCGGTGAACCTCGTCGATGCCGACGTCGGGCTCGTCACCGCCATCGACATCGATCACGTCGAGTGGCTCGGCCCGGACCGCGAATCCATCGCGCGCGAGAAGGCCGGCATCTACCGCGCCGGCCGTCCCGCGGTCTGCTCCGATCCGCAGCCGCCGGCCACGATCGCGGGCGAGGCCGCGCGCTTCGGCGCGCGCCTGCTGCAGCTCGGGCGCGACTTCGCGTACACCCCGGGCATGCCGCGCTGGCAGTTCCGGGGCGCCGATGGCGCCACCCTGGATCTCCCGCGGCCGCGCCTGACCGGGGAGTTCCAGTTGCAGAACGCCGCCGGCGTCATCGCCGCGCTGCAGGCGCTCGCGCCGCGGATCGTCGTGCCGCCGGCGGCCATCGCCGCGGGCCTTGCCGGCGTCAGCCTTGCCGGCCGCTTCCAGATCGTTCCGGGACCGGTGGAGTGGATCCTGGACGTCGCGCACAACCCGCACGCGGCCGCGAGTCTCGCGCAGAACCTGCGCGGGCGGCCGCCGGCGCGCCTGCACGCCGTGGTCGGCATGCTGCGGGACAAGGACTGCGTAGGGGCGCTGGGCCACCTCGCGCCGCTGGTCGATTCCTGGCACGTCGGCGGCCTGGCCGGCGGGCGCGGCCGGGGCTCGCCGGCGGCGACCATCGCCGAGGCGCTCTCGGGCCTGCCGGTGCGCGGCCGCGTCCAGGTCCACGAAAGCATCGACGAG
>CAYOJP010000370.1:0-3772 GCA_964404305.1 uncultured Gammaproteobacteria bacterium
CGCTTTGATCCACGTCAACGCCGCGGGGGCCGATTCGGCAGGCAATGCACGCACGGGATCCGGCGCCCGTACTGGACGGGCGGGCTCGCGCGGGCGCGGTTCCGATTTGATTCCCACTCGGGTGGAATGCGAAGATGAAAGTGAACAAGATCGATCACATCTGCATCGCGGTCAGGAACCTCGAAGAGGCGCGCAAGGTCTGGGAGCCGATGCTCGGCAAGAGCGCGCCCGACGATGCCTACGTCGACGAGCCGGAGAAGATCCGCGTCGCCCGCTACTGGGTGGGCGAGGTCGGCTTCGAGCTGATGGAATCGACCACGCCCGATGGCGACGTGGCGAAGTTCATCGAGAAGCGCGGCGAGGGCGTGATGCTGGTGAGCTTGAACGTGGACGACACGCGCGCGGCGATGGGGGAGCTGCAGCAGGCCGGCTACCCGTTCATCGGCGGCGCGCGGCCGTTCCGGGACTGCGAGTTCGCGTTCGTGCATCCGAAGAAGATGAACGGCGTGCTGCTCGAGATCATCGACTACCAGTGGAAGGAGCTGGCGCCCCGGCCGGTTGCCCGTTGACGCAGGTCAAGGGCGGAACGCCGCGCGCCGCGCCAGACTCGCCGCCGCCCAAGCACAGGAGCCATGCCATGAAGACAATCACCCTCATCGTCGCCGCGCTCGCGCTCGGGCTCGCCGGCGGCGCGCACGCGGGCGACCCGGAGGCGGGCAAGGCCAGGGCGGCGACCTGCGGCGCCTGCCACGGACCGGACGGCACGAGCCCGAACGATCTGTGGCCGAACCTCAAGGGCCAGAAGGCCGGCTACCTGAAGAAGCAGATGACCGCGTTCCGCGACGGCACCCGGGTGGAGCCGATGATGACCCCGATGGCGAAGCCGCTCACCGACGAGGACATCGACAACCTCGCCGCGTACTACTCCAGCCTGAAGTGAGCCTGCACCCCGGGGCGCCGTGCGCGCCCCGGGGGCCGGCTGCGCCCGTGTCCGCTGCGCCCGTGCCCGCGACCCGCGACCAGCGCCCGGTGGGGTGGTGGCTGCTCGCCTCCTGCGCGCTGGTGTGCGTGATGATCGTGCTGGGCGGCGCCACGCGCCTGACGCAATCCGGACTGTCGATGGTGGAGTGGCGACCGGTGACCGGCTGGCTGCCGCCGCTCGACGAAGCGCAGTGGCAGTCCGCGTTCGAGCAGTACCAGCACTACCCGGAGTTCCATGCCCGGAACGCGGACATGGACCTGGCCGGCTTCAAGTCGATCTTCTGGCTCGAGTACCTGCACCGGCTGTGGGGGCGGATCATCGGCCTCGCCTTCCTGCTGCCCTTCCTGTATTTCGCCTTCGCGCGCGGCCTGGAGCGGCCGCTGGCGCTGCGGCTCGGCGGGCTGTTCGTGATCGGCGCGATGCAGGGGCTGATGGGCTGGGTCATGGTCATGAGCGGGCTCGTCGATCGCCCCGATGTCAGCCAGTACCGGCTGACCGCGCACCTGGCGCTCGCGTTCCTGCTGCTCGGCTGGATGCTCTGGCTCGCGCTCGACCTGCTCTGGCCGCCGCCCCCGCAGGCGCGGCGCCTGCGCCGGGCGCCGCTCGCGCTGGTCGCGCTGGTGGCGGTCACGGTCGTATCGGGCGGTTTCGTCGCCGGGACCGACGCGGGCTTCGCGTACAACACGTTTCCGCTGATGGCCGGGCAGTTCGTGCCGGAGCATTACTGGATCGCGGAGCGCGGCTGGCGCAACGCGTTCGAGAACATCGCCACCATCCAGTTCAACCACCGCTGGCTGGCGCTGACGACCTTCGCCTGCATCCTCGCCGCGTGGCTCTGCGGCGCGCGCCGGCTGCCGCCCGGGCGCGCGCGCGCCGCGCTCCACGCGCTCGGGGCGGCGGGCTGCCTCCAGGTCGCGCTCGGCATGGCGACGCTGCTGCTGAAGGTGCCCGTGGGGCTCGGCACCGCGCACCAGGGCGGCGGCGTGATCCTGTTCTGCGCCGCGCTGGTGTACCTGCACGCGGCGCGTGCGGCCCCGGCCGGGTCACGCTGAGGCGCGCGCTCGTGGCGATGTTCTGGTTCACGGCCACGGCGATCATCCTGTACGTGGTCGCCGACTGGCTGCTGCAGTTCGGCGAGCGCCGCCTCGGGCGGCGCCTCGAACAGCGCTCGCTCGTGTTCTTCGTCCTGCTCCTCGGCCTCGCGCTGCCGACCTTCGCGTTGCTCCGGAACGTCCTCGGCTGAGCCGGTCCCGCGGCGCGCGGCCTGTCGCGGCGCAGCATCCGGAGCGCAGCGCCGTCTCCTTGCGCCGCGACCTCGCCGGACTATGCTTGATTCACATCAATGCCCCCGAGGCGGCGCGCCTGCAAATCTGCGGGTGTGGCCGCTCGCCGTGCCTTTTTCCGGTCGGCCGCCGCAACGGCGGGTGCTGCAACCGCTAAACAGCCGCCCCGCATCGGCGCCGGCCGGAGTGATGGACGCTTGCGCTCTACTTTTCGAGTACCACGCTGCCCTGGGGAGGGACGTCATGACCGAACCGACCGACCGTGAGCCCGAGCGCATCCCGGCGATGCAACGCCTGCTCGACAACCCGTTCCTGCTGCTGTTCCTCGGCGTCACGATTCCCACCGTCCTGTACGTCATCTGGGGCGTGATGGAAATCATCTCGATCCCGATCGCGCAATAGGAGCACGCCGCCATGGCCATGACGCCCCCGACCTCCCGCATCTGGTGGAACGATCCGATCCCCAGGACCGAGCTCGTCTGGATCATCGTCGCCTTCCTGTGGGGCCTGACGATGTTCTTCATGATGATCTACTGGCACGGCGCCGGCGAGCAGAACATGTCGAACGAGGCGTATCGAATCACGCCGCAGGCGTTCTCGCAGAAGGTCGACGCGATGATCGCCGCGCACAAGGTCCGCGAGGAGAGCGGCTACCCCGTCGTGCGTCCGCCGGCCGGGGAGGACATCTACCTGCTCGCGCGACTGTGGCAGTGGTGGCCGATCCTCGAACTCGAGAAGGGCCAGAGCTACCGCCTGCACCTGTCGTCGACGGACTGGCAGCACGGTTTCTCGCTGCAGCCGGAGAACATCAACCTGCAGGTGCACCCCGGATACGAGATGGTCGTGACGGTGACGCCCGACAAGGCCGGCACCTACGCGATCATCTGCTACGAGTTCTGCGGCATCGGCCATCACACCATGCTCGGGCGGCTCTACGTCGTCGAGCGCGAGTGAGGGGGGATACGAACATGGCCAGCGACAGCGCATTCCGTACCTGCCCGACCACCGGGCTGAAAGTCCACCTGCCGGCCGAGGCCCTCATCAAGGCCAATGCCGTGGCGGCCATCGTGTTCCTGGCGATCGGCGGGCTGTTCGGCCTGTCGGTCGCCCTCACGCGCTGGCCGGCGGTGCACCTGCTGCCGGCGGACTGGGTCTACCTGGCGCTCACCGCGCACGGCCTCGACGTCCTGCTGGTGTGGATCATCTTCTTCGAGATGGCGGTGCTGTACTTCGCCTCCGCGGTGGTCCTGAGCTGCCGCATCGCGACCCCACGCATCGCCTGGACGGGGTTCGCGATGATGCTGGTCGGCGCGGCGATGACCAACATCGCGGTGCTGCAGGGCCAGTCGAGCGTGATGTTCACCTCGTACGTGCCGATGCAGGCCGCTCCGCACTTCTACCTCGGCATCATCCTGTTCGCGGTGGGCGCGCTCATAGGCTGCTTCATATTCTTCGGCACCCTGGTCATCGCCAAGGAGGAGCGGACCTACGAGGGTTCGCTGCCGCT
>CAYOJP010000371.1:0-3761 GCA_964404305.1 uncultured Gammaproteobacteria bacterium
TCGCGGCCAGAAGCTGCGCGGCGAGACCGGCGCGCAGAGCGGCGCCGGGCCCGTGCTCGCCGCGCTGCTGCGCGTGCGCCGCGCCGGCGATCCGCTGCGCGGCTACCTGCACGAGATGCGCGCCTACATGCCGCCCGCGCACCGCGCGTTCCTCGAGGCGGTCGAGGCGGCGCCCGACCTGCGCGCCTGGGCGCGCGGCCACGCCGGCAGCTACCCCGAGCTCTCCGAGCTCTACGACGAGTGCCTGCACTGGCTCGAGGCGTTCCGCACGCTCCACCTCGACTACGCCGCGCAGTACATCTTCCGCCAGGCGCAGGCCAGCTACGCGAATCCCACCGCGGTCGGCACGGGCGGCACGCCGTTCATGCCGTACCTGAAGAAGCACCGCGACGAGACGGCGCTGAGGCGGCTGGGATCTCCGTCGTAGCCTCGAGAGCGAGGCGCGGGGAAGGGACCCACGCCGCGCAGCGAGGCGAAGCCGAGCGCAGTCTCAGTAAACCTCGCGCACGTACACCAGCGGCTCTTCGCCCTTGAAGATGCCGAAGGTCGCGCGGCACTGCGGGTCGTCGTCGTAGCTGCCGTCGGAGTTGCCGTCGAAGGGCCAGTCGTAGCGCAGCCACGGCTCGGCGGCGCCGGTCGCGCTCGAGAGGTCGTAGAGCAGGTCGAAGTAGCCGGAGCTGCCGGGCGCGGAGAGCGAGAGGCCTGCATCGCCCGCCGCGAGCGGGCTGGTCAGGCTCGGTGTGGTCGAGAGCGAGCCGGGTGACGGCGTGAGTGCGAGCTCGCCGACGGGCGCGGTGGTGCAGGTGTCGGCGCTGTTGAGCGCGAAGCCGCTGCCCGTCCAGTACTCGGCGCGCAGCGGGACGGCGAGCGGCAGCAGCTCGGAGCCGTGCGCGCTGGTGAGCAGGGCGCGGCCGAAGCGCTGCTGCTTGCCCGCGCTGAAGGCGATGCCGCTGCCGGCGCTGGCGGTGCCGAACGTGACCGGATTCGCGGCGGGCGTGATGCCGTCGAGGTCGATCAGGTCGAGCGCCAGGCGGATCTCGGCGTCGAACGGCGCCGTCAGCGCGGTACGCGCGAACGCCAGGCCGCTGCCCGCGCTGAAGGTCAGCGTGCCGACGCCGGCTCCGGTCGACGCGATCGCCGGATCGGTCGCGGTCGACGGCAGGCCCGAGACATCGAGCGTGCCCGATGCGGCCGTGTAGCTGCGGCCCGTCAGGCTCGCGTTGGTCAGGCGGAACCAGCTGCCCGCGTAGTTGACCGTGGTGGCGCCGAGCGCGTTGCGCGCGGTGGCGGTGATCACCGGCGCATTGCCCGCGCTGTAGCCGAAGGGCTTCTGCATGTAGGTGAAGGCGCCGGGCGCGCAGCCGGTCAGGAACTGCGGCGTACTGGTCGCCACCGTGAAGCGGTCCGGCGTGAAGCGACCGACCACGCCGCAGGTAGTCGTGACGTTGACGCCCGGGCTGATGTAGTCGCTGGTGACGGCGCGCGGGCTGAAGCTGCCGACCTCGCTGTAGCGGAAGTCGGCCACCGGAGCTGCACCGCTCGCCCAGGCGAGCGCGCTGTGAGTCAGCGCGCCGAGCGTGCCCGTCGCCGGCTCGAACGGCGCCGCCGCGGAGACCGTGGTCGTGCCCGCGAAGTTCGGCGTCGCCGCGTTGCCCGAGAGCGCGGCGCAGCTGTCCGGAACGCCGTCGGCGTTCGCGTCCTGCCCGGCGGAGAACACGACCGCGCGCACGTTGCCCGCGAAGGCCATGCCCGCGCGCGTGTAGACCGTGCCCGTCGGCGTGTTCGCGCCGGGATTGCCCGTCATGGTCGTGTAGAAGCCGAACGGCCGCACCACGAACGGTGCGCTCGAGCCGCTCATGTAGTTGCCCGACGCGCTGCCGTCGCCGAGCGGCAGGTTGTAGCGGAAGAAGAGCCGGATCTGGCCTGCGTCGGCGTAGTTGAGGCGGAACGGCGCCTCCGCGTTTGCGCCGGAGAAGCGGAAGCGCAGCCCGCTCGTGTAGCTCGACGGCGCGCCGGGCCCGTTGTTGTTCGCGAGCGCGGAGCTGTTGCTGCTCGCCGCCTGCGTGGTGAGCGTGACCTGGCGCGCCGAGCAGGTCGCCGGCGAGTTGCACTGGTTGGCGGCCTCGATCACGACCTCGGTGCCGGTGGGAAAGGCCGCGACGCACGCCCCGGTGCTGGTGTCGGTGCGGATCGCCTGGAGCGCGAGCGACTGCGCGCCGAAGCCCGCGTCGGAGTCCTTGCCGGCGATCTGGGTGCCGATCGCGCTGGCCGCATTGGCAGCGTTGCTGATGCGGAAGCCGGCGGGCACGAAGGTCAGGTCCTGGTTGTAGCCCGCGTCGGCCGAGGCGGTGCCGCTGACGTCGGTCGCGTTCCCGTCGTTGACCGAGACGTTCACCACCTGGTTCGGCGGCGTGACCCTGAGCCCGAACACCACCGAGCTCTCGCCACCGGCCGCGAACGTGTAGGTGGCCTGGCCGTCGTTGACCGTGCTGTTGGCCAGCGTTCCGCCGCCGCTGACCAGCGTCCAGTCGCCCACGTTGCCTGCGGCCGGACCGCTCACGCGCACGGCGGTGAGCGCGATCTGCGTGGTCGACGTCGCCGTCTGCGGCGTGTGCGCGGAGTCGTGCGGCACCACCGTGATGTTCTCGGGCTGGCAGTTCACGCCGGTGGTCGAGTGGGTGACCGCGTAGTGGTCCATGCCGCAGCACGGCCGTGTCTGGTTCATGTGCGCGGTCACCTCGGCCGCGCTGATGCCGCGCGCCCAGATCTTCAGCTCGTCGAGGTTGCCGGCCCAGTGACGGCCCGTCTGCTGCGTGTTCTCGCCGATCCCAACCGGGTAGCTGTTGACCGCGAGAGACGTGCTGATCGCCTGCGAATTGCGCAGCACGCCGTCCACGTAGATGCGCGCCGTGGTGCCGTCGTAGGTGACGGCCACGTGGTACCACTGGTTGGCGACCGGCACGATGCCCGAGTTCAGGTCGGTGTTGCTGCAGCCGCCGTTGAAGCCCCAGGTGAACGCCAGCGGCGTGGCGATGCTGTTGATCTGGCAGCCGCCGTTCATGTGCAGGCGCCAGGTCGTATCGCCCTTGGCGATGATCGTCTCCCAGTTCTTGATCGCGGTCGAGGTGTGGCGCGCCCAGACGGCGATGCTCATACTGCGCGTGAGCGGCTCGTCGAGCCGCGGGTCGTCGGGCACGCTGAGGTACTGGTTCGTGCCGTTGAATACGCCCGCGCTGCACAGGCGCCCGGGGTTGACGCGCGTCACGCTGTTGACGTTGCTGCCGCTGAAGGCGTAGGGACCGCTGTCGAGCGTCACCGCGCTGCCGCTGCAGCCGTCGAAGCGCCACTCGGCGATCACGTCGACGCCGCGCAGCAGCACCGACTGGCCGGTGCTGACGACCGAACTGCTGAGCGTGGCGGTCTGGCTGCCGGTCGAGCCCGTGGCGCCGGGCCGCGAATCCGCCGAGCGGATCGTGACGCCGCTGGTCGTGCCGCCGCCGTTGGCCACCTGGAAGCGCGCGCTCGGTGCCGACGGCAGCACCGGCGCGCTGGCGGAGGCCGGCGGCGTGATCGTCAGGCCGTCGCGCGCTCCCGACCAGAACCAGACGACGTAGCTGTTGGTGGTGGAGACCGTGAGCGTGGGCGCCGCGGCGCTGGTCGACGCGGTGTCGTTCGCCTGGCCGACCGCCGACTCGAACGGGCTGCTCGGATCGACGCCCGCATACGCCGAGATGCCGACGACCGAGCGCTGCGACGAGCTC
>CAYOJP010000372.1:0-3708 GCA_964404305.1 uncultured Gammaproteobacteria bacterium
GGGACTGTTCTTCTTCTGCGTGCTCACGGCGCTGATGGTCGTGCGGCCGGCGCGCGAGGCGCTCGGCATGCAGCGTGGCATCGAGGCGATCCGTTGGCTCTTCATCGGCACGGTCGTCGTGACCCTGCTCGTCAACCCGCTGTTCGGCCTGCTCGTGAGCCGGTGCCGCCGCCTGGTGTTCGTCACCGCCACCTACCTGTTCTTCGCCTTCGGCCTGCTGGCATTCCATGCACTGCTCGTGTTCGCGCCGGCCAATGTCGGCGAGCGGAGCGGCCAGGTGTTCTACGTGTGGTTCAGCGTCTTCAACCTGTTCGCCACGATGCTGTTCTGGGCCCTGATGGCGGACCGCTTCTCCCTGGAGCAGAGCAAGCGCCTGTTCGGCGCCATCGCCGTGGGCGGCACGCTCGGGGCGATCGCCGGGCCGTGGCTCGCGAGCCTGCTCGCCCGGCCGCTCGGGACGCCCGCGCTGCTGCCGGTCGCGGCGGGATTCCTCGTGCTCGCGTCGGCGGCGGCATGGTGGCTCACCCGGCTGCGGACCGACGGGGCCGGGCCGCTCCCGGGCCACCGCGGCGCGCCGCCGGCACCGGCCGGGCACGGGCCGATCGGCGGCGGTGCGTGGGAGGGATTGCAGGCGGTGTGCCGGTCGCCCTATCTTCTCGCCAACTGCGCCTACGTGCTGATCCTCGCGGTGATGGCCACGTTCATCTACTTCACGCGCCTGCAGATGGTGGCTGCAACGGGCACCGATCTCGACCTGCGCACCGCGACCTTCGCGCGGATCGACATGCTCACGCAAATCGCGACGCTCGTCCTGCAGGCGGTGGTCGCCGGGCATCTCATGCAGCGGGTCGGCGTTCCGGTGACCCTCGCGCTGCTGCCGCTGACCGCGGCGCTGGGCTTCCTCGGGCTCGCGCTCGTCGGCTCGCTCGCGGCGTTCATCGCGCTCGAGGCGACGTTCCGCGCCGTGCAGCGCGGCCTCATGCGGCCCGCGCGCGAGACGCTGTTCACCGTCGTCCCCCGCGCCGACCGGTACAAGGCGAAGGCGTTCATCGACACGTTCGTCTACCGGGCGGGGGATGTCGTCGGCGCGCAGACCGAAGGCGTGCTGGGGCGCCTCGGCATGGGACTGGCCGCGCTCGCGGCCTTCGCGGTGCCGCTCGCGTTGGCGTGGATGGCGCTCGGCCTGTGGCTGGGCCATGCGCAGCGCGCGCGAGCCCGGGTTTCCGAACGGACGGAGGGAGCGCCTGCATGACGACGCGTCGTGAGTGGTTGCAGCGGATGGCGGGCGCCGCGGCGCTGGCGGCCCTTGCGCCCCGGGCGCTGTACGCAGCCGAAGCCGGCAGGGCGGGCCTCATCACCCGGGCCATTCCCGCCACGGGCGAGCGACTGCCCGTCGTCGGGCTCGGCAGCTCGGCCACCTTCGCGGAGATCGCCCGCAGCGACGACGTCTCGGCGCTGCGGGCGGTGCTCGGGCGCATGACGGAGCTCGGCGGCACGGTCTTCGACACCGCGCCGTCCTACGGTGCGTCCGAGGAGGTGGCGGGCCGGATCGCGCAGGACCTCGGGATCGCGCAGCGCCTGTTCTGGGCGACGAAGCTCAACGTCGCGGCGCGCGGCGGCGGGTCCGCCGATCCGGCGGCGGCGCGGCGCCAGCTCGAGACGTCCTTCGGCAGGATCGGCAAGCCGGCGATCGACCTCGTCCAGGTCCACAACCTGGGGGACCTGCGCACCCAGCTCCCCCTCCTGAAGGAGTACAGGGAGACGGGCCGCGTGCGCTACATCGGCGTGACGACCACCTTCCCGGACCAGTACGACGAGCTCCTGCGGATCATGCGCTCCGAGCCGATCGACTTCATCGGCACGGACTACGCGGTCGACAACCGCCACGCCGAAGCGACGATCCTGCCGCTCGCGCAGGACCGGGGCATCGCCGTGCTGGTCTATGCGCCGTTCGGCCGCACCCGGCTCTGGCGGCGCGTGGCGGGGCGCCAGGTGCCGGAGTGGGCGCGCGAGTTCGACGCGGGTTCGTGGGCGCAGTTCTTCCTGAAGTACGTGGCGAGCCATCCGGCGGTGACGGCCATCACGCCGGCCACCAGCCGGCCGGAGAACATGGCCGACAACATGGGCGCGGCGCTGGGCCGGTTACCGGACGCGGCCATGCGGACGCGGATGATCGAGCTGGTCGAGGCCCTGCCGTCGGCCTAATGCGCGCGCAGGCGGACAGCGGGCCGCCCGGTGCCCCCGGACTCCCAACTGCCGTGATCGCGATGCACGCAAGCGGGCGAGCGCCGGCACGGCTCCCGGTGGCTGCGGCGCGGTGGCCGGCTACTCCTCACCGTCGACCCTGACGGATGAGAGCCAGGACGAACCAGTGCGGCCCGCCGGTATCCAGCACCAGCATCAGGCTCGACGCCCACCACAGGGCGCTGCCGGGCGGCGATCGCCACCAGGCGATGCCCAGCAGAATGGAACCGACCAGGGGGAAGCCGGAAACCGAGCTCGCCGGCCGTTCCGATTTCAGCAGCGCGTGGAGCGGCTTCCTGAGAAAGGAGGTATAGAAGTTCAGAAGCGCGACGAAGGCGCCCAGCAGGAATGCGGCGGTCGTGAACATGGGGACTCAACCGGAGGTGGTGGCCAGGCGGGGCCTGCCCGGCCTGTCGTGGGCGAGGAACATCATGACGAGCAGGAACCGACATGACGGCCAAGCGCAGGAGCGCCGCGCGACCTGCGCGCCCGCTCCGTCGGCCTGCCGGGCGCCGCGTTCATCCGCCTCCCATCAGCTGCGCGAATCGCGAGCACGAAAATCGACGGCCAGTCCGCCAGTGCCTTGCAAACCAGGTGACCGAGCGTCGCCCAATCAGGGTTCTGCTACGACGGGGCTCAGGTGTGCGCAGACACCGTGACTATCGACGCGGGCACGTTCACGGCCTTGCCGTCATAGTACTTGGCGTAGCCCGCGACCGACTCGCCGATCGCCGCCGAGCGCTCGTCGCCGGACAGTCCGTCGAACAGCGGCCGGAGCGGAATCGCGATGTCATACAGGTGCTGCCAGAGCTCGTGCGGCGAGCCCGGCCATGGCAGCGCCATGCTGCGGCGATCCTCGCGCGTGTGGCGGAAGCCGGCGGCGGTGAGCGCAGCGACGAGTTTCCCCGGAGGCGCGAAGCGCAGGGGGGTCGGCGCGTCGGCCGGCGGTGGAGGCGGAGAGAGCCGCCGCGCAAAGGGACCCACGGCATTCATGAAGTACGGGCTCTCGTCGGGCGGGCCCCAGACCTGCAATGTGACGATTCCTTCCGGGACCAGCACGCGCTTGATCTCGACCAACGCGCGCTGCACATCGACAAAGTACATCACGCCGAGGCGTGAGGTCACACGATCAAAGCTCTTCGGACCAAACTGCAGATTCTCGGCATCCGCGACGGCAAAGTCCATGTTGGCGATTCCCGCTGCAGAGGCGTTCTTTCGGCACTCGTCCACCATCCGGGGGCTGAGATCCGTGGCGGTGACGCGCCCGTCGGGCCCGACCCTGCGGGCAATCTCGAGAGCGGGATCGCCCGTTCCGCACGCCAGGTCGAGCACACGCATGCCGGGCTCGAGACGCGCGGACTGAATGAGCGCCTCGCGCATGTTGACCTGCTGCGCCGTGATCTTCGCATGCCAGCGCGCCCATGCGGCGACAGTGTCACCATCGGTCCATTCATCACGGACCAC
>CAYOJP010000373.1:0-3685 GCA_964404305.1 uncultured Gammaproteobacteria bacterium
ACTATACGGCAGGCACCGGCCGTGGTCGACCGAACCGGCGGTCAGCCGAAGGCGGCGGCCACCGGCTGCAATTCGCCGGCGAGTGCCGCGTCGTAGCCGCCCAGCGCGTTCGCGGCCACCCGGAATGCGGAGGCCGCGAGCACCTTGCGCAGCGCGAGCAGCGGTACGCCGCCGAGCGTCGCGCGGGGCGCGGCGAGGAAGTAGCGTTCGGTGAAGACCGGCACGAACCCGAGATCGAAGCGCAACGCCGCGGCGCGCAACCCGAAGGCGACGTCGGCCGCCCCGCTGGCGACGAGAGCGGCGACGGCGAGGTGCGTGTACTCCTCGCTGTCGTACCCGGCGATGGCGGCCGGCTCGATGCCGGCCTGCGCCGCCAGCGCATCGAAGGCGAGGCGGCTGCCCGCGCCGGGCTGGCGGTTGACGAAGCGCAGCCTGCCGCCGGGCAGGTCGCGGATGCCGGTGAACGCCAGGTCGCGCCGGACGATGAAGCCCTGCTCGCGATCCGCGACGACGAGCAGCCGGTCGCCCTGCGCATCGAGCCAGCGCCGGTAGTCGCCGGCGAGGCGCAGGCCGAGGGCGCCTTGCGGCACGTGGAAGCCGGCCGCGTCGCATTGCCCCAGGCGCAGCCGCTGCAGGCTGGCGAGGCTGCCGTAGTAATGCAGGTCGACCGCGAGCCGGTGCTCGCGCGCGAGCACGTCCTTCATGACCGCGAGCGCGAAGTCGTGGCTGGCGGCCACGCGCAGGCGGGCCGTACCGGGCGCGAACGTCGCGGCCAGGTCCGAACTGGCGCCGGCGGCGAGGCTGTCGAGCTGCGGTCGCACGCGCGCCTCCGCGGTGTGCCAGGCCCAGCGCAGCCGTTCCCCCGCCGGGGTGAGCACCGCGCCGCGACCGCGTGTCAGGCCCACGAGCGGCTGCCCCAGCAGCCCCTCCCACTCGCGCAGCATCCCCCAGGCGTGCCGGTAGGACAGCCGCAGCCGGGTCGCGGCGTAACGCAGGCTGCCACCCTCGACGATGGCGTCGAGCAGTGCCACCAGGACCGGATCGATCTCGCGCTCACCGGCGGCGTCGATGGACCAGCGGAGCTGGAGGCTGATTCTGGGCGCACTGCGGGCGTTCATGCCGGTACTGCTCGTCGGGGGCCGAAAGCTTACCATGGCAGGCCCGGCACGCCGGTTCGTGCACGTCACGCTGCACGCGGGCGGCGCCGGTCCCCGGACCGCGGCGAGGCAGCCTGCATGCGCCTGTACGTAGGAATCGACGATACCGACAATCTCGACAGTCGCGGCACCGGCCACCGGGCGCGGCAGCTCGCGGCCGAGATCGACGCCACGGGCATCGGCGCGGTACGCGGAGTCACGCGGCACCAGCTGCTCGTGGACCCCGCGATCCCCTATACCTCCCACAACAGCGCGGCCTGTCTTGCCGTGGACGCCGCAGCGGGCGGCCTGCGCCCCCTGGCGGACCTGTGCCGGGTCTTCCTGCTGCGCGAGAGCGCGCCGGGGTCGGACGCGGGGCTGTGCGTCGCCGACGACGGCCAGGCCCGGGCGGCGGCGGACTACGGACGGGCCGCGCAGACGCGCGTGCTGACCCAGGACGATGCGCGTGCGCAGGCCGCCGGCACCGGCGCCCTCCTCGAGGGCCTGACCGGCACGCGCGGCGGGATCATCGGCGCGCTGGCGGGCGTCGCGCTGCACGTGGCGGGCGAGGACGGCCGCTACCTGTGGCTGCGGGGCATCCGCGACGTCGCGCACCTGCGGCTGCCGCTCGCCGAGGTACGCCGGCGGACGGACATCGACGTGCTCGCGCGCGTCGACGGACGGCCGGTGGAGGACCCGGACGCACCGGTGGACCTGGGGCCGTGGCCGCGGCCGGTGCGGATCGGGGGGCAGGCGGTGCTGCTCGTGGAGGAGGACCCGGAAGCCGGCGGCTGGCGGGTGCTCGCCAAGGAGCGGGTGAAGAAGCTGCGACCCTGACCGCAGCGGCCCGCCGGCCGCTGGCGCAGGATCCGCGCATGGGCAGCAAGGCGCAGCGCATCGACGTCGATCTCGCGCCGGACCGGGAAAGCCCGGGACGGCTGCGCTGCCACGTGCGGGTCCTCGACCCGGCGCTGAGCGGGCTGAAGGCCCGCCTGGAACTGCTGGCGGCGGTCGAGGTGGACGACGACCGGCCGGTCAATGCCGAGAAAGTGCTCCACAAGCACGCGCTCACGCTCGGCGCGGGCGACCTGGCCTTCCCGATCGACTGCGACCTGGGCGGCCTGTACACGCACGACGGCGAGAAGGTCCGGCTGCGGCTGCGCACCCGGGTGGTGGTGGACGACGGCATCCTGTTCGACACCCAAGTGCGCGAGGACCAGCGCCTGCCGCTGCTGCTCAAGCCCGCGGTCAGCAGCGATACCGCGACGCTCATCGAGCCGAAGGACCTCTACGACTTCTTCGCCAACCTGAAGGCCATCCCGGCCGGCGCGCGCGCCCTCACGCTGGTACTGGCGATCGCCGGCGGCATCGTCATGGCCGTCAACGCCGCGGTCGGCGCGCACGACCAGTTCGTGCCCGAGTCGCGGACCTGGATGTACTCCCATACCGACAGCGACGGCGACGGGCAGTCGCCGCTGTTCGCCTCGCTGGCGCTGAGCGGGGGGCTGGGCGGCGCGATCTGGTTCGCGATGCGGCGGCAGTTGCGCAGGTATGCGGAGTTCCGCCTGCGCCCCCGGACCGGCCGCATCCGCCGCGGCGACCGCGTGCCCCTGCGCAGCCTGGTGCACGGCAAGCCGCGGGTGCCCCTGGAGGACGTGCGCCTGCGCGTGGTTGCCTGCAACATGGAATGCGGCGAGTACAAGCGCGGCTCGGGCACCAAGACGCGGACGGTGTCGTTCCGCCACCCGGTCCGCGGGGTGCTGCTCTACGACCGGCGGGTGGCGCGCATCCCGGCCGGCATGCCGATCCACGCGTACTTCGACGGCGAGGTGGACTTCACGCCGATGTTCCGCGCGCTGTACCCGCCGTGCATGATCGGCGGCAGCCACGGCATCGACGTGCACTGGGAGGTGCAGCTCCTGCACCCGCAGTACGTGGACCACGAACTCGTCGGCCCGTCCGACGCCTTCGCGCGCGAGGACTTCCTCGATGCCTGACCCGCGCCTGCCGTGCGGCCGCGACGATCACCTCGGACTGCTGGGGCGCGACCTCGCCGGCCTGGACCTGCTGGTGCTGTGCGGCGCGAGCGGCAGCGGCAAGTCGACCGCGATCGCCCTGCTGCTCGACGCGCACCCGGCCTGCCGCGATCGCCCGGTCACGCGCATCGAGGGCTGGCCGCTGCCACGGGGCGCCGCTGCAGCGACGCGGCTCGTCATCGTCGACGAGTTGCGGCAGGCGCGCGACCTGCTGCTCCTGCGCCGGCTGCTCGGCGCCGGCCACCGAGTAATCGCGGCGAGCCACCTGCCGCCCTGGATGCACCGGCTGGCCGCGGGCTCGCGGCGAGTGCGCGTGCTGCGCACCGATGCCGACGCGGCCAAGATCGGCCGCCACCTGGACGCGCGCGGCTGCCGCTGGACGGCGGCGGCGCTGGCCCGCTACTGCGCCGCGTACGGCGCCACCTACACCGACGCCGATCTGATCCTGGAAGCGGCCGGCGGCGACGACTTCGACGTCGCGTTCGCGAGGTTCGAGCGGCACCGGCGACTGGA
>CAYOJP010000374.1:0-3685 GCA_964404305.1 uncultured Gammaproteobacteria bacterium
CCACGCCCTTGGTGCCGCGCACCGCGATCGCCTTCAGGTTCTTGCTGCCCATCACCGCGCCCACGCCCGAGCGGCCGGCCGCGCGGTGCAGGTCGTTGACGATGGCGGAGAACAGGCAGCCCTCCTCGGCCGCGCGGCCGACGCAGGCGATGCGCAGCAGGGGATCCTGGTAGCGTTCGTGCAGCAGGTGATCGGTCTCCCAGACCGACTTGCCCCAGATGAAGTCCGCGGCCGGGACGAGTTCCGCGCGGTCATTCTCGAGGTACAGGTACACGGGCTGCGGCGACCTGCCCTCGAAGATCAGCATGTCCCAGCCGGCCGACTTGATCTCCGCGCCGATGAAGCCGCCCGAGTTCGAGCACGCGATGCAGCCGGTGAGCGGGCTCTTGGTCACGACCGAGTAGCGGCCGCCGGTGGACGCCATCGTGCCGGTGAGCGGCCCGGTGGTCATGATGAGCTTGTTGTCCGGCCCGAGCGCGTCGCACTTCGGGTCGATCTCCTCGAACAGGTACTTGCTCGCCAGCCCGCGCTGCCCGAGGTACTGCATCGCCCACTCCATGTTCAGCGGCTCGGGGGTGCAGGTGCCCCTGGTCAGGTTCACGCGCAGCACTTTCCGGGTCCAGGCCATGGTCAATTCCTCGCTGTTCGGTCGTCTCGTTATCGCTGCAGGTTCGCAGTCGGCGCGGCGGCGGGTACGGCTGCAGCCGTACCCCTCGGCAACCTGTCCACTTCAACTTTCCCAGGGCGCGCCGAAGCCCCGATTCACGTGTCCGCCAGTTCAGTGCGCGGCCGGGCCGGACGGCGCGGGTGCCGCGCCCTGGGGGATGTTCTGGCTCGCATGGACGCGCATCCGGGCGAGGCCCGTATGGTCGGAATCCACGTAGGTGATGGCGCCGGTCGGGCAGGCCCTGGCGCACCAGGGATCCCCGCCGCACAGATCGCACTTGATGACCTTGCCGCTGTCGGCGTTGTAGTTAACGGTGCCGAACGGACAGGCGATCGTGCACACCTTGCAGCCCACACAGACGTCCTCCAGGACGCTCTTGGCGCCGGTGCTCGCGTCGAACACGATGGCCTCGACCGGGCAGGCGTGCAGGCACCACGCTTCGCTGCACTGCGTGCAGGTGTAGGGGACGAAGCGGCCTTCCTGGTGGAAGCTGAAAATCTTGATCCGCGACTTGGCGGGGTTGAACACCCCCTCGTTCTCGTAGGAACACGCCATTTCGCACTGCAGGCACCCGGTGCACTTCTCGGGCTCGATCTGAAGCGCCTTCAGCATCGCATCCTCTCCATGTCGGCTCGGAACCACTCGTGGGCACCCGTCCGCGGATGGACGCGGATCGCGGCGTCCTTCGGGAGACGCTGGCGGAGGCGGGAGCCATCGCAGACTATATGTTTTGCCTTGCCGTTTCCACCGCGCGGGTCCTCGCTGCGTTGCCGCAACCTCCGGGAAACCTTCCCGACGCGACCCGGGGAAATTTCGCAAAAACCTGACACTGCCATCCACGCGGGCTACGATTCCGAACTTCCGCCCCGACGGCCGGTCCGTGCTGCACCCCATCCGCTGCCTGCCCGTCCCACGATCCGAGGACCTCTCCCCATGCGCCTGCCGCTCGTTGCCCTGTGTGCCGCCCTGCTCCCGGGCGCCGCGACCGCCGCGCCTCCCGCCGTCCAGGTCCGGCTCGCGTACGTGGGCGATGCCGCCGACACGGCACTGTCAGGCGCCCGCCAGGGGCTGGACGAGGCCAACGTGCAGGGCCGCTTCCTCGGCCAGGCGTACAGCCTGGAACCGCTGACCCTGAAGGCTGCCCTGGCACCGCCGCAGCAGCCGTGGGTCGCGCTCGTCGCGGCCGTGCCCCCGGAATCCCTTGCTGCGCTCGCCGCCGCGCATCCTGACGCGGCGGTGCTGAACGTGAGCGCCGGTGATGACAGCCTGCGGGCGGACTGCCGCAACAACCTCCTGCACGTGCTCCCGTCCGCGTCCATGCTGGCGGCCGCGCAGGCGCAGTGGCGCCAGGCCAACCCGCAGAGCGCGGCGCGCGCGCAGGCCTGGCACCCGGACTTCGAGAAGTACGCCGCCGCGCAGCTGAACATCCGCTACTCGAAGGCCCATGGGCAGCCGATGGACGACCGCGCCTGGGCTGGCTGGGCGGCAGTGAAGATGGTGTCCGACACCGTCGCCCGCACCCGCAGCGCGACGGCGGCCGATGTGCTCGCGCATCTGCGCGACGACCTCGCGTTCGACGGCCAGAAGGGCTCGGAGATGAGCTTCCGCCCGAATGGCCAGTTGCGGCAGCCCCTGCTGCTCGTCGAGGACGGCAGGATCGTCGGCGAGGCCCCGGTGCGCGGCGTGGCCGCCGACGATCCGGACAGCCTGGGCGGCGGCGAGTGCGCCAAGTGAACCCCTGTGAACCCGAGCCACGGAGCAACCCGATGCAGCGCAATACCCGCAACCTGACCTTGGCCGCCACCCTCCTCGCCGGAGCCAGCGGTGCCGGCGCCGAACCCGGCCATCGCGTGTACGTGACCAACGAGCAGGGCAACACGGTGTCGGTGATCGACACCCGCACGAACCAGGTCGAGAAGACGATCGAGGTGGGCAAGCGGCCGCGGGGCATCGGGCTCGCCCCCGACGGCTCGGAGCTGTACGTCGCCGTGAGCGCGGAGAACGCCATTGCGGTACTCGACCCCGCCACTCTCGAGGTGAAGCGCAAGTTCGCCTCCGGCGACGACCCGGAAACCTTCGCGGTGCACCCGAACGGCAACATCTACATCTCCAACGAGGACGACGCCAAGGCCTCGGTGTTCGATCCGAAGTCCGGCAAGCTCATCGCGGAGATCCAGGTCGGTCTCGAGCCCGAGGGCGTCGCGATCTCGGCCGACGGCACGCGGGTCATCGTCACCAGCGAATCGACCAACATGCTGCACGTCATCGGGGTGCCGGAGCACGAGGTGGTGGCCAACATCCTGGTCGGCGCCCGCCCGCGCGCCGCGACCTTCTCGCGCGACGGCAAGTTCGCCTACGCGACGTCCGAGATCAGCGGCGAGGTCAAGCGCGTGGACATGGCGACGCACGAGATCGTCGCCCGCAAGCCGCTCGGGGACGACAGCGCCAAGCCCAAGGACGTGCTGCTCAGCCCGGACGAGAAGACCCTCTACGTCGCCGGCGGGCGCGCCAATCAGATCTTCGTCATGGACCCGCTCACGCTCGACATCCGCAAGGGGGTGCCGGTCGGCAAGCGGGTGTGGGGCCTCGCCCTGAACAAGGACGGCAGCCGCCTCTACACGACCGACGGCGCCAGCGACCAGGTCTCGATCATCGACACCGCGAAGCAGGAGGTGATCGCGACCGTGCCGGTCGGCAAGGCGCCGTGGGGCGTGGTGGTCAGCGACTGAGTCCGGCGCGCTTCCGGACGGCCGGCGCGGGAGGGCTGGACGCGGTCGAATACAGGCGCAGGAAGAGGTCCAGGCCGTGCCGAACGCAGCGGTCCAGCGTGCGCTTCGGCATGCGCCGGGACGGCATGCACAGGTGCACTCGTACACGTGTACCCGAGCGCCAGGATTGAGAAGCTGAATCCACCGCCCCTATATAGCAGGGCGGAACTGTCGATCACTCCGGCCGGCGCCGGTGCCGGGCGGGGCCCCCGCCCCCCCCGCGCGGACCGCCCGGGAGCGGGCGGGCGCC
>CAYOJP010000375.1:0-3672 GCA_964404305.1 uncultured Gammaproteobacteria bacterium
GCCGGCCTTGCCGCGGCCGCCGGAATGGATCTGCGCCTTGACGACCCAGCGGTCGCCGCCGATCTCGCGGGCGCGGTAGGCCGCCTGCTCGGGGCTGTAGGCCAGCCCGCCGGGCGGCACCTGCACCCCGAAGTCGCGCAACATTTCCTTCGCCTGGTACTCGTGGATGTCCATGCCGGACCCCCTGTTGGTCGGTTCGATCCCGTCGTGGCGGGGACGCCCCGCCCCGGGTCGTCCCGCCGTGTCCCTGCGCCCAACCTCGAAGCCGGCGACCGCCGGCAGCCGGATCAGGCGCCGCGGGCGCCGATCGCGTCCGCCTGGCGGACGATGTTCTCCGCCATGCGGGCCGAAGCGGCGTCGATCATCTTGCCCTGGTACTGCGCGGCGCCCTTGCCGGCCTTCTGCGCCTCGTCGAGCGCGGCGAGCACGCCGCGGGCGCGCTCCACCTCGGCCGGGGGCGGCGACATCACCTGGTTGGCGAGCGCGATCTGCGAGGGGTGGATGGCCCACTTGCCCTCGTAGCCCATGCACGCGGCGCGCCTGGCGCCGGCGATGAAGCCGTCCGGATCGTCGATGCCGCCGAACGGGCCGTCGATGGCCCGCAGCCCGTAGGCGCGGCAGGCGACGAGCATGCGCTGCATCGAGGCGTGCCACTGGTCCCCGGGGTAGTCGGGGTTGAGGCCGCCGATCTGCACGGTGCGCGCGCGGCAGCTCGCGGCGAAGTCGGCGACGCCGAAGTGCAGCGCCTCCAGCCGCCGGCTCGACTGCGCGATCGCCTCCACGTTGGCCATGCCGAGCGTGGTCTCGATGAGGCACTCCAGGCCGATGCGGTTCGTGTATCCCCTGGCCTCCTCGATCTGCGCGACCAGGCACTCGACCATGTAGACGTCGGCCGGCACGCCCGCCTTGGGGATGAGGATCGTGTCGAGGCGGTGACCGGCCTGCTCGACGATGTCCACCACGTCGCGATACATGTAGTGGGTGTCGAGGCCGTTGATGCGCACCGACACGGTCTTGCCGTGCCCGCGCCAGTCGAGGTCGAGCAGCGCCTGGATGATGTTCCTGCGCGCCTGCTCCTTGAGATCCGGCGCCACGGCGTCCTCGCAGTCGAGGAACACGAAGTCGGCCTCGCTCTTGAGGGCCTTCTCGAACATCGCGGGATTGGACCCGGGAACCGCCAGTTCGCTGCGCTGCAGGCGCGTGCGCACCGGTGCATGGATCGTGAAGCTCATCGTGTCTCCTCCCAGGAGATTCGCGCGCGCCGGCGGCGCGGGCCCTAGCTACGTCGGAACCTGCGTCCGGCAAAGCCCCCTCACCCCGGCCCCGGTCCGGTGGACCGGGGCCGGGGAATCGCCGGCGCTACTTCCAGGCCCCGGTCGAGCGCAGGTACGCCTGCGCCGCGCCCACGCCGGAGCCGAGTTCGATCTTCACGCCCGCGTCCGCGAGCGCCATCTCGGCGCCGGCCACCGCGGCGAGGATCATCAGCTCGTTGTTGTCGCCCAGGTGGCCGATGCGGAACACCTTGCCGGCGACCTTGTTCAGGCCCAGGCCCAGCGACAGCATGTAGCGCTCGTAGGCGATCTTCACCACGGCGCCCGAATCGATGCCCTCGGGCACGAGGATCGCACTGACGGTGTCGGAGTGCCACTTCGGGTCCTTCGCGCACAGCTTCAGGCCCCACGCGTTCACCGCCCGCCTGACCGCCTCGCCGAGCCGGTGGTGACGGGCATAGACGTTGTCCAGCCCCTCCTCGAACAGCATGTTCAGCGACTCCCGCAGCCCGCGCAGCAGGGTCTGCGCCGGCGTGTACGGGAACCAGCCATCCTTGTTCAGGCGGATCATGTCCTCGAAGTCGAAGAAGCAGCGCCGGCTCGTGGCCTGCGCGCGGGCGGCGAGCGCCTTCTGGCTGACGCCGACGATGGCGAGACCCGTGGGCAGCATGAAACCCTTCTGGGAGCCGGCGACCGCGAGGTCCACGCCCCACTCGTCCATGCGGAAGTCGAGGCTGCCGATGGAGCTGACGCCGTCCACGTACAGCATGGCCGGGTGCCCGAGATCGTCGAGCAGCGCGCGGACTTCGGCAATGCTGGAGGTGACGCCCGTGGCCGTCTCGTTGTGCGTGACCAGCACCGCCCTGATGGTGTGGCCCTTGTCGGCGGCGAGCTGCTCGCGGAACTTCGCGAGCGGCACGCCCTCGCCCCACTCGCAGTCGATGGCGACGACGTCCATCCCCAGCCGGCGACACAGGTCCGCCCACAGCAGGCTGAACTGGCCGGCCACCGAGCACAGCACGCGATCGCCAGGCGACAGGGTGTTGGTGATCGAAGCCTCCCAGCCGCCGGTCCCGGAAGCGGGGAACACGAAGACCTGGCCGGTGGCGGTGCCGAAGACCTTCTTCAGGTCCTGGAACAGCGGCAGCGAGAAGGCCGGGTAGTCGGGGGCGCGGTGGTCCTCGAGCAGGACGTCCATCGCGCGGCGGACGCGCTCGGGGATGTTGGTCGGTCCAGGGACGTTCAGAAAGCGGCGGCCGGGCATGGGAATACCTCCGGTAGGTGGGCCTTACCGGAAATAATCTCTCGCCGCCGCAGCAGACTATTTCGGGATCTCGATCCACGGACACCCGGTCCGTGGAGAGTGCCGCCATGGTACGGCCTGACCAGGGCCGTACAAGGCGCCGGGGGTTAAGGCGTCGTTAACCGATGGTTAACAATCGCGGATCGCCGCCCCATAATGGCCGGACGCTGACTTGCGGGATCCGCGCCGGCCCATGGACAAGCTCGCCAGCATCCGTGCATTCGCCCTGGTGGCCCGGGAGGGGGGCTTCTCACCGGCCGCCCGGGAGCTGGGCGTGTCGACGGCGATGATCAGCAAGCACATCAAGGCCCTGGAGGACGAGCTGGGGGTGCGGCTGCTGAACCGCAGCACCCGCCGCTCGAATCTCACCGAGGCCGGGGCGACCTACTACCAGCGCTGCCTCGACTGGCTGCACGCCCTCGACGACATGGAGGCGAGCGTGCGGACGCTCTCGGACGAGGTCCGGGGCACCCTCAAGGTCAGCGCGCCCTCCTCCTTCGGCACCCTGCTGCTGGTGCCGGCGATCCTCGCCTACAAGGCCGCGCACCCGGGGGTCGGCATCAGCCTGCACCTGACCGCGAAGATGCCGGACATCTTCGAGGGCGGCTTCGACCTGGGGATCTATGCCGGCAATGCCCAGCTCGAAAGTTCGAGCCTGGTCGCGCGCAAGCTCGGCTCGTTCCGGATGATCGTCTGCGCCTCCCCCGAGTACCTCGCCCGGCATGGCACCCCGGAAACGCCGGCCGACCTCGCCCGCCACAACTGCCTCGTGTTCCACGACGAGGTCGCCCACGACGACTGGCTGTTCCGAGGGCGCGAGGCCGAGACCAGCGTGCACGTCGCCGGCGACCTGCACTGCAACCAGGGCAACGCGCTGCGCGTCGCCGCTGCCGGCCACATGGGCATCATCCGCCTGCCGAACTACCTGCTGTGGGAGGACATCCGCGCCGGCCGGCTCGTCGAGATCCTCGCCGGCCACACCTCCCCGCCCCGCGCCGTCTACGCCCTGTACCACCAGCGCCGCCACGTCCCCGCCAAGGTCCGCTCCTTCCTCGACTTCCTCGCCGCGCGCTTCGCGGAGCAGCAGGAGCTGGCGGA
>CAYOJP010000376.1:0-3669 GCA_964404305.1 uncultured Gammaproteobacteria bacterium
GCGGCTGAAGCCGCTCCTACAGGAGCCTTGCTCCAGCGTTGATACGGAGCTCCTGCAGGAGCGGGCTTGCCCGCGATGGCGGTGGCGGATTCGGTAACAGGCTCAGAGCCGCAGTCGTTGCGCGAGCGCCGTCATCTGCTCGGGCGACAACACCGCGTTCAGCAGCCGGGCGGCGCGGTCGTAGAGCACCTGGCCGACGACCCCGTACCCGCTGATCGGCGGGTCGGCATCCTCGTAAGCGTAGGGCAGCAGGCCGATCGTCACGCTCGCCGGGGTCCCGGAGAGCATGCCGGCCACGCGTCCGAGGTGCGGCGGCGAACTGACCAGCGCGACGGAGCGCCAGTCGCGCTCCACGGCCATCGTTCGCACCTCGCGCAGGTTCGACCAGGTATCGAAGGAGCGTGGCGAGACCACGATTGCCGCCGGCGGCACGTCCGCGCGGACGGCCAGCGCGCAGGCGAGGGCCGCGCCGGGCGTGCCGCCGTCGGTCCGGAAACCGCCGACGCAGCCGAGCGCCCCCGCGCGTCCGCTCGCGATCAGCGCCAGGGCATGCTGCACGCGCCGGTGGGTCTCGGCGGACACGCCGCCATGGCTGCCGTACCCGCCGAACAGCACGACCGCGGCATCGTAGTGCGCGAGCGGATCGACACCGCGCTCGTCGGCGCGCCCCATGCGCAGCGCGACGCCGGCGCCGACCGCGGTGAAGACCAGGAGTGCGCCGGCCGCGGCGCGCAGGCCGATGGACACGATCAGGTGAGGGCGCGACCGCCGTCGAGCTTCAGGATCTGCCCAGTGCAGTAATGCGCGTCGCGCACGAGGTAGAGCACCGCGCTCGCGGCATCCTCCGGCGTGCCGGGACGCGCGAGGGGCACGCGGCGCATGTACTCGCGGCGCACCGCCTCCTCGTCCTGGTTCGACGACCAGGACACCACCCCTGGCGCAATCGCGTTCACGGTGATGCGCGGCGCCAGTTCCATCGCGCAGGACGCCGTCAGCTCCATCAGCGCCGCCTTCGAGGCGTTGTAGGTCGCGTAGCCGACCAGCGGCTCGCCCAGCACGTGGACGTCGATGAAGTTGACGATGCGGCCCGGACTCGCCGGATCGGAGGGCAGGTAGTGAGCGCCGAGCAGGGGCGCCAGCGCCTGCATCAGGAGCAGCGGCGTGCGCGCGTTCACCGCCATGTCGCGGTCCCAGGCCTGCGCCGTGATGCCGCCGAACGGCGTCGGCTCGAAAGTGCTGGCATTGTTCACCAGCGCGTCGAGGCGGCCGAACCCCGTCGTGACCGCCGCGGCGATGTCATCCGCCGCCTCGGGTGCGGCCAGCTCGGCCTCGATCGGCAGCGCGCGCCGGCCGCGCGCGACGATGCCGGCGGCCAGCGACTCGGCGGCCTCGCGGCTGTGACGGAAGGTGAAGGCGACGTCCATGCCCGCATCGGCGAGCGCGAGCGCCACCGCGCGACCGACGCGGCGGGCAGCGCCGGTGACGAGGGCGGCGCGATCCTCCAGTGAGCGGGGAGTGTGCATGCGTGCGGGCGGTATCCGACCGGGCCGGCGCGGGTCGCCGGAACGTCGTGGCGTCGAGGTTACCGGAACGGGAAGGGCATTTCGAGCGCAGTGGAAAGGCCCCTGACGTTGAATTATGCTCCGGACCGGTTCGCGGCGGACACGGATGGCGACGGCGGAAGCCGGCGCGCCGATCGGGACGGCCGCGACGCAGGCGACAACGAGTCAACGCAGGAGTGGAGCATGGCCGCAGGTACCGTCAAGTGGTTCAACAATTCGAAGGGTTTCGGGTTCATCACGCCCCAGGATGGCGGCGAGGACGTGTTCGTGCACTATTCGGTGATCAGGAGCGAGGGCTTTCGCAGCCTGAACGAGGGTCAGGTGGTGACCTACGAGGCCAAGCGCGGCCCGAAGGGCCTGCAGGCGACCGAGGTGCTGGCCTCGCCCTGAACGGCCCGGCATCCGCTTCCGGAGAACCCCGCCCGCGCGGGGTTTTTTTTGCCCGCCGCACGCGCCTGGATTAGATTGGGCGCCCCCGGTTCGCGAGTCCCGCCCCATGGTCGCCACGGCACGCAAGGTCCGCTACGAGCAGGGCAAGCTCGCCAAGCGCCTGCGGCGCGAGGTCGGGCGCGCGATCGAGCGCTTCAACATGATCGAGGCCGGCGACCGGGTGATGGTGTGCCTGTCCGGCGGCAAGGATTCCTACACCCTGCTCGACATGCTGCTGGCGCTGCAGAAGAAGGCGCCGGTGCGGTTCTCCCTCGTCGTCGTCAACCTCGACCAGAAGCAGCCCGGCTTCCCGGGGGACGTCCTGCCGCGCTATCTCGACGCGCTGGGCGTGGAGTACCGCATCGTCGAGGAGGACACCTACGGCATCGTCAAGCGCGTGGTGCCCGACGGCAAGACGATGTGCGGCCTGTGCTCGCGCCTGCGCCGGGGCATCCTGTACCGCGTGGCGGACGAGGTCGGGGCGACCAGGGTCGCTCTCGGTCACCACCGCGACGACATCATCGAGACCTTCTTCCTGAACCTGTTCCACGGCGGCTCGCTGAAGGCGATGCCGCCCAAGCTCGTGTCCGACGACGGCCGGCACGTGGTCATCCGCCCGCTCGCGTTCTGCAAGGAGAGCGACATCGAGGCCTACGCCACGCAGCGCGGCTTCCCGATCATTCCCTGCACCCTGTGCGGCAGCCAGGAGACGCTGCAGCGCCAGCGCGCGAAGGAGATGCTCGCGCGCTGGGACCGGGAATGGCCCGGCCGCAGCGAGACGATCTTCAACGCGCTGCAGAACGTCACGCCGTCGCACCTGGCGGACACCGCGCTGTTCGACTTCGCGGCGCTGGGCGCAAAGGGCGCGCCGGCGACAGGCTGGCTGGTGGCGCCGTCCGGGTCGGGCGAGGAGGAGGACCGCGCGCCGGCAACGTCCGCGCGCGACGGCGTGACGCCGATCGTGTTCGTGCCGCGGGAGCGCTGAAGCCGCGGCGCCGCCGGCCCGGCCGGTTCCGCGCGCAGCGGCGGCGTCTGCGCGGCGTCCGGCAAGCACCCCTGCACGGCTGGCGTCCGGGCCGGGCGGGTCCGGCCGCGCTGGAACGCGGAGGCGGCGCCTGCCGGTTCCTCACGCCGCGGGCAGCAACGCCCGGATCCCGGCCGGCAGCGCGACCGAGCGCCCCGCATCGCGGTCCACCCACACGACCCGGCTGGAACCGTCGGCGTAGAGGAGCGCGGGATCGGCGGCATCGACGATCTCGTACCAGGTCTCGAAGCTGGACCGGCCGGGAGCGCCGCCGTGCATGCGCACGCGCAGGCCCGCCGGGTGCACGATGGCCCGGCGGAAGTTGCAGTACGCATTGGCGATGACCGGGCCCGTGCCCGTGGCGCCGAGGCCGGGCGCCGGCTGCAGCGTCGCGAACCACGCCATGCGCGCCTCTTCGAAGTAGGTGAAGTAGACGACGTTGTTGACGTGCCCGACGGAGTCCATGTCGCCCCAGCGCACCTCCACGCGCATCTCGTGCAGCAACCTGCGTGCTTCGCCCATCGCTCGCCTCCCTCCGTCCCGCGGCCGATCCGCGCCGCAGTCTAAGGAACTTCTGATTTACCCGGTGATCGGATCGCCAGCAACCGCGATCTGAGGCCGGAGGGAGCATGAACCAGATGACGCTGGGCGGCA
>CAYOJP010000377.1:0-3654 GCA_964404305.1 uncultured Gammaproteobacteria bacterium
CCATGCTCCTGTGCGTGCCGCTGCTCGACGACCGCGCGCTCGCGGCGCTGATCGCCGCGCGCTGGCGGCCGGCGCCGGAGGCGACCGCCGGCGCCCGCACCGCGCGGCGGCCCTGGGGTGCGCTCGCGGCAGCGGCCCTCGTGCTGCCCGCCTCCCTCGTGGCGACCGGCGAGGCGCTGGCCCGCGCGCGCGCGCCGCGGGCGCTGCACGCGTTCGTGACGTTGACGGCGCCGCTGCGAATCGCCAACGTCTACGGCGTGTTCGCGGTGATGACGACGGTACGCAACGAGATCTCGATCGAGGGCTCCGACGACGGCATTGAGTGGCGCGAGTACCGCTTCCGCTGGAAGCCGGGCGATCCGGCCCGTCGTCCGGGCTGGAACGCGCCGCACCAGCCGCGCCTCGACTGGCAGATGTGGTTCGCCGCGCTCGGCGACGAGGCCTCGAACCCCTGGTTCGGGCACCTGCTCGAACGCCTGCTGCTCGGCTCGCCCGCGGTGCTCGGCCTGCTCGGGTCGAATCCGTTTCCCGACGCGCCGCCGCGCTACGTGCGCGCGTCGTTCTGGCACTACCGCTACACGACGCCCGCGGAGCGCGCGGACACCGGCGCCTGGTGGGTGCGCGCTCCCGAGGGCAGCTACTACCCGCCGGTGGGATTGGTCGGCGCCGCGGGAGCAGCGGTCCGATGACACGCGACGGGCTGCGGATCGCCACGGGCCTGCCGGTCCTCGCCGTCATCGCGCTGCTGCTCGCGGGCTGCGGCGACGACGGGCCGCGCCTGCCGCCACTGGCGCCCGACGCCGTCGTGCTCGCCTTCGGGGACAGCCTGACCTACGGCTCGGGCGCGGCGCGCGGGCAGGCTTATCCCGACGTGCTCGCCGGGCTCATCGGGCGCAAGGTCGTGAACGCCGGCGTGCCCGGCGAGGTTTCCGCCAGCGGCCGCGAGCGGCTGCCGCGGCTGCTCGACCAGCATGCGCCCGCCCTGCTCATCCTGTGCCACGGCGGCAACGACATGCTGCGCCGGCAGGACCCCAAGGCGATGGCGGCCAACCTGCGGGCGATGATCGACGAGGCACGGGCACGCGGCATATCGGTGGTGCTGCTGGGCGTCCCCGCGCCGGGCATCTTCCTCGGCACCGCCGAACTGTATGCCGAGGTCGCGACTGCCGCCGGCGTGCCGCTCGAGAACGAGGCCCTGGCGGAGATCCTGGGCCAGCGCGATCTGAAGGCGGACCCGATCCATCCCAACTCCGCCGGCTACCGCGAACTCGCGCTGCGGGTGCAGGCCCTGCTGCGGGACGCCGGCGCCCTGCCGGGCGGCTGAGCGACACCTGCCGAAGTGCCCCGGGCACTCCGGCCGGCGCCGGGCGGAGTGACCGGCATTTGCGCTCTGCAATCAAAATAGCGGAGCGCTATGGTGCTGCACCTGACGTTGGCAACCCTGGGCGCCGGTGCCGGGCGAGTCCGCGGCGACCGTGAGCGCGCAGGACGCGCGCGACCGAGCGATACATGGACGTACTCGAGCGAGTCGCGGCGGACTCGCCCGGCACCGGCGCCGGCTGGAGTGACCGACGTTTGCTCTCTGCTATTGAGTCGGCTGCAGAGACTCCTGGCCGCTGACCCCCGCTACCGCACCTCGACCTTCGCCTTCCACAGCTCCCACGGGCGGTGGATCTGGCCCTCGACGGCGGCCTCCGCCAGCAGCGCCTCCTGCGGCGACAGGAACTCGATCGGCCCGCCGGCGAGCATCGCCTGGAGCTGCAGGCGCGCGTTCATCTCCGTGTAGACCGCACGATAGGTGGCGACCTTCACGTCCGCCGCGACGACGACGTTGCCATGTCCGCGCATCAGCGCCATGGCCTTGTCGCCCAGCACGCGGGCGAGCTGCCGGCCGAAGACGGGCTCGCGAATGAGCATGTCCGTCTGGCGGCCGCTCTCCCTGCGGATGTCGTAGACCGGCACGCCGCGCCCCAGGAACCCGCTCATGTGGTAGAGCGGCTGCATGAGCGTCCCGGTCACGCCGAACGGAACGACCGAGGGCGAATGCGTGTGGATCACGGCGCCGACGTCCGGCCGCGCCTTGTAGATCTCGCCGTGGATGTAGCGCTCCAGGAATCCGCGCGGCGCGTCCGCATCGATCGGCTCGCTGTCGAGGTCGTACTCGACGATGTCCGCCGTCGTGGTGAGCTCCGGGGCGATGTTGCGCGCGAGCAGGTAGCGGTCGGGATCCGCCGGGTGGCGCATGCTGACGTGGCCGAAGGCATCGAGGACGCCGTGCCGGGCGAGGATCAGGCTCGCCGCGACCAGGTCCTCCAGTTGCGCCGCAGGCACCGGCCCCGCGGATGTCTTCCTCGCATTCACCTGCCAGTCCTCCGAGGCCCGCCTGCCGCCGCCCGGGCCAGCCCGGATCGAAGATCCGCCCGGACCACGCGCACCGTTCGTCAGGCCCGCGCCTCGAGCACCATGTTGATCGGCGTCTGCGCCGCCTTGCGAACCGACGCGAAGCCGCCGGAGGCGATGATCGCGGTCAGGCGCTTCTCGCCGGCCTGCGCGCCGAGGGCGGCGCCGACCTCCTGCGCCAGCGACGTCGGCACGCAGACCATCGTCGAGGCGGCGTAGTAGAGGCGGCTCACCGGATTGAGATTGTCCTCCAGCGCGTCGTGCGCGAACGGTTCGACCACCATCCACGCCCCGCCGGGCTTGAGGGCCTGGCGCACGTGCGCCGCGGCGCCGGCCGGATCGCCCATGTCGTGCAGGCAGTCGAAGCAGGTGACGAGATCGTAGCCGGTGCCCGGAAAGTCCTGGGCCCGGGCGACCTCGAAGCGGACGTTGGGCGGCGCGCCGTGCGCGCCGGCATGCTTGCGCGCCTGCTCGACCGAGGCCGGATGGAAGTCGTAGCCGACGAACTCGGAGTCCGGGAACGCCGCCGCCATCATCATGGTCGAGTAGCCGTGGCCGCAGCCGACGTCGGCCACGCGCCCGCCCCCCTGCAGGCGCGCGACCACGCCGTCGAGTGCCGGCAGCCAGTACGAGACGATGTTCGCGCTGTAACCGGGCCGGAAGAAGCGCGCCACCGCGCAGAACAGGCAGCCGGACTGGTTGCCCCAGGGCACGCCCGCGCCGGTGTGGAAGGCACGCTCCACGGCCGGCTGGTTGTCGAGGTAGGCCGCGGCGGCGTTGTAGGCGTCCGCCATGTAGTACGCGCTGGTTTCGTCCGCCAGCACCGCCGCCTGCTCCGGCGGCAGCGAGAATGCCTGCGTCGCGGCATCGTAGGCGAGGTAGTTCGATGCCGCGTTGTAGCTCAGCCATTCGCGCAGGTAGCGCTCGGCGAGGCCGGTGCGTTCCGCGAGCGCCCGGGCCGTCAGCGGTCCTTCGCGGTGCAGCGTCGTGTACAGGCCGAGGTTCAGCCCCATGCGCACGAGCGCGATGCCGAAGGCTCCGCCCAGATCGCCGAGCAGTTGGCCGATGAAGGATTCGAGCTTTGCCGGTTCCATGCGTTCGTCCCCCCGTTGCAGATGCGGGCGCGGGCGCACCGCCCGCCCGCTGGCAAGGCCGCGAGTGTGACGCATCGGAGCGCCACGACCAACCGCCCCGGACGCCCTGCCGGACCGCGCCGCGATTCCGTCGGTGCCGGCAGGGCCGCCGGCACTCGAT
>CAYOJP010000378.1:0-3634 GCA_964404305.1 uncultured Gammaproteobacteria bacterium
CGGACCGATCGTCTATCCGTCGCTCGACGTCATGCTGCTGACGCCGATCTGCCCGCCCATGGACTCGATCAACTGCTTCGAGATGGAGAGGCCCAGCCCGGTGCCGCCGTACCGGCGCGCCATCGAGCCGTCGGCCTGCGTGAACGACTGGAAGATGCGCGCCTGCGCCTCCGGTGTCACACCGATGCCGGTGTCCGACACCAGCACGCGCACGGTGAGCGCCGTGGCGGTCTCACTTTGCCGGACCACGCGCACCAGCACCTCGCCCAGCTCGGTGAACTTGATCGCGTTGCCGATGAGGTTCAGGACCACCTGCCGCAGCCGCAGCGGATCGCCGACGAGGCTGCGCGGCACGTCGACGGCGACGTGACAGGCCAGGTCCACGCCCTTCTCGTCGCACTTCAGGCCGTAGAGGTCCACCGCGCTCTCGACCAGCTCGCGCGGATCGAAGGGAATTTGCTCGAGCACGAGCTGCCCGGCCTCGATCTTCGACAGGTCGAGTATGTCGTTGACGAGGCTGAGCAGCGCTTCGCCCGCCTTGCGGAACACCGAGACGTATTTTTCCTGGTCCGCGTCGAGGCGCGTCTCGGCCAGCAGCTCCGACATGCCGATGATGGCGTTGAGCGGCGTGCGGATCTCGTGGCTCATGCTGGCCAGGAATTCGGACTTCACGCGCGAGGCCTGCAGCGCCTGGTCACGCGCCTCGGCCAGTTCGCGGGTCTGCTCCTGGACCTGGCGCTCGATCACCGCATTGCGCTCGCGCAGCTCCCGCGCCTGCGTCTCCTTGGCGTGCGCGAGCGCGACCATCAGCAGCGTCGTGCCCGCGCCGAGCACGATCGCGATCAGCATCAGGCCCTGGTCGAGGTCGCCCCATGCGACCGCCCCGCGCACCGTGAGGCGGGCGGAGTAGTACGGAAACTGGTGGTGGCGCTCGGAGACGATCGGATCGATCACTCCGCGCGGCGGCACGCTGGTCGGGGTGGCGTAGACTACCTCGCGGCCGGTCACGCCCTGGGAATCGAGCGCCAGCGTCATCGCGGCGCGGGTCCCGGGGGGCGGCACCTCGACCACCCGCGCCGGATCGATCACGAGGGCGACCACGCCGGTCGGCTTGCCGTCGCTGCCCAGCACCGCGCGGACCAGCAGGAAGCTGCCCGACAGCGGACCGCTGTCGATCACGCCGCTCGGCAGCGTGCCGCGCGCGGCCAGCGCCTCCCTGACGACCGGGCTCACCTGCCCGGTCGCCCCGAACTCGGGCAGACCCGCGGCGCCCGGCACCCGCTCGTCGCCGCCCTGCGCCGCCGCGAGCGCCGGGCCGGCGGCACCGTCCGCCGGCACGTAGAAGAGCGCGACGAGATAGGCATGCCGTTGCAGGAAGCGGTCGGCGTAGCGGACGAAGACCGCTTCGTCGGGCGTGTCGACCGCCTCGAGCAGGCCGGCGACCGCCGCGGCAACCTCGTGCGCATCGCGCAGGTTGCGCAACGTGGCGTCGGCCGGCGGCGCGCTCGCCAGCATGAAGGCGGCGGTGGCCTCGTCGATGGCGGCACGCCAGGCGTTCACGAACAGCGTCAGGCTGAAGGCGATACCCAGCACCGCGGCGACCGCATAGCTGAGTGTCCGGTTGCGGGTCATGTGTTCCGTCCCGGGGCGGCCGGCCCCGCCGGGAGCCGGCCTGCCGAGCGCTGCACTCAGGAGGTGCCGTCGAAGACGACTTCGACGCGGGCGAGGTAGCCGGCGAGGTCGTCGATGCCCGCCGATGCCGCCGCGACGTCCCCCGCCAGGGCGGCCCGCTCGATGGCCGCGCCGATGTCGGTGATCGGCTGGAAGCCGTAGCCCCCGCCGGCGCCCTTCATGCTGTGCCCGGTGAGGCGCACCGTGGCGAAATCGCCGGCCGCCAGCGCCGCCCGCAGCTTGTCGACATCCTTGCGCCGGTTCTCGAGAAATCCCGGGATCAGTTCCTCGAGGTCGGGATCCACGTGGGCAATGATGCGATCGTCGTTCAAGGCACGGCTCCGTGGCGCGGATCAGGTGTCGTCGTCATCGGCCTGCGCGCCCTTGCGGAAAGTCGCGGCGTCCAGGCCATGCTGGCTCAGCAGCTTGTAGAACTCGGTGCGATTGCGACCGGCGATCCGCGCCGCGGTGGCGACGCTTCCTTCAGCGATCCGCAGCACGCTCACGAGGTAGCTGCGCTCGAACGCGTCCTTGGCGTCCTTCAGGGTCGGCATCTCGCCCGGCTCGTCGCGCAACGCGCGTCGCGCCATGGCGAGCGGGATTATGTCGCCCTTGGTGAGGGTCGCGCACAGGTCCACGACGTTGATCAGCTGGCGGACGTTGCCCGGCCAGCGCACGCCGGCAAGATACTCCAGCGCCTCCGGCGCGAAGTGCTTGCGCTCGCCGCCGCGGCGCTCGGCCTGGCGGGAGAGGAAGTGATCGAGCAGCAGGGGCACGTCGTCCCGCCGCTCGAACAGACTCGGCATGTGCAGCGGCACGACGTGCAGCCGGTAGAACAGGTCTTCCCGGAACCGGCCCTCGGCGACCGCCTTTTCGAGATTGGCATGGGTCGCGGAGATGATGCGCACGTTGACCGGGATGCTGCGGGTGGAGCCGACCGGCCGGACTTCGAAGTCCTGCAGTACCCGCAGCAGCTTCACCTGCAGCCCGAGCGGCATGTCGCCGATTTCGTCGAGGAACAGCGTCCCGCCGTTGGCGGCCTGGAACAGCCCCTCGTGGCGGGCGTTCGCGCCGGTGAACGACCCCCGTTCGTGACCGAACAGCTCGGACTCGAGCAGCTGCTCGGGAATGGCGCCGCAGTTGACCCCGATGAACGGAAAGGCGCGGCGCGGGCTGGCGCCGTGGATGGCCTTGGCGAGCGCCTCCTTGCCGGTGCCGGTCTCGCCGCTGATGAACACCGTGATGTCGCTGTCGGCCACCTGCTCGGCCTGCTCCAGCAGTTCGGTCATCCTCGCGCTGCGGTAGACCAGGCCCTCGCCGAAGGGCCGCTCCGGCGCATCGGTCTGGCTGCCGGGAACCCGCAGGGCACGGTCGATCTGGGCGAGCAGTTCGTCTTTCTCGACGGGCTTGGTCAGGAACGCGAGCGAGCCGAGGTGCATCGCCTTGACGGCATCGGGGATGCTCGCCTGCCCGCTCAGCATGATGACGGGCAACAGCGGGCGCTCCCGGTGAATCTCCCCGAGCAGGGTCATCCCGTCCATCTCCTCCATGTAGAGGTCGGTGATGACCAGGTGCGGCGTGCGCATGGCGATGTGCGACAGCGCCTCGCGCCCGGACACCGCGGTCGTCACCTCGAAACCCGCCTTGCGCAGCCACAGCGACAACAGGGCAAGCATGTCCTGATCGTCGTCGACGATCAGCAGCCTTCCCTGCCGCAGCGTCGGCGGCGGCGGCGCCTTGGTTTCGCCGGGCGGTTCCTGGGTCTGCATCGTGTGCGTGTCTCCTGCCCGCTGGCAGCCTCGAAACCACTTCAAGGCCGCCGGAACGATCCTGCCAGATCATTTACTTGCAGGCGATACTTCGGCCCTGCGCGACCTACTCGACCGTGACCGACTTGGCGAGGTTGCGAGGCTGGTCGACGTCCGCGCCCCGAATCACGGCGACGTGATAGGCAAACAGCTGC
>CAYOJP010000379.1:0-3606 GCA_964404305.1 uncultured Gammaproteobacteria bacterium
CGCTGCTGCACTCGCTCGCCGTCACCGAGAAGCGCGGCGCGTTCAAGGCGTGGACGGTGATGCTCGCGATCTTCGCCTTCTCGCTGTCGCTGCTGGGCACCTTCCTGGTGCGCTCGGGCGTGCTGGTGTCGGTGCATGCGTTCGCGACCGACCCCGAGCGCGGCGTGTTCATCCTCGCCTTCCTCGGCATCGTGGTCGGCGCGGCGCTCGCCCTGTACGCCTGGCGCGCGGCGGGCATCGCCTCGGGGGGCGCGTTCGGGCTCGTGTCGCGCGAGTCCGCCCTGCTGGTGAACAACGTGCTGCTCGTCGTCGCCTGCGCGACGGTACTGCTCGGCACGCTCTATCCGCTCATCATGGACGCGCTGGACCTCGGCAAGGTCTCGGTCGGCCCGCCGTACTTCAACGCGGTATTCGTGCCGCTGATGCTGCCGCTCGCGTTCCTGCTCGCCGCGGGACCGTTCGCGCGCTGGAAGAGCGCCCGGGCGCTGGAGGTCGCGCGCACGCTGAAGGTCGCCGCGGTCGTCGCGCTGTTCGCCGCGCTGGCCTACGCCTTCCTCGCCACCGCGCCGCGCTCGATCGCCGTGGCGCTGGGCCTGGCCGCGAGCGCCTGGGTCGCCTGGGCGAGCGTGCAGCAGTACATCGCGCAGGCCCGCAAGGCCGGTTCGCCCGCGCGCCTGCCGCGCAGCTTCGCCGGCATGTGCATCGCGCACGCCGGCATGGCGGTGTTCATCGCCGGCGTCACCGTCGCGTCGACCTGGAGTGCGGAGCACGACGTGACGCTCGCCCCGGGGGAGGGCCACGTGCTCGACGGCTACGAGTTCCGCTTCGAGGGGGTGCGCGCCGGCCGGGGTCCGAACTACTCCGCGCAGACCGGCACGGTGCGCGTCCTGCGTGACGGCACCGAGATCGCGCTGCTGCACCCGGAGAAGCGCGTCTATGCGGCGAGCGGCATGCCGATGACCGAGGCGGCCATCGACGCCGGTCTGCGCCGGGACCTGTACGTTGCGCTCGGGCAGCCCGCGGGCGACGCCGGCGCCTGGTCCCTGCGCCTGTATCACAAGCCGCTCATCCGCTGGATCTGGCTCGGCGCCGTGCTGATGGCGCTCGGCGGCGCGGTGAGCGCGACCGACCGGCGCTACCGCGTGCCGGCGCGCGCCGCCGCGCAGGCGGCGGCCGCGGACCGCTCACGCGCCGCGGTGGCGGCCGGTACGGCCGGATGACGCGCTTCCTCCTGCCGCTCGGCCTGTTCATCGGACTCGTCGCGCTGCTGGCCTTCGGCCTGTCGCGGGACCCCCGCACGGTACCCTCGCCGCTGGTCGGCCGGCCGGCGCCCGAGTTCACCGCGCCGGACCTGGAGCGCCCGGGGCGCACCGTCTCGAGCGCGGACCTGCGCGGGCGCGTGACGCTCCTGAACGTGTGGGCCACCTGGTGCCGCTCCTGCCGCGAGGAACACCCGGTGCTCGTCGACATCGCGCGGACCGGCGCGGTCCCCATCTACGGCCTGAACTGGAAGGACGACGGCCCGGCGGCGCTGCGCTGGCTCTCGGAGCTGGGCAATCCCTACGTCGCCAGCGCGGTCGACCCCGACGGCCGCATCGCCATCGACTGGGGCGTGTACGGCGCGCCGGAGACCTATCTCATCGACGCCGACGGGCACATCGCCTACAAGCACATCGGCCCGATCACGCCCGCCATCTGGCGCGACACGCTGCTGCCCAGGGTCCTGGAGCTCTCCGGTGCCGGCGGCTGACCCGCGCGTGCGGCGCGCCCGCGCCGGCCTCGTCCTGCTGGCCGGGCTGTGCCTCGGCGCGGCCGTGGCGGCGGTGGAGCCGCGCCAGTTCGCCAGCGCGACCGACGAGGCGCGCTACCGCGTGCTGCTCGGGGAACTGCGCTGCCTGGTCTGCCAGAACCAGTCGCTCGCCGATTCCGACGCGGAGCTGGCCGGCGATCTGCGCCGCCAGGTCTACGAGATGGTGACGCGCGGCGACAGCAACCAGGCCATCATCGACTATCTCGTCTCGCGGTACGGGGATTTCGTCCGCTACCGGCCGCCGGTCGCCGCGCGCACGCTCGCGCTGTGGGGCGGTCCGTTCGTGCTCGCGGTGGCCGGCCTCGGCTGGATGCTGCGCCGGATCGCCGTCGCGCGTCGCGGCGCCGCACCGCTCGCGGCCCTCGACGCGCAGGAGCGTGCGCGCCTCGACGCGCTGCTGGGCCCGCCGCCCCGCGATCCGACATGAACCTGGTGTTCCTCGGCTTCGCCGCGCTGATGGTCGCGGCCGCGATCGGCTACGTCCTGCGCCCGCTGCTCGGGCGCGGCCGCCGCCACGGCGCGCCGCAGGCCGCGGTCGATGCCGCGGTATACCGAGATCGCCTCGACGAGCTGGACGCCGAGCGCGCGGCCGGCGCGATCGGTGACGCCGAGTTCGCCGAGGCGCGCCTGGAGCTCGAGCGCGCGGCGCTCGAGCGCCTCGAACCGCAGGCCACCGTGCCGCAGGCCCCTGACGCGCCGGGCCGGCGCCCGCGCGCGGCAGCCGCGATCGCGATCGTCATCGCCGGGGCGAGCGTGGCGATGTATGCGCTGCTCGGCGAGCCGGCCGGCATCGGTGCGCCGGCGCGACCGGCGGGCGCCGACGACGTGGAGGCCATGCACCGCACGATCGGCTCGATGGTCGGCCGCCTGGAGGAACGCTTGCAGGCGCAGCCCGATGACGCCGAAGGCTGGGCGATGCTCGCGCGCTCCTACCTGGTGCTCGATCGCGCCGACGAGGCCGGATCGGCGTTCGAGAAGGCGTATGCGCTCGCGCCCGACGATCCGCGCCTGCTGGGGGATTACGCGGAGTACCTCGCCGGGCGGGCCGATGGCGCCCTGCAGGGGCGCGCGAGCGAGCTGATCGCCCGCGCGCTGGAGGTCGCGCCCGACGAGCCGCGCGTGCTATGGCTGGCCGGTGCCGCGGCGTTCCAGGCGGGCGACAACCTGCGCGCCGTCCAACTGCTCGAGCGGTTCCGCGCCGCCGCTGAACTGAGCCCGGAGGAGGCGACGTTCATCGACGACGTGCTCGGGCGCGCCCGCGAGGGCCTCGCGGCCGGGCCGGACGCTGCAGCGGCGACCGCGCCCGGCGATGCCGCCCCCGCCGCCGCGCCCGGCGTCGCGTTGACCGTGAGCGTGACCATCGCCGAAGCGCTGCGCACGCGGGCGGCGCCCGGGGATGCCGTGTTCGTGTTCGCGCGGGCCGCGACCGGGCCGCCGATGCCGCTCGCGGTGGAGCGCCATACCGTCGCCGACCTGCCGCTCACGGTCACGCTCGACGATGCCGACGCGATGACGCCCGCCATGCGCCTGTCGCAGGCCGGCGAGATCGTCGTCGGGGCGCGCGTGTCGAAGTCGGGCGATCCCGTGCGCCGGCCCGGCGATCTGGAAGGTCTCGGTGCGCCACGCCCGGTCGCGGGCGGCGGCGCGCTCGCCATCGAGATCGACACGGTCGCGCAGTAGCCGCGCCGTCCGCGCGCTCCGGATCGCACCTCCGCCCGCCTGCCGTGAAGCGCCTGCTGCCGATCGCCGCGCTGCTCCTGCTGGCCTGGCTCGTCTTCGAGCCGCCGTCGGGCATG
>CAYOJP010000380.1:0-3600 GCA_964404305.1 uncultured Gammaproteobacteria bacterium
AATCCTTCCACACCCACGTCAACGGCGACATGGGCTGGGACTGGGCCGACTTCCACGTCACGCCCGCCGACCCGGCGCTGGCGCCGTTCACGTTCAAGATCGTGTTCCTGTGGGAACGCGTGGACGGCGAGTGGTGGTGCAAGGGAGACATGTTCGTCGTCGATCGGCCGGCCGCCGCGCCGGCGCACTGAGCCCTGCCCGCCGTGCGGGCGCCGCCCGGACGGCACCACGGCCCGGCCCGGGAGGAGGTCCGGACGGGCCGACAGCGCCGCTATACTCGCGCCCATGACCTCCGAAACCCTGCTCGACCGCCGCCGCCGCCTGGTCGGCGCCGACGCCCCGCTGTTCTACGACCGGCCGGTGCACCTCGTGCGTGGCGAGGGCGTGTGGGTATGGGATGCCGACGGCAACCGCTACCTCGACTGCTACAACAACGTCCCGCACGTGGGCCACTGCCATCCGCACGTGGTGGCCGCCGTGACGAAGCAACTGCAGACCCTGAACGTGCACACGCGTTATCTCGACGCCACGATCCTCGACTACATCGAGCGGCTGACCGGGACGCTGGACCCGTCGCTGACGATGGCGATCCTGACCTGCACCGGCAGCGAGTCGAACGAGGTCGCGCTGCGCATGGCGCGCCAGTGCACCGGCAGGCAGGGCATCCTGTGCACGGATTTCACCTACCACGGCAACACCGCGGCGGTATGGGAACTGGCGACCAGCTTCACCGGCGGCAGGCCGGGCGGCCCGCACGTACGTACCGTGCCGTTCCCCCAGCGCTACCGGCCGCTGGCGCCCGGGGACGAGGCCACGCTCGCGGCCGCGTATGCCGCCGAGGTGCAGAAGCAGATCGACGCCCTCGCGGCGGACGGCATCGGCGTCGCGGGCCTCATCGTCTGCCCGATCTTCTCGGGCGAAGGCCTCCCCGACGTGCCTGCCGGCTACCTCGCGCAGGCCGTTGCGCGGGTGCGGGCCGCGGGCGGTCTGTTCATCGCCGACGAAGTGCAGGCCGGCTTCGGCCGCAGCGGCTCGCACATGTGGGGCCACCAGCTGCACGGCACGGTGCCGGACATCGTCACGCTGGGCAAGCCGATCGGCAACGGCTTCCCGATCGGCGGCGTGGTGGCGCGCGCCGACCTCGTCAACGACTTCCGCCGGCAGAGCATGTATTTCAACACCTTCGGCGGCAACGCGGTCGCCTGTGCGGCGGGGCTTGCGGTCCTCGACGTGCTGGAGCGCGAGCAGCTGATGCGCAACGCGGCGGAGACGGGCGCGTACCTGCGCGCCGGGCTGCGCCGACTGGGCGAGCGCCATGAGCTCATCGGCGACGTGCGCGGACCGGGGCTGTTCATCGGTGTCGAGCTGGTGCGCGACCGGGCGGCGAAGACGCCGGCGCCCGACGAGGCGAAGCGCATCGCGAACCAGATGCGCGAGCGCGGCGTGCTCCTGAGCCGGATCGGACCCTACGACAACGTGCTGAAGATGCGCCCCCCGATGCCGTTCGGGCGCGAGCATGCCGACCTCCTGCTCGGAACGCTGGACGAGGTGCTGGCGGGCCTGTGAGGCTGCCAGCCGGCGCCACTTCGGTGAGTGACGCGTTCTACGCGCTCGACCCGGACGCGATCGCCGCGCGCTACGCGACGCTCGCGCGCGCGGCGCTGCGCCGGTGGGGCATCGAGGCCGCGGACCTCACGCTGCTGAAGATGCGCGAGAACGCGGTGTTCCGCGTCGCCCGTGCCGGTGCGGACCCGGTCGTGCTGCGCATCCACCGGCACGGCTATCACACTGACGCCGAACTGCGCTCGGAACTGCAGTGGATGCAGGCCCTGGCGACCGCGGGCGTCGACGTGCCCGAGGTACTGCCAACGCTCGACGGGCAACTGCTCGCGGTGGTCGACGACCCGGCCGTGCCCGAGCCGCGGCAGATCGATCTGTTCAGCTGGGTCGGGGGCCGGCAGCTCGGCTCGGTGGAGACCGGCGCGGACATGGACCGCGACCGCCTCGTGGCCTCGTTCCGCACGCTGGGCGATCTCGCTGCGCGCCTGCACCTGCAGTCATCGGACTGGACGCTGCCCGCGGGCTTCACCCGCCATGCCTGGGACGTCGAGGGTCTGGTCGGCGAGGCGCCGTTCTGGGGTCCGTTCTGGGCGCTCGCCGCGCTCACGCCGGAGCAGCGCGAGCTGATCGCCCGGGCGCGGCTCGCCGTGCACGACGGCCTGTCCGCGCTGCCGCGCACGCCGGACGTCTACAGCCTGATCCACGCGGACCTCACGCCCGAGAACGTGCTGTGCGAGGGCGACCGCGTCCGGCTGCTCGACTTCGACGATGCCGGTCACGGCTGGCACCTGTTCGAGATCGCCACCGCCCTGTACTTCCATACCGACGCGGACTACTTCCCCGCCGCCCGCGACGCGCTGCTGGAGGGTTACCTCGCCCGTCGCCCGCTGCCGCCGGCGATGCTCGCGCAGTTGCCGCTGTTCCTGCTCGCGCGCGGCCTGACCTACCTCGGCTGGGTGCACACGCGGGCCGAAACCGAAACCGCGCGTGAGCTCACGCCGATGTTGGTGGACATGGCGTGCGCCAGGGCGCGGGAGATTCCGGAATAGCCTCAGCTACCTTGCCGGCGAGTGCAGGACCAGGGAGGAAGGCACGCAATACCTCCGGGCGAAGGCCGTAAGCGTAGGCGGGCGTCGTCGTCCGTCAGTCCCGAACTTCCGCCACTGCCACCAGCGTTTCCAGGAGCCGTTGCGGGTCGTGGCAAGTCAGGAAGCGCCAACGGCCCAGTTGCCCCCAGCGATTCACCGCCGCCACCCACCGCGCGGCCGCTTCGTGCTTGGCCGGTACCTCGGCGGGCTCGTGCCCCTTCACTTCCAGCATCAGGTGCGAGCCGTCCGCTAGCCGGACGACGAAATCCGGTTCGTACGCGCGCGGCTGCCCGTGGAACTCGTAAGGAACGGTCAGCTCCAGCCGATCGTTGCGCACGTAGCACTGCACCACACCCTTGACTGCCGCCAGTTCGATCTGGGTCGCAGCGGCCTGCTCCCATGAGCCTGTGTCCGCCGCCACGAAGTTCAGGTGGCTGGCCTGCGTCGCCTGCACCGGCTTGACTGTCTTGAACCGGACGGCGGCACTGCTGCCCGTGGGACGATAGCGGTTCAGACGCGGCAACAGCGGCGGTTCGCCCTGCTCTTCGTCGGGTCGCAGCGCCGCGAGGAGCAGTTCCACGACGCGCTCCGCGTACGTCTGCAGCCCCAGCTCGCACGGATGGCAGCCGTTCAGGTCGACCCGATCGCGGATGTAGTCCTGTGCATATCGAAGCACCTGCGGAAACAGGGCTGCGCGCCCGGCGACGCGCAGGCGCTCGCTGCCGGGGTGCGCGGCGTCGGTCAGCCGGCGCACGACCTCGCGCGCGATCTCGAAGGCGATGGTCTGCGGATGTGTCTCCCGGTAATACGCCTCGCGCGTGACGAGTTCGAATCCGAACCCCGTCATCTGCCCCGGCGTACCCACCGCATAGCCCACCTGCGGTCGGACGAACGCCGCGGTCGGCACCTCCACCGGGTTCAGTTTCATCGGGCTCATGGCTGCGACATCGCA
>CAYOJP010000381.1:0-3599 GCA_964404305.1 uncultured Gammaproteobacteria bacterium
CCTGCAGGAGCGGGCTTGCCCGCGACCGACCGGGCCAGTGTCTGCCGGCGTCAGGCCGCGACCTTCTCGCACTCCGCGATGCACGCCTGGCACATGTCCGCGCACTCGTCGCAGATGGCGTGCTTGCCGGCGTGCTTGCGGCACTCGTCCTCGCAGTCGCTGCAGAACCTGATGCAGGTCTTCGCCAGCGCCGGCAGCCGCGGGGAGTTCGATGCCGACACGCGTGCCAGCGCCGCGCACACCGCGCTCGACTCGGCGACGAGATCGGCGCATTCGGCGAGCGTGGTATCGCCCATCTTCATCATGGCGAAGCAGTGCTCCAGGCAGTCGTCGCTCGCGCGCACGCAGGCGAGGGCCGCGCGCGTGAGCGCCTCGTGCTCCGGGCCGTGCAGGTGGTGGTGCATCATCTCGTCACCGCCGGGATGATCGGACTCGGCGGCGGCAAGCTGCAGTGTCGCAAGCAGGCCGGCGGCGCCGGCGAGCAGACGGCGACGGGCGGGGGAGACGGGGGTTTCGGTCGTCATGGCGGTTCTCCGCGGTGCATCAGGAACGTTCACAGGATCCGGGCGGTCAGTGACAGCCAGTCATCGCTGCCGCGAGCGCAGCGTGGGGAGGCCGACCAGAATCTGCGGACGGATGCCCCCCTTGCGGATGGCTCTTTCCCCCCCGGTTGATCGCGCGGGGGCCTGACAATGACCGCGGGTTCATAGAATGCTCGCGCCCGGCCCGCTCCGCCAGCGCGTCGTCGCGACGGCGGTGCGCCCGCCGGCAGGGGCCTGCGGCAGGCTCGCCGCTCAGTCGGCAACCGGCCGCACCTGCAGCCAGAAGGTGACCGGCCCGTCGTTCACCAGCGCGACCTGCATGTGTGCGCCGAAGCGGCCCGTCGCGACGACCGGCAGCCGCACCCGGGCGAGCGCGGCCAGGCACTCGAACAGGTGCTGGCCCAGCGCCGGCCCGGCGGCCGGCGTGAAGCTCGGCCGCGTGCCCTTGCGCGTGTCGGCCGGCAGAGTGAACTGCGGCACCAGGAGCAGGCCGCCGCCGGTGTCGAGCAGGCTGCGGTTCATCCGCCCGGCGTCGTCCTCGAACACGCGATACGTCAGCAGCCGCTCCAGCAGGCGCGCAGCCTGCGCGTCGGTGTCGTTGCGTTCGACGCCGACCAGCACGAGCAGTCCGGGGCCGATGGCGCCGACCGTCTCGTCACCGACCGTCACGCTCGCCCGTGTGACCCGCTGCAGCAGCCCGATCACGGGCGCGCGATCACCAGTCGTAGCCCGGATTGCGGCGCGCGAGCCCGCCGTGGAGGTCCAGCATGCGCGTGCGCCAGGGGGCGAGCGCATCGTCGGGCGCGATGAGCGCCATCGGCGTGCTGGCGCGCGTCCAGTGGAACAGCGAGATGACGATGTAGTCGATGTAGCCGGGCGCCTCCCCGCACAGGAAGGGGCCGGCCTCCGCCAGCAGCGTGCGGAACGGCGCGAGCTGCCTGCGCCACGCCTCGAGCTTCTCGGGCGTGCGCTCGCGCGCGAACTCCTCCCGGGTCTTGCCCCCGAAGCGCTCCAGCCGTGAGCGCGTGAAGTACTCCAGGTCCTCCGGCAGCACGACGTCGAAGAGATCGGGAAACACGAGCGGGAACACGCCCATCGTGATTGCGCTGTCGAACCACAGGTTCACGAGGCGCGCCGCCCGCCGTCCGCCCGGCCCGCCGAACAGCGTCGGCGCCTGCGGGTAGGTGTCCTCCAGGTAACAGGCAATGGCCCAGGAATCGACGATGACGCCTTCCCCGTCACGCAGCACCGGCACCTTGTCCTGGCCGGAGAAAGCGAGCTGGTCCTTGTCGGAGAAGCGGATCGGCACCGTGCCGAAAGCCAGGCCCTTGTGCAGGAGCGCGAGCTTCGCGCGCCAGCAGTAGGGACTGAAGCGGCGGTCATCGCGACCGGTGAGGTCGTAGAGCAGGCGGGTCATGTGGCGATCTCCTTGCGTGAAGTTCGAACGGCGTCGTTCGCGGGCACGCGCCCGCTCCCTGTGAACAGCAGGGCGCAGGTGTCGATCACTGCGGCCAGGCGGCCCTTACGCCAGCGCCTTCTCCACCACCTCGCGCGTGTCCTTCGACAGGCCGTCAGTGTCGCGCAGGCGCTCGAGCGCCCGTCGCGCGTGCGCCTGCCGCCCGGCATCGAAGCGTCTCCAGCGGTCGAAACCGCGCGCCAGCCGTGCCGCCACCTGCGGGTTCAGGCGATCGAGCGCCAGCACCTGTTCGGCGACGAATGCATAGGCAGCGCCGTCGGCGGCGTTGAAGTGGAGCTGGTTGCCTTGCGCGAACGCGCCCAGCAGCGAGTACACCTTGTTCGGGTTGCGCAGTTCGAAGGCCTCGTGCGCGGTCAGTGCGCGCACGCGCGCTAGCGTGTCGGGCAGATGCGAGGTCGCCTGCACGCGCAGCCACTTGTCGAGCACGAGCGGCTCGTCGCGCCAGCGACGGTAGAAGGCCTCGAGCACGCGCTCGCGCTCGGTGCCGGCGGTGTTCGCGAGCGTCGCCAGTGCGGCGAGCGCATCGGTCATGTTGTCGGCGGTGTCGAACTGGCGCAGGGCATCGGCGTGGGCCGCGGCGTCGCCGCCTTCCACCAGGTAGGCCAGGCACAGGTTGCGCAACGCGCGGCGGCCGGCGGACCCGGCATCCGGCCGGTAGGGCCCGGTGGTCGCGAAGTCCCGGCAGGCCTGCGCCAGCGGCCCGCGCAGGGCGGTTCCGATCTGCCGCACCAGCGCCATGCGCGCGGCGTGGATCGCCACCGGATCGACCACCGCCATCTGTTCGGCCAGGTACAGTTCCGATGGCAGCGACAGCGCCTCCGCGGCGAGCGCCGGATCGGCCGCCGCGCCTTCGAGCGTGCGCGCGAGCGCGGCGATGAAGGCCGGTGGCGCCTGTTCGTCGTGCCCGGCCTGCCGCGCCTCGATCGCCCGCAGCAGCACGTCGACCGCCAGCCGCTGGCCGGCCTCCCAGCGCGCGAAGGCATCGCTGTCGTGCGCCATCAGGTGGGTGAGATCGGCCTCGCTGTAGTCGTGCCGCAGCACCACCGGCGCGGAGTAGCCGCGCAGCAGCGAGGGCACGGGCCGCGCGGGGACGTCCTCGAACACGAAGGTCTGCGCGCTCCCGGTCACCGACAGCACGCGGGTCGTTCCGACCGGCGCGTTCTCGCCCGCCAGCCGCAGCGGCAGGTCCGCACCGCTCGGGCCGACGAGCCCCAGCGCCAGCGGCACGTGCAGAGGCAGCTTCTCCGGCTGGCCGGGCGTCGGCGGGCAGGACTGCCGCACCGTCAGCGTGTAGCGATGCGCGCCGGCGTCGTACTCGCCGGCGACGTCCAGCACCGGCGTGCCGGCCTGGTCGTACCAGCGCCGGAAGTGCCGCAGGTCGATGCCGGCGGCGTCCTCCATCGCCTGCACGAAGTCGTCGCAGGTGACCGCCTGGCCGTCGTGGCGCTCGAAGTACAGGTCCATGCCCGCGCGGAACCCCTGCGGGCCGGCGAGCGTGTGGATCATCCGTACCACCTCCGCGCCCTTCTCGTACACGGTCGACGTGTAGAAGTTGCGGATCTCCATGTACGACTGCGGGC
>CAYOJP010000382.1:0-3584 GCA_964404305.1 uncultured Gammaproteobacteria bacterium
GGACCCGGGCTGGTACCGGCATCCTGCCGGCACGGTGGCCGCGCGCGTCGATACGCGCGACGGCTGACGGCGCGGAACGCACGATCATGATCGCCGTCATTCGCGCTGCGCGCAGAGGTTGCCACACTGTTGCCCGCGGCGGGAGTCGCCGATCCCGCCTCCGCGATGCGGGTACACTGATGCCATGCGCCCCGCCAGCCACACCCCGCGGTACACCTGCGCGACGCGCGTTCGTGCCGGCGCGGGATGCGTGCACGGCTCCGGCGGCGTGACGGCAGCAGCGTCCCTGCGCGCATGACCGCACCGATGTCGCCGCCCGCCGCCGGCTTCGTCGATCCCGTCTGCGGCATGTCCGTGCGCGCCGACTCGCCGCACGTGGCCGCGCACGCCGGCGTCGAGTACCGGTTCTGCTGCGACGGGTGCCGGGCGAAGTTCACGGCGGCGCCGGAGCGCTACCTCGGAAAGGCGGCGCCCGCGGGTACCGCCGCGCCGAAGGCCACGGGCCATCGTCAGGTACGCGGCACCGGGGCCGCCGTCGGGCCGCCCTCGGCCACCTGGTACTGCCCGATGTGCGCGGGTGTCGAAGCGTCGACGCCGGGAAGCTGCCCGACCTGCGGCATGGCGCTGGAGGCCGCCGTGAGCGCCGTGCGCACCGCGCTCTGGACCTGCCCGATGCATCCGGAGGTCGTGCGCGAGTCTCCCGGCGCCTGCCCGATCTGCGGCATGTCGCTGGAGCGCAGGGGCGTCTCGGGTGGCCCGGATCCCGGGCAGGCCGAACTCGACGCCATGTCCCGGCGGCTGCGGATTTGCATCCTGCTCACGGCCCCGCTGCTGGTCCTGGCGATGGTCGCCGATCTCGCGCACGACGCCGTGATGGCGGTGCTCTCCAGCCGCGCGCTGCTGTGGATCGAGTTCGTGCTCGCGACGCCGGTCGTCGCCTGGGGCGCCTGGCCGTTCTTCGAGCGCGCCCGGGCGTCCATCGTCAACCGCAGCCCGAACATGTTCACGCTGATCGCGCTCGGGGTGGGCATCGCCTGGACCTACAGCACCGTCGCCCTGCTGGCCCCGGGGCTGTTCGACGCCTCCCTGCGCACGGCGATGGACGAGATCCCGGTCTATTTCGAGTCCGCGGCGGTCATCACGACCCTCGTCCTGCTGGGGCAGGTGCTGGAACTGCGGGCGCGCAGCCGCACCCGCGCCTCCCTGCTGCTCCTGCTCGACCTGGCGCCGCACGCGGCGCGCCGGATCCTCGCCGACGGTGGCGAGGAGGACGTCCCGATCGAGGCTCTGCGGGTGGGCGACCGCTTCCGCGTGCGGCCGGGCGAGAAGGTGGCGACCGACGGCACCGTGCTCGAGGGCAGGAGCTGGATCGACGAATCGATGGTCACCGGCGAATCCGCGCCCGTGGCCCGCGGACCGGGCGACGCCGTCGTGGGCGCCACGCTGAACGGCAACGGCAGCCTCGTGGTGCGCGTGGACCGCGTCGGGGCCGAGACGCTCCTCGCGCGCATCGTCGCGCTGGTGGCCGAGGCCGGGCGCACCCGCGCGCCGGTTCAGCACCTGGCCGATCGGGTCGCGGCCTGGTTCGTGCCGGCGGTCGTGGCGATCGCCGCGCTGACGTTCCTGGTGTGGTGGTTCGCCGGGCCGGCGCCGGCGCTGGCACACGCCCTGGTGAACGCGGTCGCCGTGCTGATCATCGCCTGTCCCTGCGCACTGGGACTGGCGACTCCGATGTCGATCATGGTCGGCACCGGGCAGGCGGCCAGGGTCGGCGTGCTGATCCGCAACGCCGAGGCCCTCGAACTGATGGAGAAGGTCGATACCCTGGTCGTCGACAAGACCGGCACCCTGACGGAGGGGCGCCCGCGCCTGACCGGCGTGGTGCCGGTCGACGGCGGCAACGCCGGGACGGCGCTGCGCTACGCCGCCGCCCTCGAGCGCGCGAGCGAGCACCCGATCGCGGTTGCCATCGTCGCCGCGGCGGATGCGCGCGGCGGCGCTCAGCCGGTGGCGACCGCGGTGCAGACGCGCGCCGGGCTCGGCGTCACCGGGACCGTCGAGGGCGCGAGCGTGACGGTCGGCAGCGAGGCGTTCATGACCTCGCTCGGAATCGCGCCCGGCGCGCTCGCCGCCCGCGCGACGCATGCGCGCGCCGCGGGCGAGACGGTCGTCCTGGTCGCCGTGAACGGCGCCGTGGTCGCACTGCTGACGGTCAGCGATCCGATCAAGCCCGGCAGCCGGCAGGCGCTGGCAGACCTGCAAGTGCGGGGGCTGCAGATCGTCATGCTGACCGGTGACCACGAAACCACGGCGCGCGTGGTCGCGCGCGACCTGGGCATCGGGCACGTGGAGGCCGGCGTGACGCCCGAGCACAAGGCCGGAGTGATCCGCGCGCTGCAGGCGCAGGGCCGCACGGTGGCGATGGCCGGCGACGGGATCAACGATGCACCGGCGCTCGCCCAGGCCCACGTCGGCATCGCGATGGGCACCGGCACGGACATCGCGATGCAGAGCGCCGGGATCACGCTCGTGCGCGGCGACCTGCGCGGTATCCTCGCCGCGCGCCGGCTGTCGCGCGCGACCATGCGCAACATCCGCGAGAACCTGTTCTTCGCCTTCGTCTACAACACGCTCGGCGTGCCGATCGCGGCCGGTGTCCTCTATCCCCTGTTCGGCCTGCTGCTCTCGCCCATGCTCGCGGCCGCCGCCATGAGCCTGTCGTCGGTGTCGGTGATTGCGAACGCGCTGCGGCTGAACCGCGTGCGCCTGTGACCGCGCGCCACCACCCTCAGACGCGCAGCGAGACGAAGACACCGGCCTGCCCGGCGAAGCATGCCGTCAGCAGTTCCGCGTGGACCGTGCACACCGGCGTCCGCGGGCGCACCTGCACCACGCGGGCGAGCACGTCGTAGGAACTGCCGACGATGCGGACGACCGTGCCGTTCGCGACCGGCGCCGCGGTGAACACGCTGATGCCGGTCGGCGACAGGTCCCGCAGGCGCGCGCGCGCGACCGGCAGGCGCCAGCCCGGGTGCAGCATCGCGCTCTCCGATCGGTTCACGCGCGCGCTCGTGCGCCGGCCCAGCATCTCCCTGCTGCCGGCGAGGCGTCCGGCAATCGGTGCCAGCGGCCCGTCGCAGCGCCCGCACCTCGAGGCGGCGGCGATCACGACCGGAGCTGGAGCGTCGCAGAACAGGCAGGCGCGCGGAGCAGGCGCGCGCGCGCGCATCCCGTCACCGCCGGGCGCCCCCGGGCCCGGGAACCCCGCGGGTGGCAGGCGCACCGGCAGCCGCCGGTCGCGGAGGAGCGTCAGGTCGTAGTCCCGGCGCCTGGCGGGGTCGCTCAGCACCGCATAGGCCTGGTTGATGAGCGCGGCGGTCTCGTGATCGCCGCCGAGATCCGGGTGGCGGCGCAGCGTGGACATCAGGCTGCGGTAGCTGGCCGTGATGACCTCGGTCGGCGCCTCCGGCTGCACGTGCAGGATGCGGTAATAGTTGCGCCGTTCCTTGTTCGAATCGATCACCGGGACCCACGCGCGTCGCATGCCTGCACGGTGTATCGGCCCGGCGCGGCCGTGCTTGAAC
>CAYOJP010000383.1:0-3582 GCA_964404305.1 uncultured Gammaproteobacteria bacterium
AGGCGCGCGGCTTCCTGCTGGGCGGCACCGCCGGGCGCACCACGCTGAACGGCGAGGGCCTGCAGCACCAGGACGGCCACAGCCACCTGTTCGCCTCGGCGATCCCCAACTGCATCGCCTACGATCCGACCTTCGGCTACGAACTGGCGGTCATCATCCAGGACGGCATGCGCCGGATGTTCGCCGAGCAGGAGAACGTCTACTACTACATCACCCTGATGAACGAGAACTACCCGCACCCGGCCTACCGCGAGGCGGACCGGGAAGGGATCCTGCGCGGGCTGTACCTGCTGCGCGAAGGCACCGTCAAGACCAGGGGCAAGGCGAAGGTTCCGCAGGTGCAACTGCTCGGCTCGGGCACCATCCTGCGGGAGGTGCTGGCCGCCGCCGACCTGCTCGCCACCGACTTCGACGTCAACGCCGACGTGTGGAGCGCGACGAGCTTCAACGAACTGCGCCGCGAGGGGCTCGACGCGAGCCGCTGGAACATGCTGCACCCGGAAGCGCCGCCGAGGCAGTCCTGGGTCGAGCGCTGCCTGGGCGCGCGCCAGGGGCCGATCGTCGCTGCCACCGACTACATGAAGATCTATGCCGACCAGATCCGCGAGTTCGTGCCGCGCCGCTACGTGGCGCTCGGCACCGACGGCTTCGGCCGCTCCGACACCCGCGAGCAGTTGCGCCGCTTCTTCGAGGTCGACCGCTACTACGTCGCGGTAGCGGCGCTGAAGGCGCTGGCCGACGAGGGCAACGTGCCCGTCGCGCGCGTCGGCGAGGCGATCCGCAAGTACGGCATCGACCCCGAAAAGCCCAATCCGGTGACCGTCTGATGGGTTCCCCGCGCGAGGTAGTGCTTCCGGATCTCGGCGACTTCACCGAGGTCGACGTGATCGAAGTGCTGGTCAAGCCCGGTGACCGAATCGAAATCGACTCGCCGATCGTCACGGTCTAGAGCGACTAGGCGACGATGGAGGTGACCGCGCCCGCCGCGGGCGTCGTCGAAGCACTGCGGGTGAAGGTGGGCGACAAGGTCTCCGCCGGCGCGCTGCTGCTGACGCTCGCCGAGGGCGGCACGGTCGCTCCGAGCGCCCAGGACGCACCGCCAGCCGCAACGGCCACCCCGGGGCTCGCGGCACCGGTCGCTCCGCTCGCGGCGCCGGCACCCGCCGCCGTGTCCACCGGCACTCCCGAACCGGTCACGGTGCCGGATCTGGGTGACTTCGCCGAGGTCGACGTGATCGAGGTGCTGGTCAAGCCCGGCGATCGCGTCGAGGTGGACACCGCACTCATCACGCTCGAGAGCGACAAGGCGACGATGGAAGTACCCTCGCCCGCCGCCGGCGTGATCGAGGCGCTGCAGGTGAAGGTCGGCGACAAGGTCTCCGCGGGCGCGACCATCCTCACGCTGCGTCGCAGCGGCGCGGCGGCACCTGCCATCGCCGCGCCGCCGGTACCGGTGGCCGCGGGCGCGCCGCCCGCAGCGGGCCTGCATCCCCCGCCGCCGCCCGTCAGCGGCGAGCGCGCGGGCACGAGTGCCTCGTCCAAGGCGCACGCCAGCCCGTCGGTGCGCCGGTTCGCGCGCGAGCTTGGCGTGGCAATCGGCCTCGTCGAAGGCAGCGGGCCGAAGGGGCGTATCACCCGCGAGGACGTGCAGGGCTGGGTCAAGCGCGCGCTGCAGGGGGACACGACCGCCCGCCCGGGCGCGTTCCAGCTTCCGGAGCCGCCCGCCATCGACTTCGCGAAGTTCGGCGCAATCGAGGCTCGCCCTCTGCCCAAGCTGCGCCGCACCGCCGGCCAGAACCTGCAGCGTGCGTGGATCACGATTCCACATGTCACGCAGTTCGACGAGGCGGACGTCACCGATCTCGAGGACTTCCGCAAGCAGAGCCGCGACGCCGCGACCGAGCAGGGCGTGAAGCTGACCATGCTCGGTTTCCTGATGAAGGCCGTGGTGGTGGCGCTGCGCAAGTACCCGGATTTCAACGCGTCGCTCGCGCCGGGCGGCGAGAACCTGATCCTGAAGAAGTACTATCACATCGGCTTTGCGGCCGACACGCCCGATGGCCTGCTCGTCCCGGTCGTGCGCGACGTCGACAAGAAGGGCCTGTTCGACATCGCCCGCGAGGTGCAGGATCTCTCGACGCGTGCGCGCGAGCGCAAGCTCAGGCCTGCCGAGATGCAGGGCGGGACGTTCACCATCTCGAGCCTGGGCGGCGTCGGCGGAACGGCCTTCACGCCGATCGTCAACGCGCCGGAGGTCGCGATCCTCGGCGTGTCGCGCACGACGACCAAGCCGGTGTGGGACGGCAAGGCCTTCGCGCCGCGGCTCATCCTGCCGCTGTCGCTGTCCTACGACCACCGCGTCATCGACGGCGTGGCGGGCGCGCGCTTCACCACCTTCCTCGCCGCGGTGCTCGCGGACATTCGCAAGGTGCTGTTTTAGGGAGATGCCGACCGTCCCGGCTGGCGGCGGTGCCGGGTGGAGTCGCCGCCAGCACCTTCGGAGGACACCAAGGGCACAGCCGCCGTGACCTAACGACGACAGCCTGGACATGACCAGCCCTGACAGCGCACCCGAGGCCCGCTACGCCGTCAACCTCGTCGAGACCCCGGCGAGCGAACTGCTGCTCCTGCGGCGGGCGCCGCACCTGGCGCTGGCGCCCGATCGCTGGGGTTTCCCCGCCGGGCACATCGAGCCGGGCGAGACACCCCTGCAGTGCGCGCTGCGCGAACTCGCAGAGGAGTGCGGAAGCGCCCTGCGCGTGACGCTCCTGCGCGAGCTCGGCCCGGTGCGCGACCGGCTGTACGGTGGCCGCTTCGAGATATGGCTCTTCCACCAGCGCTACGTGGCTGGCCCCGTGGTGCTGAACGACGAGCACACCGAGCACGCCTGGGTCGCGCGCGCCGACTGGCTCGACTACGACCGCATGAACGGTCTCGACGAGGACATCGACTACCTCCGCATCTGGCCGCGCGAATGGCTGGACCCGACGCGCCTGCCGGCCTGAACGCCGCGAGGAGACTGCCGCCGTGCAACCACTCGACCTGGCATTCCGGGACTACGGCGCGGGCGCCGCGACCGTGATCCTGCACGGCCTGTTCGGCTCCGGCCGCAACTGGCACGGCATCGCCGCCGAACTGGCGCGCGAGCGGCGGGTGATCGCCGTCGACCTGCGCAACCACGGGCAGTCGCCGCGCGACCCGCACATGGACTACGTCGCGATGGCCGGCGACGTCGTCCGCCTGCTCGACCGGGTCGATCTCGACGCCGTGACGCTGCTTGGCCACAGCATGGGCGGCAAGGTCGCGATGGCGCTTGCGCTCACCCATCCGCAGCGCGCACGCCGACTGGTCGCCGTGGACATCGCGCCCGTGACCTATCCCGATCGCTTCAGCGGCATCATCGCGATGCTGCGCGCCCTGCCGCTCGCCACCCTGCAGACGCGGGCCCAGGCCGACGCGCATCTGGAGGCCGCCCTCGACGACGCCGCGCTGCGCGCATTCCTGCTCGCCAACCTCGAGCGCGAGGGCGACGGCTGGCGGTGGCGCGTCGATCTCCCGGCAATCGCGGCGAACCTGCCGGCG
>CAYOJP010000384.1:0-3577 GCA_964404305.1 uncultured Gammaproteobacteria bacterium
ATTACAACCGCACGGGCTACCCCGACTTCGACATCGAGTGGGGGCAGGCGACGCTGTCGCGCATCGTGGCGATGGCGGACTGCTTCGACGCGATCACCGCGCATCGCGCCTACCACAAGCGCGCCCGCACCTCGTTCGAGGCGCTGCAGATCCTGCTCGGCCCCAACCGCACCAACTTCGACCCGGCGGTGCTGTGGGCTCTGGTGCGGACCGTCGGGCTCTACCCGGCGGGCTCGGTGCTGCAGACGGCGAGCGGCCATGTCGCGGTGGCGCTGAGTCCGAACCCCAAGGACCCGACACGGCCGCATGCGCGCGTGCTCGTGCGTCCCGACGGCTCGCAGCCGGCCGACGACGCCCCCGAGCACTGGGATCCCATGCCCGCCGGCGAGTCGGTGGTGCGCGTGCTGACCCCCGAGGACACGGCGATCAAGGCGCAGGAGGTGCTGGCCGCCTGAGGCGGGCGCGCCGGGCGGAACGCGAAGCGGGCGGTGCCTCTCGGCACCGCCCGTTCGCATGCATTGGGGTCCGGCGTGAGTGCCTGGACGCTCCCCAGTGTTCCAGCTCCACCGCCGCGTCCCCACTTCGGGTCCTCGCCCAGGGCGAGGTCAGTCGTTCAGTCGTCCCAGTCGTCCCAGTCGCGGCCCAGACGGTCCCAGCCGTCGCGGCTCCAGCGCAGCGTCTCGACGCAGTGGTCGCGCCGCACGTCGATCACCTGCACGATGCGGGGGTGCCGATGCTCGCGCATCGACAGCCGGCACTCATCGAGGTCGTCGTACCAGCGCTCGCAGTAGGGGTCGTAGTAGCGGTGCGGCGCCTCGCGCACCACGACGCGTTCGCGGACCACGACCGGCTCGGTGCGGGCATGGGCGATGGCGGTGCCCAGGATCAGGCCGCCGACCACGCCGGCGAGCACCGGTCCGGCATCGGAGCGGCGCGACTGGACGACGCGCCAGTGGCTTCGCTGCGCGGAGTACGGGCTCACGCACTCGACGCCCTTGTAGCGGCGATGCTTGTGCTTGCCGTTGCCGGCATGCGCCAGCGGCGCCAGCGTGAGCAACGCCGTCGAGGCGATCAGGCCGATCGCGATGGATCGGGTCGTCCGGGTGGTGAAGGACATCGCGGTACCTCCGGGTGAAGGGCGCTGCGGGTGTTCACCGGAGTCCACTGCAGGTCGCGTGCCAGAGCCGGGCGCGTCACGCGCAGCGTTGCACCGCAAGCAGTTGCGGAGATGTCCTGGGGACGGCGGCACCCCGCGGCATGGCCTCGGGCGTCGCATGCGTGCCACAGACGGGCGTCGGGCCCGCCACGTTCGGTCAGGGATACGTCACGGTGTGGTTGGTGAACGTGCTCACGTTCACCCAGCGGACGCTGCCGCCCACCTTGATGGTGACGCTGGCGGGATCGAACAGCAGTCCGCCCTGACCGACGCTGACGACGACGCTGTCCGTGGCCGAGGACGCGCTCACGGTGACACGGCCGGTCATGCCCGAACCGCCGTGCGGGCTGCAGCGGTAGTCGAACACGCCGGCCGACGTGAACGTGTGCTGCCGCGAGGTCCCCTGGTCGGGGAAGGTGAACGCCAGCGTCAGGCCGGGCGCCGGACCGGTCGGCGAGCCGCCGCCCTTCTTGCCGCAGGCGAGCGGGAGCGTGAAGACGGCGGCCAGCGCGAGAGCGGCGAGCAGGACCGAGCGGAGTTTCATGGCGGGCTCCGGGGATGGGGGCGGGGTGGAGGTCACTGCGGCGGCGCGGTCAGGCACGCCAGGCCGCAGGTGGAACAGGCGCCGCTCGGCTCGCAGGACCGGCGGTAGTCGTCGAAACGCTGGCGGAACAGGCGCTTGAGGTCGCCGTCCTCGTCGAGCAGCTTGAGCAGATCCACGAGCCGCTCGGTGGTGGTGTCGCTGATGTCGTGCTCGATGAGGCAGGCCTCGTGCTCGGCGATGCCCTCGGGCACGCGCAGCACGCGCGACAGGAACGTGCGCAGCACCTCGTGCCGGTGGTGCACCTCGCGCGCGAGCCGCTCGCCCTCGGCGGTGAGCACGAGGAACCGGGCCTCGTCGTGCGCCACGAGGCCGCGCTTCTCGAGCGGGCGCAGTCCGACCGAGAGCGTCGCGAGCGCGACGTCGAGCGCGCGCGCCACGTCGGTGAGCCGGGCGTAGCCGCGACGGGTGCGGACCTCCCAGATCGCCCGCAGGTAGTGTTCGTGGCTGGGACTCAGGTCGCGTGCCTGCGATTGCTTGCCGCTGAGCATGCCGGGGCTCCTCGATGGAAAGGGGAGAGTGGGATCGCGCCGGAGCTTAGCAGACCCTAAGCCACGGTAGCCAAGGCCAATCGTGCGGCCGCCGGAGTGGTGCCACCGGGCGGCTTGCGTCATGCTCGGACGCCTCCCCCCGCGACGGGGACGTTCGTCACCACAAGCACTTGGGTGGCTCCGCGCCGCCCCGGCGCGCCCTCCCGACGACAGGACCGGATGCACGAGTACCGAGACGAATTGGTGGCGCTCGGCTTCCAGACCCTCATCACCATCGCGCTCGCCGCGGTGCACCTGGGGCTCTGGCGGCAGCGCCGGCAGGGTTTCCACCTCAGCTGGGCCCTCGCCTGGATCGCCTATGCGGTGCGGCTCGGCTGCATCTCGTCGTTCGTCGTCGTGCGCGACCCGGCGTGGCTGTTCGCGCACCAGGTGTTCTCGGGCTGGAGCGCGCTGCTGCTGCTGCTGGCCGCGCTGCAGTTCGCCTTCGGCACGCGCTGGCGCGGATCGCTGGCGGTGCTCGGCGTGCTGCCGGTGGTGTGGGGATGGATCGCCATCTACATCATCGGCGATCCGGCCATCGCCGGCATCGGCTCGATCGCGCTGCTCGCCTCGGTCACGCTGCTCAACGCCGCCGTGTTCTGGCGGCACCTGCAGCAGCGGCCCTCGGTCGGGGCGCGCATCCTGGCGTGGACCTACACGCTGTGGGGGCTCCACCATCTCGATTACCCGCTGCTGCGCGCCATGGGCTCCGCCGTGCTCTACGGCGTGCTCGCCGACGTGCTGTGCATGATGGGCGTCGCGGTCGGCGTGCTGGCGCTGGTGCTGGGCGAGGAACGCCAGCAGCTGGCGCAGCGCAACGCCGAACTCGAGCAGCTCACCCGCCGCATGCTGCGCGCGCAGGAGGACGAGCGCCGCCGCATCGCGCGCGAGCTGCACGACGAGGCCGGTCAGGTGCTGACCATGGCGCGGCTGCGGCTGGAGCAGGACGGCAACACCGAGGCCAGCGAACTCGTGGGGCGGGCGCTGGCGCAGGTGCGCGAGACCAGCCGCCAGCTGCGGCCCGCGGTGCTCGACCGGCTCGGGCTCGAAGCGGCGCTCGGCTCGCTCGCCGACGAGATCACCACCGGCGGGCTCGAGGTGGACTTCCACTGGGAAGTGGGGCGCGAGCGGCTCGGCGAGTCGCTCGAGGTGGCGGTGTACCGCGTGGTGCAGGAGGCGCTCACCAACGTGATGCGGCACGCGGGCGCCACGCGCGTGCGCGTCGAGATCGCCGAGGGCGCGGGCGGGCTGGTGGTGCGCGTGGACGACGACGGCCGCGGGCCGGCCGGC
>CAYOJP010000385.1:0-3572 GCA_964404305.1 uncultured Gammaproteobacteria bacterium
GGTGCCCCGACCCGGAATCGAACCAGGAATAGCTGCTTACAAGGCAGCCGTTATACCGTTTAACTATCGGGGCGCGTGCCGGTCGCCGGCACATTCTAGGGATTGTGCCGGCGGGCGTCATGCCGAGGTGGCGAGCGCCGCCGCGCGCGCCCTCGTCCTGCGGCAGATGCCGCCGGGTCCCGGCCCATCGGCCGGGACGACGACCTCACTGGCCGAGTCCCAGGCGCCCGCAGTCGAGGGCCGCGCCCGGCGCCTTCTCGTCCGCCTCGTCGCCGAGCGCCCGCAGCGCGGCCGGATCGTTGCCGGCGACATCGACCCAGTGCGTCTTCTGCGGCTCGTAGCGCGGCACGACCAGCGGCTGGTAGCCGCGCTCGCTCATCTCGGCGAGGCGACGGTTGACCGATTCCTGCGAGCTGAACACGCCGAGCGAGATCGCGTTCTCGATGCCCGCGCGCTTGATGAGCAGGTAGTCCTTCACGCCGGCCTTCGCGAGCGCGTCGATCGCGATTTGCGCCTCGTCCTTCGAGCTCGGCTCCAGGTACACCCAGAACAGCTTGCGCGGCTCGCCGTCCTGCACGAAGCGCTTGTGCTTCACGCCGCGCTGCGCCAGCCGGCGCTGGAAGGCATCGGCGGCGGGTGCGGCGGCGAACGGGCCGTAGCGCAGGCAGGCGGTGGGCCCGGCCGCGGTCCCGGCATCCGTGGACGGGACCTCCGGCGCGACGTCGGGGCTCGACGCGGAAGCCGGAGCGGCAGCGAACGTTGCAGCGGGCGCGCCGGTGACGGGCGTCGCGGCATCGGCGGTGGCGGCGGCATCGACGCCGGGCGCGCCCGTGCCGGCTGCGGGTGCCTCCGCAGCCGTCGCAGCGTCGCTCGCCGCGGGCGCCGCACCCGGCGCCGCGGCCATGCCGCTATCGGGGACCGGCGTGACCGCCGTGGCGTCGGCAACGGTCGCGGGCGACCCGTCCGGCACGGCCGGCTGCGTCGGCTCGGCAGGCATCGCAGGATAATCGGCGAATGCCGCCGGCGCAGCGTCGGTGCCCGCGGCGGTGGCAGGCGCACCCTCCCCCGAGCCCTCGAAGCCCGGCGCGACGCTCGGCTCGAGCGGCGCGGAGCCGTCGATGGCGGCGAGCAGCGCGGGATCGACGGCGGTCGCGGCGATCCCGTCGGTCATCGCATAGGTGGTGCCGTCGGCCGGTGGCGTCGGCGCCGTGACCGCCGCACCCGGCACACCCGCGCCGGCGAACGTGTCGGCCGTCAGCGTGCCGTCGGGCCCGAACAGCGGCGGCGGCGGCGCCGGCAGCGCGGGCTTCACGCCGGCGTCGCGCAGCGGCGGCAGCTGCTCCAGTTCGTCGACGAGCTGCAGGCGGACACGTCCCTCGAAGGCCGGCAGCTCGCGCGGCGGCGGTGGCGCGTTCAGGCGCCGCTCGAAGTCGAGCGCCACCAGCACGATGTTGGCGAGCAGCAGCAGCAGGGCGAAGAGCTTCATCGGCAGCAGCCGATGATCGCGTGGCGGCGGCGCATGTGGCCGTCAGCGTCGACCGCGCAAGCCGTCCGCGGCGCGCTCATGCCCCGGCGCGCGCGTGCAGCAGCACGCCCTCGAGGACGAGATCGGGGACGAGCGAGCACGGCGTGCCGATGCGCGGTGCGAGCAGCGCCGCCTCGCCACCGGTGAGCAGGCAGGCCGGGGTGCCGCCGGAGTCGCGCGCCAGGCGGGCGAGCGCGCGCTCGATCGCGCCGGTCGCGGCTTCCAGCGGCCCGAGGAGCAGCGCCTCGCGCGTGCTGCGCGCGGGCCATTCGGCGGCGCCGTCGCCGGGCTCGTAGAGCTGCGCGGTGTTGCCGGCGAGCGCGCGCCGCATGAGACCGACGCCCGGCGCGATGTGGCCGCCGCGGAACTCGCCCTCCGGGCCGATCACGTTGCAGGTGGTGGCGGTGCCGCAGTCGATGACGACGGCCGCCCCGTGCACGCGGTGCCAGGCGGCAAGCACGCCGAGCCAGCGGTCGATGCCCAGCTCGCGCGGATCGCGGTAGCCGTTGCGCACGCCGAGCGCCGTGTAGTCGACGCGGCAGAACTCCGCCTCTATGCCCCAGCGGTCGCGCGCGAGGCCGGCGATGGCCTGCGCCATGTCGTCGCCGGCGACGTTGGAGGCGACCACGCGCGCGGGCGGCGCGAGGCCGGCCCAGGCGTCCGCGAGCGCCGCCTCCGGTCCGGTCTCGCGCCACGGCGCGGCGCCGCTCGCGGCCGTCACGCCGCCGGGTGTCTCCAGGCGCCACTTCACGCGGCTGTTGCCGGCGTCGATGGCGAGGATCATCGCGGCGCTCCGCGCCGGGCGGCGCCACGATCGGCGCGTCGCGGGTTCAGGCCCGCGCCCGCGACCATGCGCCGGTCCGGCGACGGCCCGGGCTGGCCGGTGCGACCGTGCGGACGCGAGCGCGCGCCGGCGAACGGCGGCCGCGGCGGCGCGCGACCTGCCTGCATATATATGTATCGCGCGACGCTCGTCGCGCGCGCATCTGCCAGCCTGTGCGCGGTGCGGCTCACGCCGGCAGCCCCAGGCTGACTTCGCCGGCGTGGAAACGCCGGCGCTCGCCGCCGATGTCGACGACCAGCGCGCCGTCGCCCTCCACGCCGCGCGCGATGCCGGCGAGCGCGCCCTGCGGCATGTGCACGGTGACGGGCCGGTCGCGCGTGCAGTCATAGCGATCCCAGTCGGCGGCGAACGCGCCGAAGCCGTCCGCCTCGAAGGCCGCCAGCCCGTCGAGCAGCGCGGCCAGCAACGCGCGCGCGGCAGCATTGCGCGAGGGCCCGGCGCCGGTGGCGGTGGCGAGATCGGTCCACGGCTGGCGGAAGTCGCCGGCGAGCGCCGGCGGGAACCGCACGTTGAGACCGACGCCCGCCACGACCGTGCAGGGGCCGGCCATCTCGCCGTGCATCTCGAGCAGGATGCCGGCGAGCTTGCGCCCCCCGGCCATGACGTCGTTCGGCCACTTGAGCTGCGTGCGGGCGACGCCCAGCGACTCGACGGCGCGCGCGCAGGCGACGCCGACGGCCAGCCCGAGCGGCGTCAGCTCGGCGGCCGGCCGCGCGTAGCGCCAGGCGACGGACAGGCACACGCCGGTGCCCAGCGGCGCCTCCCAGGTGCGGCCGCGGCGGCCGCGCCCGGCCGTCTGGAATTCGGCGAGGCAGGCGCGCCCGCTCAGGGGGTCGCGTGCAGCGGCATCGAGCAGACGCTGGTTGGTGGAGTCGGTCTCCCAGAGCACCTCGAGCGATGCGAGGCGCGCGGCGGTGCCCGGCGCGAGGCCGGCGCGGATGCGCGACTCGTCGAGGAGTTCCAGGGGGAACGGCAGGCGGTAGCCCCGGCCACGGACGGATTCAGGCGCCAACCCGTAGCGACGCAGGGCCTGGACGTGCTTCCACACCGCCGCGCGGCTGACGCCGAAACGGGCTGCGAGCTCGGTGCCGGAGTGGAAGGCGCCATCGGCGAGCGCCGAGAGCACCCGCAGGCGGGGTGACATGACGGGGCATTGTAGCGCGCCGGGTGGCCGAGCGCGGTCGGCGGGGCCGGGCAGGGGTC
>CAYOJP010000386.1:0-3537 GCA_964404305.1 uncultured Gammaproteobacteria bacterium
ACCGGCTACAAATGTTTCCGGATTGAGAACATGAAGAATCTCGCAGCAGCCCTCCTTGGCGACACGCGCGCCGCCCTCCTGGCGACGCTGCTCCTGCGCCCCGACGAAGCCCGGCATGTCCGCGAGCTTGCCCGCCTGACGGGCGTTTCGCCGGGGACGCTCCATCGCGAGCTGACGGCATTGGCCGCGCTGGGCGTCCTGACCCGCAAGGCGGTGGGGCGGCAGGTCTACTACTCGGCCAATCGGAGTTGCCCGGTATTCGCGGATCTGGCCGGCCTGCTGCGCAGGACGGCCGGGCTGGTCGATGTCGTCCGGCAGGCGCTCGCGCCGGTCGCGAGTCAGCTTCAAAGCGCCTTCGTCTATGGGTCGATGGCGGCGGGTACTGCCGGGCCCAGCAGTGATGTGGACGTCATGCTCGTGGGCGATCTGTCGTTCGAGGATGCCGTCCGCGCACTGACCCCGGTGCAGGCGATCCTGCAGCGGGAGGTGAATCCCTCGGTGCTGACGGCGGCGGAATTCGAGGCTCGCCGCGAGGCGCGGGATGGCTTTGTCACGTCGGTGCTGGCTTCGCCGCGGTTGTGGGTGATCGGAGGGGACGATGAGTCTCGATAACCTGGTCAGGATCGGCCGTCTGACGGCACACGTGGCGAATGCCGCGGAGACGCAGCGGCTGCTCGCTGCCGCGCAACGCAACCTCGTCGATGCCGACGTCCCGGGGATCAGCGACGAAACGCGATTCGACGTCGGTTACAAGGCCATCATGCAGTGTGCGCTCGCGGCGTTGATGGCGGCGGGCTACCGGCCGCCCACGAGTGTTCCGGGGCACCACCAGACGCTGGTCCAGTCGCTGTCCCTGACACTCGAACTGTCCGCCGATGAATTGCTCGTCCTCGATGCACTGCGACGCAAGCGCAACGTCAACGATTACCACGGCGATCCCATCGATCCGGGTTCGGTCCGGGAGTGCATCGCGCGCGGCCGCGAACTGCTCGTCCGGACACGTGCCTGGGTCGACGAACGCTACCCGCACCTCGCGATGCGGTAGCGCCGGCCACGGCGTATCCCTGCCGCGATAGCCCTCCCGGGGGTCGGCACCAGGCCCTGTCGCGGCTGCAGCCGCTCCTGCAGGAGTGCTGCCCGACGCTCGTTGCGTAGCTCCTTCGTGGAAACGCCGCGCTACCGTCCGCGACGAGGCGATGGCGCGGGCCGCGCGTTGCGCGGTCAGCTCCCCAGCCGCTCCGCGAGCACGCCCGCCGCCCGCTCCGACACCACCAGCACCAGCTTCATCGTCGCGCGCGTCGCGCCCACGAACAGCCGGCGCATCGCCGCGTCGTCCAGCGTCTCGAAGTCGATCTCCGTGAACACCACGCACGGCGCCGCCCGGCCCTTGTAGCGGTGGACGGAATCGATGAGCACGTCGCCGGAGGTCAGGAGGGCGTTGCCCAGCAGGTCGTACTCGCCGGTCGGGGCGCGGAGGCTGTAGGGGCCGAGCCGGTCGTAGGGCGTGAAGGCCGAGTGCTCGCGGCCGCGGTAGGTGACGATGGCGATATGCTCGCGCCGGTAGCCCTGGCGGACGCACGCGGTGACGGCGCGAACGGTCCGGGCGAGGAGATCGGGCGTGCCGGCGTAGCTCACGATCTCGATGTCCGAGCCCGTCACGGGGCTGCCGGCCTCCAGCGGCTGCGGCAGCGGCAGCAGGCGGTTCAGCGCGCGCAGGATGTCCGTCGGGCTGCGGTAGTTGACGTCCGAGCGCAGCGTCACCCAGTCGGGCAGCGGCACCGGCGCGCGGGCGTAGAGGTTCTGCAACGGGTCTTCCAGCCACCACGCCCGGCCGCCGGGGCGCAGGAAGCGCAGCAGGTTGGCCGCCCACGGGGCCTGGAAGTCCTGGCCCTCGTCGACGATCAGCTCGTCGACGGCGTCGGCCGCGGCGGGCGTGTGCCCGTCGAGCGCCGCTTCCAGGCGCGTAAATGCATCGGCCTCACGGAAGTCCGGCACCTCGCCGCGTGCGCGGGCGATGCGGTCCGCGAGCTGGTGGTAGGTGGCGACCTCGCCGCCGGGCGGGGCGAGCGTGCGGATGTGATCGGCCAGCGGACGGTTGTAGCAGACGTACAGCGGGCGCCTGCCCGCGCGCACGGCCTCCTGGTAGACGGCCAGCGCGAGCTGCGTCTTGCCCGAGCCCGCGGTGCCGACCACGCGCAGTCGGAACGGCGCGAAGTCCAGCCGCCGCGCCCAGTGCGCGAGCCCGCCGGACAGCCGCGTGTAGAGCGTGCCGGCCTCGCCGGCCACGGCATCGAGTTCGGGCACGAGCTCCAGCAGATCGCCGAAGAAGCGGTGGATGGCGTCGAGTGACGGGGCGGCCTCGCCCCCGGCCGGGAGCAGCGCGCGCAGGATCGGCATGAAGTGCTGGCGCCGCGTGGCATCGACGATGCGCGCCGGGTCGATGCCGGCGGTGCCGGGCTGCTTCACGGCGTAGTCGGGGCAGTACAGCAGCGAATCGACGCGCGGCGGCGCGCCCCTGCAGGCGGTGCGCAGGCGGTTGCGCACGGCGTCCGTGGAGCGCGCCATCTGCGAGGGCACGTGCTTGCCCTTGTCGGCGTACTGCTTGGTGAGGCCCTCGGCGGTCTCGGTGAGGAAGCCGGACTTCTGCTCGATGAGCAGCACCTGGGCGGTCGGACCGACGATCGCGAAGTCGATCTCGCCGACGATGGCGTGGTTGCTGCGATCGACGCGCGTCCAGTGCACGCCGTGGTAGACGGTGTAGCGGTCGTCGAGGCCCGCGGCGAGTTCCTCGAGCGTCTGGCGCTCGCGCTCGGCGGCGCCGGTGGCGGCCAGGGCGCGCCACCCGTCGGGGACGATGCGGGCCATGGGCGTGGGTGCGGGCGCGTCGCGTCGGTGGAGCAGGTGCGGGGGAGTGTACGTGGGGCGGGTGGGGGCGGGAACCAGGGTTGCGGTGCGAGGTAGCGGTCGTCCCGGCCGCAGGCACTGGCGACGAACGCGGGCGCGCGGCACGCTGGACGTGCGCGATACTGCGTGGGCGATGCCCGGCACGTGCGCGCCGCTGCGGCACGGGGAGGCGTTCCGGGTGCAGGTGGCGTGGCGGGCGGGGTGTCCGGTGGTGCCGGGGGTGTGCGATGAGCGACGTGACCGGGACGTATGGATGTGAGCGCTGCATGCCCGCCGACGCGGCGGCGGCGTGGGCCGCCGCGCGCAAGCTCGACCACGCGACCACGTTCGTCGACGAGTCGCACTTCATGGTCACCCTGCGCGGCTGCGGCGAGTGCGGTCAGCGGTTCGTGCACGTCTTCGCCGAGCAGATCGACTGGCGCGATGGAGAGGATCCGCAGTGGCGCGCCCTGGCGCCGGTGAGCATGGCGGAGGCCGTGGGACTTGCGGGTCTGGACGCCGCGGCCCTCGAGCGGGCGTTCTCGGCGCTGAGCCCGCCGCGGCCGTGCCTGGTGTCCTGGTGGGCGTCGGACGGGGAGAAGTCCGAGTACTGGGCGGAAACACCGGTGCCGATCATGCCGCACGATTGAAGCA
>CAYOJP010000387.1:0-3280 GCA_964404305.1 uncultured Gammaproteobacteria bacterium
TGCCGCGGCGGCCGCCGCGACCGGAACGACCGGCGCCGCGGCGCCCTCGGCGTAATCGTAGAAGCCGCGGCCGGTCTTGCGGCCGTAGTAGCCGGCATCGACCATGTCCTGCTGGAGCAGCGACGGGCGGTACTTCGGATCGTGGAAGAACGCCTCGTAGACCGACCTGGTGACGGCAAAATTCACGTCGATACCGATGAGATCCATCAGTTCGAACGGCCCCATGCGGAAGCCGCCGCACTCGCGCAGCGCCGCGTCGATGGTCGCCGCGGCGGCCGCGCCCTCGGCGAGCAGCCGCAGCCCTTCGCCGTAGAAGGGCCGTGCGCAGCGATTGACGATGAAGCCCGGCGTCGAGCGTGCCCGCACGGGCTTCTTGCCCCAGGCGGCGGCGGCCTCGTGCACGAGCCTCGTGACGGCCGGATCGGTCGCGACCCCGGTGACGATCTCGACGAGCTGCATGACCGGGGCCGGATTGAAGAAGTGCATCCCGACCAGGTTCTGCGGCCGGGCGAGTCCGGCGCCGATCGCGGTGACCGAGATCGACGAGGTGTTCGTCGCCATGATGGCATCGGCCGAGCACACCGCCTCCAGGTCGGCGAACAGCTTCTGCTTCACCCCGAGGTTTTCGACGATGGCCTCGATCACCAGCCGGGCGGGCGCGAGCGCCGATATCTCACCGGCGACCCGGATGCGCCCGACCAGGGCGGCCACGTCATCCGCGCTCATCCTGCCGCGCTCCACCAGCCTGGCGAGGCCGGCGCCGATGCGCTCGACCGCGCGCGCCGCCGCGCCGGGCTGTGCGTCGAGCAGCAGGACCGGATGGCCCGCGGCCGCGGCCACCTGGGCGATGCCGGCGCCCATGGTGCCGGCGCCGATGACAGCAACGGTGTCGTTCTTGCCGAGGTTCATGTCGCTCACTTTCCCGTGAATCGGGGCGCGCGCTTCCCGAGGAATGCGCTCACGCCTTCGCGATAGTCGTCGCTGCGGCCGGCGGTGCGCTGCAGGTCGCGCTCCAGGTCGAGCTGGGCAGCGAAGGAATTGGCCGCCGAAGCATCCAGCGCCTGCTTGATGAGACCCAGCCCCAGCGTCGGCTGGGTGGCGAGTTGCGCCGCCAGCGCCTGCGCCGTCGCGGCCAGGTCCTGGTCATCGACCACCTGCCAGATCATGCCCCACGCCGCCGCCTGCTCCGCGCTGACCGCGTCGCCCAGCATGGCCAGCGCCGTCGCCCTTGCGCGGCCGACGAGGCGGGGCAGGATCCAGGTGCCGCCGGAGTCCGGCACCAGGCCGAGCCGGCAGAACGGCTGGATGAACTTCGCCGAGCGGGCCGCGATGACGATGTCGCAGGCGAGCGCCAGGTTGGCGCCGGCCCCCGCGGCCACGCCGTTGACCGCGCAGACGACGGGCTTCGGCAGCGTGCGCAGGCGGCGGACGAGCGGGTTGTAGTTCTGCTCCAGGCTCGCGCCGAGGTCCGGTGCGTCGGCCCCGGGCGCGACGGCGCGATCGGACAGGTCCTGGCCGGCGCAGAATCCGCGCCCGCGCCCCGTGAGCAGGAGGCAGCGCACGTCGGGCGCCGCCTCGCTGCGGCCCAGCGCCGCGCGCAGTTCCTCGTGCATCTCCGAGGTGAAGCTGTTCAGGCGGTCGGGGCGGTTCAGCGCGAGCGTGGCGACGCCGGCGTCTTCGGAGTAGTCGATGGTCGAGTAGTTCATGGCTTGGGCATCCCGGCGGGGCGGGCCCGGGCGGGTCCGGGCGTTCCGCGCCGGCGACCGTTCGGCGCCCCTGAAGTGTTACAAGAAATGAAAATGATATTTGATTATTGTTTCACGTTGCGAGAATAATGGAAAAAAAGATCGTGCGCCGCCCACTGGCACGGCACAAGGGGAGACACCGATGGCTACGGCACACGCGCCTGCGCGCGATTCCCTCGATCGGCTCGAGACCGCCAGTCGCGACGAACTGGCCGCGGTCCAGTTCGAGCGCCTGCGCTGGTCGCTCGAGCACGCCTACGCGCACGTCGCGCACTACCGCGCGAAGTTCGACGAGCAGGGCGTGCACCCGCAGGATCTGCACAGTCTCGCGGACCTGCGGAAATTCCCGTTTACGACCAAGGCCGATCTGCGCGCGAACTACCCGTTCGGGATGTTCGCGGTGCCGATGTCCGACGTCGTGCGGGTGCACGCCTCCAGCGGCACGACCGGCAAGCCGACGGTCGTCGGCTACACGCGCAAGGACATCGACGACTGGGCCGACACCGTCGCGCGCTCCATCCGCGCCGCGGGTGGCCGGTCCCACGACAAGATCCACGTCGCTTACGGCTACGGGCTGTTCACCGGCGGCCTGGGCGCGCACTACGGCGCCGAGCGCCTGGGCGCAACCGTCATCCCGGTCTCGGGCGGCATGACCGAGCGCCAGGTCCAGCTGATCCAGGATTTCGAGCCCGACATCCTCATGTGCACCCCGTCGTACGCGCTGAACATCGCCGACGAGTTCGAGCGCCTGGGCGTGGACCCGGCGACGTCGTCGCTGCGCGTGGGCATCTTCGGCGCCGAGCCCTGGACGCAGGCGATGCGCGCGGAAATCGAGACGCGGCTGGGCATCGACGCGGTCGACATCTATGGCCTGTCCGAGGTGATGGGTCCGGGTGTCGCCAGCGAGTGCATCGAGACCAAGGACGGGGCGACGATCTGGGAGGACTATTTCTACCCCGAGATCATCGACCCGCACACCGGCGAGCCGCTGCCCGACGGCGAACTCGGCGAACTCGTATTCACCTCGCTGACCAAGCAGGCGCTGCCCGTGGTGCGCTACCGCACCCGCGACCTGACCCGGCTGCTGCCGGGGACCGCCCGCACGATGCGGCGCATGGATCGCATCACCGGCCGCAGCGACGACATGCTGATCATCCGCGGGGTGAATGTCTTCCCGAGCCAGATCGAGGAGCTGATCACCAAGCAGCCGCGGCTTTCGCCGCACTACGTCCTGGAGGTGCGGCGCGAAGGGCGGCTCGACGAACTCGACGTGATCGTGGAAGCACGCGCGGACGCCGCAGCGCCGCTCGGCGAGGCCGACCGCGCCGCCGAGTCGAGGACGCTCGAGCACAACATCAAGTCCCTGATCGGGGTCTCCACGCGGGTGAAGGTCGTGGAGCCCGGCAAGGTCGAGCGCTCGCAGGGGAAGGCGAAGCGCGTGATCGACCTCAGGCCCCAGGGGTAGCGCCGCCCCGGCGAAGGCCGGGGCCCAGAACCACTGGATCCCGGCTTTCGCCGGGACGACGCGAAGCCTA
>CAYOJP010000387.1:3290-3527 GCA_964404305.1 uncultured Gammaproteobacteria bacterium
TTCGACGACGGGATCTGCCCTTCCACGCCCTTGACGTAGAAGTCGACCTTGTCCTTCCACGCCTGGTCGGCCTTGACGTCCTTGGCGATGCGTTCCTTGCCCGCGTTGTCCACGATCGGGCCGGTGAAGACCTCGAACGTGCCCGCCTTCATCGCCTCCTTGATCCCGGCGACCTTCTTCTTCGCCTCCTCGGGCACCGAGTCGGCGATCTTCACCAGGTCGTTCTGCCCCTCCTTG
>CAYOJP010000388.1:0-3526 GCA_964404305.1 uncultured Gammaproteobacteria bacterium
GCGAGCAGGTCGACTACACCGTCATCAAGGCGCCGTATCCGGGCATCCTCACCGAGCGGCACGTGGAGATCGGCGAGACGGTCAGGCCCGGGCAGCCCCTCGTGTCGGGGATCTCGCTCAACCGCCTGCGCGTCAACGTCGAGATCCCGCAGGGGGAGGTCACGGCCATCCGCCGCCACGGCGAGGCCGCGGTCATGCTGGCCGATGGGAGCCGCATCACGGCGACTGCCGTCACGGTGTTTCCGTATGCCGATCCCGGGACGCACTCGTTCTCGGTGCGCGTCGAACTGCCCGAGGTCGAGACCGGCCTGCAGCCTGGCATGACCGTCAAGGCGGCCTTCAAGCTCGGCGAGGCGGAGCGGCTGCTGGTGCCGGTCGCCGCGCTCGTGAGGCGCAGCGAGGTCACCGCCGTCTACGTGGTCGCCGCCGACGGCACCATTGCGCTGCGCCAGGTCCGGCCGGGTCATCGCTACGACGACCGCATCGAGATCCTCGCCGGCCTGGAGGCCGGCGAGCGGATCGCCCTGGACCCGATCGCGGCCCTCGGCGTGCTGACCGACCGGCGGCAGGCCGCTGCCGGTGAGTGACGCGCGCCTGCACCTGTCCGGCCGGCTCGCCGCGGCGTTCCAGGACAACCCGCTCACGCCGGTGCTCGCGATCGGCGGCCTGCTGCTCGGCCTGATCGCGGTTCTCATCACCCCGCGCGAGGAGGAGCCCCAGATCGACGTGACGATGGCGAACGTCATCGTGCCGTTTCCCGGCGCGCCGGCCGAAGACGTGGAGAACCTCGTCGCCTGGCCGCTCGAGCAGTCGCTGTCCGAGATCGAGGGCGTCCGCCACATCTATTCGGTGAGCCGCCCGGGGACCGCCGTGCTCACGGTCGAGTACGAGGTCGGCGTGCCACGGCAGGACGCGCTGGTGCGCCTGTACAACCAGGTCTATTCGAACGCGGACTGGGCGCCGCCCGGGCTCGGAGTCGGCCAGCCGCTCGTGCGGCCGATGGGTATCGACGACGTGCCGGTCATGACGCTCACCCTGTGGACCGACGATCCGCAGCGCGGCGGCATCGAACTGGCCGAGGTCGCCCACACTCTGGAGGCGGAACTCAAGCGGGTGCCGGGCACGCGCGACGTCTACACGGTCGGAGCGCCGGAGCGGGCAGTGATCGTCGAGGTCGACGCGACGCGGCTGGCCGCCTACGGCATGACGCCGCAGGGACTGGCCGGCGCTCTCGCCGCGGCGAACGTCGTGCATCAGGCGGGCGAGCGCGTCACCGCCGGCGAGCAGGTGCCGGTCACGGCCGGCACCTACCTCGCCGACGCGCAGCAGGTCGGGGATCTCGTCATCGGGCTGGCAGACGGGCGCCCGCTGATGCTGACCGACGTCGCGGACGTCCGCCGGGGCGCCGATCTGGCGGTCCGCTATGCGTGGCACGGCGCCGCGCCGGGGCGTCCCGGGCCGGCCGCGGGCATCGCGCCGGCCGTGACGATTGCGGTCGCCAAGCAGCCGGGCACCAATGCCGCCGACATCACGCGCGCTGTCTCGGCACGCCTGGCCGCGCTGCGGTCCACGGTGATCCCGGACGGCGTGCGCGTAACGACGACCCGCGATTACGGCTACACGGCCAACGACAAGGCGATGAAGCTCATCCAGAAGCTCGCCTTCGCGACACTGTCGGTGGTGCTGCTGGTGCTGGTGACGCTCGGATGGCGCGAGGCCATCGTGGTCGGCTCGGCGGTGGTCATCACGCTGGCGCTGACGCTGTTCGCCTCCTGGGCGATGGGCTTCACGATCAACCGGGTCTCGCTGTTCGCGCTCATCTTCTCGATCGGCATCCTGGTCGACGACGCGATAGTCATCGTCGAGAACGTCCATCGCCATATGCGTCAGGGCGGGCGCACGCTCGCCGAGGCGATCCCGCCGGCGGTCGACGAGGTCGGGAGCCCGACGATCCTCGCGACCTTCACGGTCATCGCGGCGCTGCTGCCCATGGCCTTCGTCTCCGGCCTGATGGGGCCCTACATGCGGCCCATTCCGATCAACGCCTCGGCCGGCATGCTGCTGTCGCTGGCCGTGGCGCTGACGGTCACGCCCTGGCTGGCGCTGCGGTTGCTGTCGCGGCACGTGCATGCTTCCGCGGCCGGTGCCGACCACGGCAGCGGCATCGCCGCGCGGCTCCACGGCCTGTTCGCGCGCCTGCTCGGCCCGTTCCTCGACGAGCGGCGCGGCGGGCGCCGGCGCCTGGGCCTGTTCGCCGGCATGGCCCTGCTGGTGGTGCTGGCGGCCGGACTCGTGGTGGTGCAGCGGGTCGTGCTGAAGATGCTGCCGTTCGACAACAAGCCGGAGTTCCAGGTGGTCGTCGACCTGCCGGAGGGCACGCCACTCGAACGCACCAATGCCCTGCTGGTGGACCTGGCGCACGCGGTCTCGGCAATCCCGGAGGTGCGGGACTTCCAGGGCTATGCCGGCACATCGGCCCCGGTTAACTTCAACGGGCTGGTCCGGCAGTATTACCTGCGGGCCGGCGCCAACGTCGGCGACCTGCAGGTCAACCTCGTCGACAAGCACGAGCGCGACCGGCAGAGCCACGCGATCGCGCGTGACATCCGCCCGGTGCTGGCGGAGACGGCGAGGCGCTACGGTGCCGCCGTGAAGGTGGTCGAGGTACCGCCGGGGCCACCCGTGCTGTCGCCGCTCGTCGCGGAGATCTACGGGCCGGATGCCGCCCGCATGCGCGAGATCGGGCTGGCGCTCGAAGCGCGCTTCGCCGCGACGCCCGGGATCGTCGACGTCGACTCGACGGTGGAAGGCGCCGCGGGGCGCGAACTCGTCGTGGTCGATCGCAACCGTGCGGCGCGGTTGGGCGTCAGCCAGTCCGCAATCACCGAGGCCCTGTCGATGGCCGTCGGCGGCGTCGATGCCACTTACCTGCGCGACGGCGCTTCGAAGTACCCCGTGCCGGTGCGCCTGCGCCTGCCGGCGGGCGATCAGGCCAGCCTCGAGCAGCTCCTGGCGCTGCGGGTGCAGGCCCGCGACGGCCGCCTGCTGCCGCTGTCGGAGGTGGTGGCCGTCGAGCGCCTGCCCTGGGAGCCGGCGCTCTATCACACGGACCTGCTGCCCGTCGTCTACGTGACCGGCGACGAGGCGGGAGAATTCGACAGCCCGCTGTACGGCATGTTCGACCTCGTCGGCCAGCTCGGCGACGCGGCCGTGGGCGGCTACCGCCTGGCGCAGCACTTCTTCAGTGCGCCCCTGGAAGCCGGCGGGTTCTCCGTGAAGTGGGACGGGGAGTGGCAGATCACCTACGAGACCTTCCGCGACATGGGCATCGCCTATTCGGCGGGCCTGGTGCTCATATATCTGCTGGTGGTCGCGCAGTTCCGCAGCTACGTCGTGCCGCTCATCATCATGGCGCCGATTCCGCTGACCGTGATCGGCGTGATGCCCGGGCACGCGCTGCTGGGCGCTCAGTTCACGGCCACCTCGATGATCGGGATGATCGCGCTGGCGGGGATCATCGTGCGCA
>CAYOJP010000389.1:0-1701 GCA_964404305.1 uncultured Gammaproteobacteria bacterium
CGCATGTCGCGCTCCAGGCTCTCGCGGCTGCCGATACCGACGGCTCCCGCCAGGATCCCCTTGATGACCTGCAGCAGTCCGGGATCGCGGGGCACCTGGCCCTTGTCGTCGCTCATGATTCTCCGCCGGTTCCTCGTTCGCGCCGCGACCGCAGCCGTCACGGCTGCATCCTGAACAGTTCGCGCTCATAGCCTCGCGTGCGCAGCCAGTCCCGCAACGCCATGCCGGTGCCCGCGTCCCAGGGCTGCACCGTGTCGATCGGCACCAGCCGGTAATCGGCGATCTCGACCGGGTCGATCCGGATCTCGGCCTGCTCGGCGACCACGTGCCAGGCGAGGATGAGCTGGTTCATGCGGTAGAAGGTGTACATGCCGATGAAGCTGCCGATGCGCGCGTCGAGGCCCAGTTCCTCCTTCACCTCGCGCAGCACCGCATCGGCCGGTTCCTCGCCGGGCTCGAGGAAGCCGGTCACGAGCCCGTACCAGTGCGAGGGCCAGCCATGATTGCGCACCAGGGCCACATGATCGCCGTACTCGACGATCGCCGCGACGACCGGGGTCGGATTGTCCCAGAAGACGAACCCGCAGTCCGGCGCCGGACAGGCGAGGCGCTGTCGCCCGCCGCGCTCGTCGGTGACGAGCGTCGTGGCGCAGTGGGGGCAATGGCGGCGTCGTTCGTGCATGGGCTGGGTGCGCGCTGGCAAGCGCGCGGACCCGCAGTTTAACCGATCAGCAGGCGCCGACGGCCGGCTCGCGAACGGCGGAACCCGATACCGCGCTGCTGCGGCAGCGCCGGCGTACCGGCGCCGCTGGCGCTTCTGCATTGCAGACCGCTGGCGCAGCCGCTCGATCTGGTGCCCGGGGCGGGAGTCGAACCCGCATGGCCTCGCGGCCGAGGGATTTTCGTACCCGCCACAGCTTACGCTGCCGCGCTGCGCGCGCGTTTGGGGTCTGGACTTTCCCTTTGCCCTGTCGGGAGCGTGCGCCCCGAGGTAGGCAGGAGCCGTCAAGTCTCTACACTTTCCCGACCGCGCGCGGCGGCAGCGGGCTTAGCTCGGGATTGCCTCCACCGCGACGTGCTGAGGGTTCCCCGACTTTGACTCCATTCACGCCAGGCGTTTCCGGCCTGGGTGCTCAATCGCTCAAGTCCCTTGCGTATACCAGTTTCGCCACCCGGGCAGCGAGTGTGGCGATTGTACGCGACACCCGTCCGGAGGCGTAAAGGCGCCGCGCCGCATCACGCCTGCCAGCCCTGCCCCAGCGCCGCAAGCACGATCCGCGCGCAGGCCTCGGCATCGGACCCGGCGTCGTGATGCTGCAGCGCTATCCGCAGTCGATTGCAGACATCCGGCAGCCGGGTCGGACGGATGTTCCACCGCTCGCGGGCGAGCTTGACGGTGCAGCGGAATGCGAGCGACGGCGGCTCGAGCCCGTAGGTCGCGCAGCAGGCGTGCAGCACGCCGCGATCGAAGGCGGCGTTGTGGGCGACGACAAAGTCGGCGTCCGCCAGCGCTGTGCTCAGCCCGGGCCACAGGTCCGCGAACGTGGGCGCCTGCCGGACGTCGTTCCAGGTCAGCCCGTGGATGCCGGTGAAGACGAACTCGCGCGTCGGGGGCCGGATCAGGAACTGACGCACATCCACCATGCGTCCGTCGCGGCAGCGCGCGAGGCCGACCGCGCAGGCGCTGTCCCGGCGCTGGTT
>CAYOJP010000389.1:1801-3512 GCA_964404305.1 uncultured Gammaproteobacteria bacterium
CCGAGGCGCCGGAGGCATGCGCCGAAGCCGCGTCGGGAACGGGATTGTCGCCCGCTCCGCGTCCTTTCTCGTAACCCCTCAAGGAGTGGCGGCCGCCTGCCGCTACCGTGGCGACGACCGGGAACGCAGGACTCGCCGACCCGAAGGGAGAAGGCCATGAAGATCGAGCCGGTGCAGAACTTCTTCGAAGACCTCGTGATGAATCGCCTGCTGACCCACGTCGCACCCGACGATCCGGATCCCGACTACCTCGCGGACGTCGCCTGCGTGGCGCTCAACCGACTCCCCCACCGCTACGTCCGGCACATCGTCGACCTCGTGTTCTTCATGCCGCAAACCGAACGGGCCGAAATCGACCGGAAAGTCGCCGAAGCGGTCACCTACGCGGTCAACTACATCGCCGAGCGCACGCGGGCGGCCTGAGGCACCCTCGCGGCAACCCGGATACCCGCCCCATCGCGAGCGGGGAACCGGGACGTTCCGGGAGCTAAATCTGGCGCGTAAATCGAGTTGGAGCCCTCCCAAAAAGTCCCCCCATCCTTCGGATAGAGCGATTCTTCCCGCATTTGCGCAGACGGAGCTGCCCCGAAATTCGCCCCTCACATGGTGCGGCTGGCTGTTCGTCATGGGCTCCCGGTGCGGCAGCGTGGCCGGCCGACCGACGAGAAGATACACGTCCGACGACCCGGCCGCCCGGCCCGCGAGAGGCGCGGGCGCAGTCGGACGGTTGCCGACGCTCCTGTCGACGGTCCGCGCCGGGTCGCCTGCTCAAGCGGCGCCAGCCATCCGCCTCGAACACCCGGACCGCCGCCCTGATGCTCCACCCTGCCTAAATGGCGGAGCGGAACTGTGCTGCGCCTGACGTTGGGAAGCCCCTGGCGCCGGCTCGCGACCGAACCGGTCTGCCGCTGGCCGCCGGGGTGACGCCGCAGCGGCGAGGAGGGGACGCAGAAGGGCAGCGGCGGGCGCCGTCGTTCACGTCACAGGCGTTGTACGCCGAAACGGCGCAGGACTGCTTTTTCTGACTCAACGGCGAGGAACTTCAGCACTCCGAGCCCGAGGATCAACGTCCAGGCCGCGCCATCGAGCGCCACCGTCCTGAACATGAACTGCAGCGGTGGCGCATAGGTGAATGCCAGCTGCATCGCGATCAGCGCGATGCTCGCCCACAGCGCCACCGGATTTGCGGTCAGCGTGTCGCGCGCCAGCGAGTGAGCGACGAAGTGGCGCGAGTTGAACAGGTAAACCAACTCGCCCACCACCAGCATGTTGACGGCCGCGGTGCGGGCCGCCTCGAGCGACTGGCCGCGCGCCAGCTCCCATTCGAACACCCAGAAAGCCATGCCCGTCATCAGCAGGCTGACGTAGACCACGCGTGCCAGCAGCAGCCTGGTGATCAGCGGCTCGGCCGGCGTCCGCGGCGGGCGCTGCATCACGCCGGGCTCGGGCGGCTCGAAGGCGAGCGCGATCGCCAGGGTCACCGTGGTGACCATGTTGACCCACAGGATCTGCGCGGCGGTGATCGGCAGCGCCAGGCCCAGGAACACCGCGAGCAGGATCACGCCGGCCTCGCCGCCGTTGGTCGGCAGGATGAACAGCAGCGACTTCTTGATGTTGTCGAAGATCGTGCGTCCCTCGCGCACAGCGTGCTCGATGCTGGCGAAGTTGTCGTCGGTCAGCACGAGGTCGGCGGCCTCGCGCGCAGCATCCG
>CAYOJP010000390.1:0-3510 GCA_964404305.1 uncultured Gammaproteobacteria bacterium
CATGTCGAAACTCGCGCAGGCCGGCGAGAGCAGCACGGCGTCGCCGGGCGTGGCGAGCGCCGCGGCGCACGCGACCGCCGCGCGCATGTCGGCGGCCCGGTACACGGGCGTGGCGGCGCCGAGCGCGGCCTCGAGGCGATCGGCGTCGGCGCCGATGAGCACCGCTGCCCGCAGTCGCTCACGGGCGCGTCCGGCGAGCGGCTCGAAGGCCTGGCCCTTGCCCTGCCCGCCGGCGATGAGGACGATGCGGCGGTAGCCATCCAGGCCGTCGATCGCCGCGCAGGTCGCGCCGACGTTGGTGCCCTTGGAGTCGTCGATCCAGTCGACGCCCGCGCGCGAGCGCACATGCTGGCAGCGGTGCGCGAGCCCGGCGAAGGCGCGCAGGGCCCGCGCCATCGCCACGCGCGGCAAGCCGGCCGCCTCGCCGAGCGCGAGCGCCGCGAGCGCATTGGCGACGTTGTGACGGCCGCGGATCGCCAGCTCCGCCACCGCCAGCAGCGGCTCGCCGCGGCAGGCCAGCCAGTCCTGCGCGCCACGCCGCACGACGCCGTAGTCGAACGCCGGACCGACGCCGAAGGTGACGGCGGGGCGACCGGCGACGCGCATCGCCAGCACGAGCGGATCCTCGCCGTTCAGCACCGCGACCCCGGTACCGGAGTACACGCGCGCCTTGGCCGCCGCGTAGCCGGAAAGATCGGCGTAGCGGTCCAGGTGGTCGGGGCTGACGTTCAGCACCGTGGCGCAGATCGCGGCGAGCGACCACGTCGTCTCGAGCTGGAAGCTCGACAGCTCCAGCACGTAGGCCGCCGGCGGCGGGCCGCCGAGCAGATCGAGGGCGGGCGTGCCGAGGTTGCCGCCGACGCGCGCCGTCCGTCCGGCGGCGTCGAACATCGCCCCGACCAGCGTCGTGACGGTGCTCTTGCCGTTCGAGCCGGTGATCGCGACGACCGGGGCGTCGGCGTGACGGGCGAACAGCTCGACGTCGCCGAGGATCTCCGCGCCGGCGGGCAGCAGCGGCGCGAGCGCCGGATCGGCGAGCGCCACCCCCGGGCTCACGACCACCGTGCGCGCGCCGGCCAGCAGCGCGGCATCGAAGCCGCCCAGCGCGAGAGGGGCCTGCGGGTACGAGCGCTCGAACTCGGCGCGGGCCGGCGGCGCGAGCCGGCTGTCGGTGACCGCGAACGGCTCGCCGCGCGCCGCCAGGAAGCGCGCGCACGACAGCCCGGTCGCGCCCAGTCCCACGATCACGGTGCCGATGCCCGGGTTCCGCCGCCTGTCCGCCTGTGCCATGGCTGCGCGCATCCGTCCTCAGCGCACCTTCAGGCTCGACAGCCCGATCAGCACGAGCACGACCGTGATGATCCAGAACCGCACGATCACCCGCGGCTCCGGCCAGCCCTTGAGCTCGAAATGATGATGCAGCGGCGCCATCCTGAAGATCCGCCGCCCGGTCAGCTTGAACGAGGCGACCTGCAGGATGACCGACACCGTCTCGATGACGAATACGCCGCCCATGATGAACAGCACCAGTTCCTGGCGCACGCTCACCGCGATGACGCCGAGCGCGGCGCCCAGCGCGAGCGAGCCCATGTCGCCCATGAAGACCTGCGCCGGGTAGGTGTTGAACCACAGGAAGCCCAGCCCCGCGCCGACGATCGCGCCGCACACCACGCAGACCTCGCCGATGCTCGCCACGTAGGGAATGCCCAGGTAGCGCGCGAAGTTGATGTTGCCGCCGGCATAGGCGAAGACGACCAGCGCGCCGGCCACCAGCACGGCCGGCAGGATGGCGAGGCCGTCGAGCCCGTCGGTGAGGTTCACCGCGTTGCTGGAACCGACGATCACCAGGTACGCGAACGGAATGAACAGCCAGCCGAGGTCGACCGTCGCCGCCTTCACGAACGGGACGATGAGCTGCGTCTGCGCCGGCGCGTCGGCGGTCGCGTACAGCAGCACGGCGGCGGCCAGCCCGGCGGCACTCTGCCAGGCGTACTTCTCCCGCGCCGACAGCCCGCTGGCATGGCGCCTGGAGATCTTGCGCCAGTCGTCCACGAAGCCGATGAGGCCGAAGGCGAGCGTCGTGAGCAGGACGATCCACACGAAGCGGTTGCGCAGGTCAGCCCACAGCAGCGTGCTGGCCGCGACCGACACGAGGATCATCAACCCGCCCATCGTCGGCGTGCCGGCCTTGCTCAGGTGCGACTGCGGACCGTCGCTGCGCACCTGCTGCCCGATCTGCGACCGCACCAGGCGGCGGATGAGGGTCGGCCCGATGACGAGCGCGATTGCGAGCGCGGTGAGCACGCCGAGGATCGTGCGCACCGTGATGTAGCGGAACACGTTGAAACCGCTGTAGGCGCCGCTCAGCCAGTCGGCGAGGAGCATCAGCATGGCGCCGGCTCCTGCGTCGCGAGCGCGGCGACCAGCCGCTCCATGCGGGCCGAGCGGGAGCCCTTCACGAGCACCGTGACCCCGGCGGCGAGGCCCTCGCGCAGTGCCGCGCCGGCGGCTTCGGCGTCGGCGCAGTGCTGCCCGCCCGCCCCGAAGGCCTCGGCCGCGCCCCGTGACAGTTCGCCGACCGCCACCAGGCGTTCGCACCCCGCCGCGCGGACGGCACGCCCGGCCTCGCGGTGGAACTCCGGCGCGTCCGGGCCCAGTTCGGCCATGTCGCCGAGGGCGACCCAGTGCCGGCCTGGCAGCTCGACGAGCGCCGCGAGCGCCGCGGCCAGCGAACCCGGGTTGGCGTTGTAGGTATCGTCCAGGACGCGCGCGCCGCGAGCGGCGGGCCGCAGTTGCAGGCGACCGGCCACCGGCCGCACGTCGCGCAGCCCGGCGCGGATCGTGTCCGCATCGATGCCGAGCGCCAGCGTGCAGGCCGCCGCGGCGGCGGCATTCGCGACGTTGTGCCGGCCGAGCAGCGCGAGCTCCAGCTCGATCGACGCCGTGCCGGTCTCGATGCGCAGTCGCCGGCCTGCCGCCGCGGGCCCGAGGTCGATCGCGCGGACATCCGCGTCCGCGGCGAATCCGAACCGCAGGCAGCGGCGGCCCGTATTCAGCGCCGCCCACAGCGCCGCGTAGCGATCGTCGGCGTTCACGATCGCGACGCCGTCCGCCGTCAGCCCGTTGTAGATCTCGCCCTTGGCGCGGGCCACGGCCTCGACGCTGCCGAACCCTTCCAGGTGCGCCGGCGCGCATTGCGTGATCACGGCGACCGCCGGCCGCGCGATGCGCGTGAGCGCGTCGATCTCGCCGGCGTGGCTGGCCCCCATCTCGATCACGGCGTGGCGGTGCTCCGGCCCGAGCCGCAGCAGCGTGAGCGGCACGCCGATGTCGTTGTTGAGGTTGCCGCTGGTGGCGAGCACGGGCCCCGCGCCGGCGAGGATCGCCCGCACCATCTCCTTCACCGTGGTCTTGCCATTGCTGCCGGTGACGGCGACGAGCGGCACCGGGTGCCGCGCGCGCCAGTGCGCCGCGAGCGCGCCGAGCGCGACGCGGGTGTCGGGCACGCGG
>CAYOJP010000391.1:0-3508 GCA_964404305.1 uncultured Gammaproteobacteria bacterium
TTCGTCGATCAGCACCAGGGCGCCGTCGTCGTCCACACCGAACTCGAACTTGGTGTCGGCGATGAGGATGCCGCGGTCGGCCGCATACTCCGCCGCCTGCCGGTAGATCGCGAGCGCCAGGTCGCGGACCTGCCCCGCGAGCGGTTCCCCGACCAGCTGCACGACCTCCGCGTAGCCGATGTTCTCGTCGTGCGCGCCCTGGTCCGCCTTGGTGGCGGGCGTGAAGATCGGCTCGGGCAGGCGCGCGGCGAGCGCCAGTCCGGGCGGCAGTTCGATGCCGCAGACGCGGCCGTCGCGGCGATAGTCCTTCCAGCCCGAGCCGATGAGGTAGCCGCGCACCACCGCCTCGATCGGCAGGGGCCGGCAGCGCCGCACCACGATCGCGCGCCCCTGCACCTGCGCCCGTTCGGCCGCGCCGTGCACGACGTCGACCGGCGCGATCCCGGTCAGGTGGTTGCGGACCAGGTGGCGCGTGCGGTCGAACCAGAACGACGCGAGCCGCGTGAGGACCGCGCCCTTGTCCGGGATCGGATCGGGCAGCACCACGTCGAACGCGCTCAGCCGGTCGGTCACCACGATCAGCAGGTGGTCGGCGTCGACGCGGTACAGATCGCGGACCTTGCCGCGGCCGAGCCGCTCGAGGCTGGGAAGGTCGGAGTCGAACAGCGGCGGCAGCGCGGGCATGGCGTTCCTCAGGAGGCGTGGGTGGCGAGCCGGGGCAGGTCGCCGTCGAGCCCCGAGGCGCGGCGCATGATGAGTCGCTTGGCGGGTCCGGCGGCGTCGACCAGGCCTAGGCCGGTGTTGCGCGCCCAGGCGAGCGGGCGCGCCCGGGTGCCGAACAGCCGGTGCAGCGCCTCGAGCGTCGCCTGCATCGCGAGGTTCTCCGAGCGCCGCCAGCGCTCGTAGCGCCGCAGGGAGCGTTCGCCGCCCGGATCGCGACCGGCGCCGAGGGCATCGGCGACGCACTCGGCGAGGCAGGCGGCGTCCAGCAGGCCGAGGTTCGCGCCCTGCCCGGCGAGCGGATGCACGACGTGCGCCGCGTCCCCGACGAGGGCCAGGCGCGGGCCGGTATAGCGCGCGGCGCTGCCGTGCGCGAGCGGGTGCCGTTCGCGGCGGCCGACGTGCTCGATGGCGCCCAGCACGTGCCCGCAGGCCTGGGCCAGCTCGAGGGCGAAGTGGGCGGGCGCCAGCGCCTCCAGCCGCTGCGCCTGCGCGGGCGCCGTCGACCACACGATCGCGCTCAGGTGCGGATCGCCCAGCGGCAGGAACGCGAGCGGACCGTGCTCCAGGAAGGCCTGGCGCGCGGTTTCGCCGTGCGGTTCGGCCGTGCGCACGACGCACACGAGCGCCTCCTGCCCGTAGTCGGCCTGCCGCCAGTCGATGCCGGCGAGCCTGCGCACGGTGGAGGTCTTGCCGTCGGCACCGACCACCAGGCGTGCCCGCAGGCGCTCGCCCTCGTCAAGATCCAGCGTGGCGACCGCGGTGTCCGTCTGCAGCGAGGTGATGGCCACGCCGCGTCGGACCTGTACCTTCGGTTCGGCCGCGGCGGCCAGCGCCAGCGCGTCGGTGAGCGTCCGCACCTCGACGATGCTGCCGAGCGCGGCGACGCCGGCGTCGGCGGCATCGAAGCGGATCTGCCCGCCGCCCGCGGGCTCCCACACCTGCATGTGCCGGAACCGGCCGATGCGCTCCTGCGGCAGGTGCCGCCATGCGCCGATTGCCTCCAGCACGCGTTCCACCGCCAGCGTCAGCGCGAGCGTGCGCGGGTCCGGTTCAGCGGTGCCGGCGGCATCGGTCACGGGCGCGGCACGCTCGAGCACGACCGAGGACAGGCCGGCACGCGCGAGCGTGAGCGCGACCGTCAGGCCGACCACGCCGGCGCCGGCGATGGCGACATCCACGTCGTGCGCCGCGCCTCGCGGGCGGCGCGCGTGGCCGGCCGCAGGCAGGCTCACCGCCCCGTCACCGCAGGGCCGGGAAAGCAGCTCACGACGCCGCCCCCGCGCGGCCGTACCCGTGAACGTGGACGCGTGGTCGGCGGCTGGCACCGGCGGCCTTGCTGTCGATCCCCGCGCGCAGCGCCGGGCCCCTCGACAGGGGGCTCACGGCGCCAGCCCCAATGCGAGCCTCGGTACGCGCCCGGACAGGCCGGTCGCGGCGCGCACCAGGGCGGCCTTTGCCGGTGGCAGGCGGTCGAAGGCAGCGAGGCCCAGGCCGCGCAGGCAGCCGAGCGGCGCGAAATCGATCCCGAACAGCCGGGCGAGGCCGTCGCTGAGCAGCGCCGTGCGGTGCTGGTCGCGCGCGCGTGCGGCGACATACGCGGCGAGCGTGTCTGGCGCGCCCGGATCGGCGCCCGCGCGCAGCGCGCCCAACACGTGCTCGGCGAGCACGGCGGCGTCGCGCAGGCCCAGGTTCAGCCCCTGGGCCGCGTTCGGATGCAGCACGTGCACGGCGTTGCCGGCGAGCACCACGCGGTCGGCGTGCTGGCGGTGCGCGCGGACCTGGCGCAGCGGGTAGTGGCTGCGCCGGCCGACGCGCGCGATCCGGCCCAGCCGCCGGCCGCTCGCCAGGGTCGCGGCGGCCGCGAACGCCTCGTCGTCCAGCGCCAGCGCCGCCGCCGCGCGGTCGTGGGGCACGGTCCACACCAGCCCGCAGCGGCCGCCGGGCAGGGGCAGCAGCGCGAGCGGGCCCTGCGGCGTGAAGCGCTCGAATGCCTGGTCCCCGTGCGGTCGTGCCGGCGTGACGTTGCAGACGATGGCCGTCTGGCCGTAGTCGTGCTCGTCGGTCTCGATCCCGAGGCAGGCGCGGACCTGCGAGGCGCCGCCGTCGGCACCGATCAGCAAGCGCGCGCGCAGCGGGGCGGTGGCATCGGTCTCGATCCGGACCGCCTCCGCGCCGACCCGCAGGCCCGTGAGGCGCGCCGGGCACAGCATACGCCCGCCATCGCCGTGCCGCAGTCGCGCGAGCAACGTCTCGCCCAGCGCGTGGGCCGGGACGACATAGCCCAGGGCGTCCTCGCCGATGAGCGCGGCGTCGAGTCGCGTCGCCCCGAACCGGCCGCGCTCGCAGACGTGGACGCTGCGCAGCGTGCCGGCCCGGGACACGAGCGGGGACCACAGGCCCAGCGTGGCGAGGATCCGTTGCGAGGCCAGCGCCAGCGCAAGGTAGCGGTCGTCGTACCCGGGCGGCCCGCCGGTGTCCGCGCCCGCCGCCTCCAGCACCGCGCAGCGCGCGCCGCCCGCGGTGAGCGCGAGCGCAAGCACGGCGCCGACCGGGCCCGCGCCGGCGACGACGACATCGAGTTCCGTGGTGGCGGTCATGCGGTTCGCGGATTCCGCTCCGACTCCGGTCGTGGCGGCGAGGCTACGCGGGGGCCGGGTGTCAGCCCGTGAACGAGGCGGGCCCCGGCGGTGCGGCGGCGCGCGGGTTCACGACCGCCGCCACGGACGCGTCAATGCCGGATCTCCGCCATCACCGCCTCGATGGCCTCGACGGACTTCGGTGCGTC
>CAYOJP010000392.1:0-3508 GCA_964404305.1 uncultured Gammaproteobacteria bacterium
TCGGGAACTGCCAGAAGTCGGGCATCAGCCAGGGGTGCGGGTAGGACGACAGCCCCTTGCCGCCGACCTCCTGGCGGTAGTGCTCCATCTGCTCCTCGGTGATCTGGCCGTACAGGAAGGCGCGCGCATACACGCCCGGCGCCGAGTGGCCCTGGAAGAACACGAGGTCGCCCCCGTGCTTTTCGCCGGGGGCGTGGAAGAAGTGGTTGAAGGCCACCTCGTACAGCGTCGCCGAGGACGCGAAGCTCGCCAGGTGCCCGCCCAGCCCCGGGTGCTTGCGGTTCGCCCGCAGCACCATCGCGATGGCGTTCCAGCGGATGATCGAGCGCAGCCGCCATTCGATCGCCGGGTCCCCCGGCGTATACTCCTCGCGCTCCGGCGGGATGGTGTTTAGGTACGCCGTGCGGGCGGAGAACGGCAGGTAGACGCCGCCGCGGCGGGCCTGGTCGACCAGCTTCTGCAGCAGGTAGTGGGCGCGGTCACCGCCCTCGACCTCGAGGACGGCGTCGAGCGCCTCGATCCACTCCCGGGTTTCGCCGGGATCCGGATCGGACGTCAGGTCGGACACGGGGGGGGTCGCTGCCATGGGCCTCTCATCCGCAACGGTCGGTGCGGCGCCGATTATAGCCCGGCGGGCCGGCGCCTAGCGCCCGGCCGCGGAACAATGGCCCCGTCGTCCCGGTCCACCGCTGCGGACTTTTCCGCATCCTCCCCGTGCCACCTCTGGAGACCCGCCCGTGCTGACTGCCGCCGCCCGCTGGCTGGACGAGAACATCCTTGCCCTCGGCCGCGAGATGCGCCTGTCCTACCTGCCGCCGCTGATGGTCTACATGGCCGCGGGCGTGTCGAGCCTCACCGGCATCGTCGGCACGTTCTTCGTGAAGGAGTACCTCGGGCTGTCCGCGGAGTTCCTCGCCGCGCTCGGGTTCTGGGCGGGCATCCCGTGGGCCCTGAAGATGCCGCTGGGCCACCTCGTCGATCTCATCTGGCGCTGGAAGTCGCTGCTGGTCTACCTCGGCGCCAGCCTCATCGCCGCAGGCCTCCTGATCATGCTCGGCCTGCTGTCGCACCCGGAAGCCATGCGCGCCGTTGCGCCGGTCGAGCACTGGTTCGTCGCCGCCGCACTGCTCTCGCCGATCGGCTACGCGCTGCAGGACGTGGTCGCCGACGCGATGACGGTCGAGGCGGTGCCGAGGTTCGACGCGGACGGGCGCCCGCTCGCGCCGGAGATCCGGCGGCTCATGAACACCACGATGCAGACGCTCGGACGGGTCGCCATCATCGGCGGCGGCGTGCTCGTCTCGGTCGTGAACATCTGGAAGTTCCAGGGCGTGGAGGCGCTCGACGCGGCGGCCAAGCAGGCGATCTACATCCGCGTCTACGAACTGGCGCTGATCATCCCGCTGGTGTCGATCGGCGGCGTGGTGTTCGCCTCGATGCTGCGGATGCGCGAGCTGCGCCGGCTGCTGGCGCGGGGCCACGCGCTCGCCTCGGCACTGGCGCTCGTCGACCCGCGGGGCGAGCCGGCCACGCCGAACTGGTGGATACTCGGCGGCAGCCTGGTGTTCGTGCTGGTCACCGCCGGCGTCGGGCTGTCGGGGCTCGAGTACGGCCAGGAACTGGTGTTCGCCGGCTCGTTCGCGATTGTCGCGTTCCTCATGTGGCGGCTGCTGCAGGAGCTCGACCCGGCCGCGCGCGCGACCCTGCTCGGCACGGCGATCGTCATCTTCGTGTTCCGCGCGATCCCCGGTCCCGGCGCGGGCTCGACGTGGTGGATGATCGACGAACTGGGCTTCGACCAGTCGTTCATCGCGCAGCTCTCGCTGATCGGCAGCACGCTGACGCTGGCGGGGCTGTTCCTGTTCCGCCGGTTCATGGCCGAGCGCTCGATCACCTATGTCGTCGGCTTCCTCACGGTCGCCGGCTTCCTGCTGGGCCTGCCCATTCTCGGCATGTACTACGGCCTGCACGAGTGGACTGCCGCCATGACCGGCGGCGTGGTGGATGCGCGCTTCATCGCCCTCGTCGACACGGCGCTCGAATCGCCGCTAGGCCAGATCGCGATGGTGCCGATGCTCGCCTGGATCGCGAACTCCGCGCCCGCGCACCTGAAGGCCACGTTCTTCGCGGTGATGGCCTCCTTCACCAACCTCGCCCTTTCCGCCGCGCAGCTCGGCACCAAGTACCTGAACCAGATCTACACCGTCACCCGCGAGGTGAAGGACCCCGCCAGCGGCGCCATCAGCGTGCCCGCGGACTACAGCGAACTCGGCTGGCTGCTCATGACCGTCTCGGCGCTGGCGCTCGTGCTGCCGTTCGTGGCGATTGCGGTCGTGCGGGCGGTGGGGTTGAAGTCGGAGTAGGGGGCGGGCGCTGCGCGCGCGGCCGAGCGTTACAGGGACGTACTCGAGCGAGTCGCGGCGGACCCGGCCGGCACCGGCGCCGAGAGGAGTGATCGGTGATTGCGCTCTGCCATGCAGAGCATCGCCCTGCGTTGCAACGGGTGCATTGCCGGCAAGAGCACCAGGAACGTGGCGGCCTGGCTCGAACCTTTGACTGGAAGAGCCGTGGCAGCGGCGGCTCGCGCCACGCTTGCCGGTTCGGAGCCGCTGGCAGGGCCGGGCGAACGCGTTGATTGCAGCCGCGCCCGTGCGCCGCCGGTTCCTGACCTCGACCCGCAGGCCCGACGCGGTCATGGCACGCTAGTCAGACTCGCCCTGACCGTGTCCGAGATAGGTGTGGAACACGCCGTGCGGATCGTATTTGCGCCGCACCGCCTTCATGTGCTCCCACTTCTCCGGCGTGTAGCACTGGCGGATGCGGTCGGGATGCCGCCGCGCCTCGACCTCGTTGACGTAATGGCCCTTGCCGAACGGATCGATCAGCGGGATCGTCTCGTCCAGCCATTTGAAGCCGCGCTCGTCGTCAGCTTCGTCGTCCCAGATGGCGAAGCAGCCGACGTAGTGGCGCGCGATTGCCGAGAACATGGCGTCCGGGTAATCCTTCAGGTTCTGGTTGTAGCTCGCAATCACGTGGCAGATCGGCGACGGCGCCTCGCGGAAGTGCGGCGCCATGGCCGCGAGTGCCTGGCCGGGTTCGTCGGTGAAGATGCTCTCCGCGGCGTAGCGCCCGAGGTATCCGCCCGGGTGCTGCGTGCCGAAGAAGTCGGGAAACAGGCGTTCGAACGTGTACTCCTGGAACTCGGCGCTGGCGACGGCGGCCGTGGCGATCTCGGATTGCGCGAACGGCGCCAGCATCTGCCGCGACTCGGCATCGCTGTCGCCGTAAGCGAACACGGCGAGGTAGCAGACCTTCGATTCCTGCGGCGGCGCCGTCGGCGGGGCTTCCGGGCTGTGCAGCAACAGCGCCAGGATCTCGACCCTGGGATCGAGCGTGGCGGCCAGGTCTTCGATCGTGCCGGTCATGGTGGCATGCCGTTCCAGCGGCAGGATGTAGGTGCTGACGCGGATCGCCTTCGGCGCCGGGTAGGTCTTCAGGTGGAAGCGCA
>CAYOJP010000393.1:0-3503 GCA_964404305.1 uncultured Gammaproteobacteria bacterium
CGCGCGCACTCGCCTGGTGCCCGGGCATGCCGGCGGCCCTCGCCCGCTTCGCCCCCGACGTGGTGCACACGCACGGCCTGTGGCTCTACAACTCGCTCGCCTGCCTGCGCCACCACCGCGCGCACCGCACGCCCTATGTCGTGCAGCCCCACGGCATGCTGGATCCCTGGGCCCTGCGCACGTCGGGGTGGAAGAAGCGCGTGGCCGGCCTGCTGTTCGAGCACCGGCACCTCCGCGGCGCCGGCGTGCTGCACGCCCTGAACGAGGCCGAGTACGCGGCGATCCGGGCGTGCGGCCTGACGAATCCCGTCTGCATCGTGCCGAACGGGGTCGAGCCCGTCGCTGCGCTCGCCGGCAATGACGCCGGCGCCGGCCGCGGGCCGCGCCGGCTGCTGTTCCTTGGCCGCCTGCACCCGAAGAAGGGCGTGCTGGAACTTCTGGACGGCTGGGCGCTGGCGGGGCCGGCCACCCGGGGCTGGCGGCTGGTAGTCGCCGGGGGCGGCGAACCGGCCTACGTGCAACGTGTCAGGGCGCGCGCGCGCGCGCTGGGCGTGGACGACGACGTCGAGTTCACCGGCCCCGTCCAGGGGGCGGCCAAGGCTGCGATGTTCCACGCCGCCGACGCCTTCATCCTGCCCTCGCACAGCGAAGGGCTGCCGATGAGCGTGCTCGAAGCCTGGGCGCACGGACTGCCGGTGCTGATGAGCCCGCAGTGCAACCTGCCCGACGGCTACGCGCGCGACGCGGCCATCCGCATCTCGCCCGACCCGGCCGGCATCCGCGCGGGGCTGCAGGTCCTGCTCGCAATGGCCACGCCCGGGCGCCGGGAGATGGGCGCGCGCGGCCGCGCGCTGGTCGGGGAGCACTACACCTGGCCCCGGGTCGCGGCCTCGATGCAGGAGGTCTATCGCTGGCTCACGGGCGGCGGCCCCCGCCCCGCCTGCGTCGAACTGCGATGAACGCGCCGCACGCACTGCCGCCGGCGCTGCGCGCTCCCGCCTGCCGCTTCGCCGGCCGTGCGGCCGTCATCCAGAGCATCCTCACGCCGTTCCGGCGGCCGCTGTTCGAGCAGCTCGAGCGCGCCTGCGAGGGCGGCCTGTCGGTCTACAGCGGCCAGCCGCGGCGTGCCTGGTCGGCCGCCACCGCGGACGCGCTGGACGTGCGGCACTGGCGCCGCGGGCACAACCGCTACCTGTTCCGCGGCCGGTTCGAGGCGATCTGGCAGGAAGGGCTCATCGACTGGCTGCACGACTGGGAGCCCGACGTGCTCATCACCGATGCGAATCCGCGGCTGCTGCGCACGCCGGCAGTGCTGCGCTGGATGCAGCGCCGGAACCGCCCGGTGCTGGGCTGGGGCCTGGGCCTGATGCCGCTGTCCCCGGGCCTGCACCGCGCGCGCGCGTTCCTGCGCGACCGGGCCCTGCGCCGTTTCGACGGCCTGCTCGCCTACAGCTCGCACGCCGCCGCGCAGTACGCGGGCATCGGCGTGCGGCGCGTGTTCGTGGCGCGCAATGCCGTCAGCCCCGCGCCGGCCGGCGCATCGCCCGTCCGGGCCCTGCGCCCGCAGGACCGGCCGACGGTCATCTGCGTCGGCCGGCTGCTGGAGGGCAAGCGGGTCGATGTCCTGTTGCGCGCGGCGGCGACGCTGCCCGAAGCGGTCCGCCCGCGCCTGCTGATCGTGGGCGACGGCGCGCTGCGCTGCGACCTGGAGGCGCTCGCCCGCACCGTGTACCCCGCGGCGCAGTTCACCGGTGAACTGCGCGGGGAGGCCATGGCCGCCGCCTTCGCCTCCGCGGATCTGTTCGTCCTGCCTGGCCTGGGCGGGCTGGCCGTCCAGGAGGCGATGAGCCATGCCCTGCCGGTCATCGTGGCCGATGGCGACGGCACGCAGGAGGACCTCGTGCGGCCCGACAGCGGCTGGCGCGTGCCGCCGGGCGACACGGACGCCCTGGCGCGGACGCTCGCCACCGCCCTGGCCGACCTGCCGCGGCTGCGATGCATGGGCGAGGCCGCCTTCCGCATCGTCCGCGACGAGGTCAACCTCGACACGCTGGTCGCCGCCATCGTCGGCGCCCTGAACGCCGTGACCGCGGCCGCCGGGTCCGCCGCGTGCAAGTGACTCGCGAGCGCACGCAGCCGGGCGCAGGGCGATGACGATCTGGTTCGTCAACCGCTACTTCCACCCCGATCATTCGGCCACGAGCCAGATGCTGGGCGATCTCGCCTTCGCCCTCGCGGCCGCCGGCGAGGACGTGCGCGTCGTCACCTCGCGCCAGCGCTACGACGAGCCCGCGGCTCGGCTGCCGCCGCTCGAACGCATCGACGGCGTCACGGTGCATCGCGTCCCGACCAGCCGGTTCGGGCGGCGCTCCCTGGCCGGCCGCGCCCTCGACTACCTGACGTTCTACCTCGCCTGCTGCGCCTGCCTGCTGCGGCGGGTCCGGCACGGCGACATCGTGGTCGCCAAGACCGATCCGCCGCTGATCAGCGTCGTCGCGGCGCTGGCCGCGCGCGTCCGCGGAGCGCGCCTCGTCAACTGGCTGCAGGACCTGTTCCCCGAGGTCGCGGTCGCCCTCGGCGTGCGGGGCGCGCGGTCCGCGAGCGGCCCGCTGCTGCGCCTGCGCGACTGGTCCCTGCGGACCGCGGTCGCCAACGTCGCGATCGGCGAGCGCATGCGCGAGCGCCTGCGGGCGCGTGGCGTGCCCGATGGCACGCTGGCGGTCATCCACAACTGGGCGCACGCGGACCGCGTCCATCCGGTTCCCCCCGCGGTCAATGCCCTGCGCGCGCGCTGGCGCCTGGGCGAACGTTTCGTGGTCGGCTACTCCGGCAATCTCGGGCGCGCGCACGACGAGGCCACGATCGCCGCGGCGGTACGCCTGCTCGCACAGGCCGGCAACGACCGCATCGCCTTCGTGTTCATCGGTGGGGGCAGCGGCCTCGACCGCCTGCGCGCGGATCTCGCCGGCTGCAGCCCGAACATGGTGCAGTTCCACCCCTACCAGCCGCGCGAGCGGCTCGCGGAGAGCCTGTCGGTGCCGGATCTGCACCTCGTCTCGCTGCGACCGGCCCTCGAGGGACTGATCGTGCCGAGCAAGCTCTACGGCAGCATGGCGGCCGGTCGCGCGACGCTAAACCTGGGCGATCCCGACGGCGAGGTCGGCCGCGTGCTGCGCACGCTGGGGGCCGGCATCTCGGTGGCACCCGGGGATCCGCAGGCGCTGGTCCGGGCCCTGCTCGATTGCGCGGCCGCCCCCGCGGCGATGGCGGCGACGGGCGCAACTGCCCGCGCGGCCCTGGTCGCGAATTTCGATTTCGAGACGGCGCTCGCACAGTGGCGCACGCTCCTCGCGCGGGTGCGGGGCGGCAGCGCGGCAGGCTCGTTCACTCCCGCTTGCGCGCCACCACGATCATGCTCTTCCACAGCCACGGCCACCTCCCGACACCACGGAAGCCCGTGAGCACGAACCCGGCCTCGGTGAGCAGGCGCGACAGCGTGCGCC
>CAYOJP010000394.1:0-3499 GCA_964404305.1 uncultured Gammaproteobacteria bacterium
CGGCTTGACGAAGCGCATGTTGGCGACCGTCGCGTCGAGATCGTCGGCGACGGCAAGCGCGAGGTCGAGCAGTGTGCCGAAGGCCAGGATCGCCACGCCGCGACCGCGCCGGCGGATCTCGCCCTTGCCGAGCGGCAGCGCGGTCATCTCGGTCTCGATCGTCGTGCCGCGGCCGCTGCCACGGGGGTAACGCACGGCGGCCGGGTGGTCGAGCATGAAGCCGGTGTAGAGCATCTGCCGGCACTCGTTCTCGTCGGCCGGTGCCATGATCACGAGGTTGGGCAGGCAGCGCATGAACGAGAGATCGTAGGAGCCGTTGTGGGTCGGACCGTCGGCGCCGACCAGGCCGGCACGATCGATCGCGAACAGCACCGGCAGGTCCTGCGCGCACACGTCGTGCACGAGCTGGTCGTAGGCCCGCTGCAGGAACGTCGAGTAGATGGCGACGACGGGCTTCAGGCCGTCGCAGGCCATGCCGGCCGCCACGGTGACCGCATGCTGCTCGGCGATTGCGACATCGAAGTAGCGGTCGGGGTGCTCCTGTTCGAAGCGCACCAGTTCCGACCCCTCGCGCATCGCGGGAGTGATGGCGACCACGCGCGAATCGCGCCTGGCCATGTCGCAGATCCAGTCGCCGAAGACGCGGCTGAAAGTCGGCCTGGACGGCTTGCCCGAGGGCACGATGCCGCGGCTCGGGTCGAATGGCGACACGCCGTGGTACTTGACCGGGTCGGCCTCCGCCGGCGCGTAGCCCTTGCCCTTCTTCGTGATGATGTGCAGGAGCTGCGGCCCGGACAGCGCCTTGAGGTTGCGCAGCGTGCCGAGCAGCGCCGGCAGGTCATGGCCATCGATGGGCCCGATGTAGTTGAAGCCGAATTCCTCGAACAGCGTCCCGGGCACGATCAGTCCCTTGACGTGCTCCTCGAGGTTGCGCGCAATTTCCCAGGCGTTCGGGATCCTCGAGAGCACCTTCTGGCTGCCCTCGCGGACGGTCTTGTAGAGCTTGCCCGAGAGCAGCTGCGCGAACCGGTTCGACAGCGCGCCGACGTTCGGCGAGATCGACATGTTGTTGTCGTTGAGGATCACCAGCAGATCGACGTCGAGATCGCCGGCGTGGTTGAGCGCCTCGAAGGCGAGTCCGGCGGTCATGCCGCCGTCGCCGATCACCGCCACGCTGCGTCGTCCGCTGCCGGTCGTCCGGGCGGCGATGGCCATGCCGAGCGCCGCGCTGATGGACGTGCTCGAGTGGCCCACGCCGAAGGTGTCGTAGGGGCTCTCGTCGCGCTTGGGGAACGGGGCGAGCCCGCCCCATTGCCGGATCGTGTGCAGCCGGTCCCGCCGCCCGGTGAGCACCTTGTGCGGGTAGGCCTGGTGGCCTACGTCCCAGACGATGCGATCGTCAGGGGTATCGTAGAGATAGTGCAGCGCGACGGTCAGTTCGACCGTACCCAGTCCGGCGGCGAAATGGCCGCCACTGCGGCTGACCGAATCGAGCAGGTAGGCGCGCAGTTCGCTCGCGACGCCGGCAAGCTGCGCCTCCGGCATCTGACGCAGGTCCGCCGGCGAGTCGATGCGGGCGAGTAACGGATAGCGGCTCAATTCGATCATCGGGGGTCTGTGGAAACCGGCGAAAAATCAGCCGGTCATTATCGGGACCGGCTCCGGGGCTTGCAAGGAAGCCGCCTCCGTGTGGTGCCCCAGCCACGAAAGCGGCGGCAGGTCTGCAAATGCGTGGCGCCAGCCCCGCCGACCGGCCGGAAACGGCGGTTCCCGCGACACGAATTTTCCACCCGCAGCTTTGCCTGCCCGTAACGATCGCTTAATATGCGCGCTGCATCAAGAATAATTACCTGATAAACCTAGGGGTTTTCCCGGTCCAGGGGGCATCTGATGGGCGTTCCGCTGATCCAGAAGTACCGCGTTGCCAGCTACATCATCGGCCAGAAGCTCCGTGGCAATCGCAAGTATCCGCTCGTACTGATGCTCGAGCCACTGTTCCGCTGCAATCTCGCCTGTTCGGGCTGCGGCAAGATCGACTATCCGGACGAGATCCTCGACCGGCGCCTGAGCTACGAGGACTGCATGGCCGCGATCGACGAGTGCGGCGCGCCGGTCGTCTCGATCGCCGGTGGCGAACCGCTCATCCACCGGGACATCGCGCGCATCGCGCGCGGGTTCATCGCGCGCAAGAAATTCGTGTACCTGTGCACGAACGCACTGCTGCTCGAGAAGAAGATGGACGAGTTCGAGCCGAGCCCGTACCTCACGTTCTCGATCCACCTCGACGGCAATCGCGATCGCCACGACGCGTCCGTCTGCCGCACCGGCGTCTATGACAAGTGCGTCGAGGTGATCAGGAAGGCCCTGGCGCGCGGCTTTCGCGTCACCGCGAACTGCACGCTGTTCCAGGGCGAGACCGCAGAGGAAGTCGCGGGCTTCATGGACGACATGATGGCGCTGGGGCTGGAAGCAGTGACCATGTCGCCCGGCTACAGCTACGAGCGCGCGCCGCGCCAGGACGTGTTCCTGGGCCGCCAGCGCAGCAAGCAGCTGTTCCGGGACATCTTCAAGCTCGGCGAGGGCCGGAAGTGGCGCTTCAACCAGTCGCCGCTGTATCTCGATTTCCTCGCCGGCAACCAGACCTACGAATGCACGCCCTGGGGCGCGGTCACCCGTAACGTGTTCGGCTGGCAGAAGCCCTGCTACCTGCTGGTCGGCGAGGGCTATGCGCCGAACTTCAAGGCGCTGATGGAAGAGACCGAATGGGAGAAGTACGGTACCGGCCGCAATCCCAAGTGCGCGAACTGCATGATGCACTGCGGCTACGAGATGACGGCGGTCGACGACACGTTCACCCGGCCGCTGAAGGCGGCGCGCGTGGCCCTGCTCGGGCCGCGCACCGACGGCCCGATGGCACCGGAACTCCCGGTGCTGTATTCCGACGAAATGCCGGCCCGGCCGCGCCTCGTGGCGCAGACCGACGCCGCGGGCAGCAGTTGCAGCAGCAAGCGGGTCGCCTGAACACGCCGTCCGCCCGCGGCGCCCGGAGCGGGTGCGGCGCCACTGCATGCTGAGCCTGACGCTGGCAGCCGCGGGCCTGTGGCTGGTGCTCGTCCTCCTGCCCTGGCGACCGTGGTCGACTGCCGAGGCATTCACCGCGACCGGTGGTCCCGCGCCGCTGCCGGACGTGACCGCCCTGATCCCCGCCCGTAACGAGGCGGAGCACATCGCCGGCACCCTGCGGGCGCTTGCCGCGCAGGGCGAACAGCTCCGCATCCTGCTCATCGACGACCAGTCCGACGACGGCACCGGTGACGCCGCCCGGGCCCTGGAGCTGGCGGGGCTGGAAGTGCTCACTGGCAGCGCGCCGCCCGCCGGCTGGAGCGGCAAGCTGTGGGCGCTCGAGCAGGGCCGGTCCCGAGCCCGCACTGATCTGATCCTCCTGCTCGATGCGGATATCGTTCTGGGTCCGGGGGTGGTGGCGGGCCTGCGGGCCAAA
>CAYOJP010000395.1:0-3485 GCA_964404305.1 uncultured Gammaproteobacteria bacterium
GTGCAGGTACTCCTCCAGGGCGCTCGCCGCGACCACGCGCTCGAAGATCTCGCGCCTTTTCGCCGGGTCGTAGGCCGGCCGGCCGAGCGGCAGCTCGAGCCGCTCCTGGATCCAGCGCTTCTGCGCCGTCTCGTTGATGTGCATGTACTCGGCGCCGATGCGCCCGCAGTAGGTGCTGCGGACGATGCGCAGGATCTCGCGCAGCGACGCGGTTGCGGGGCCGAACAGCGAGCCGGTGCTGAACACCGTGTCCAGGTCGGACTCGCCGAGCCCGTGATGCGCGGGGTTCAGTTCCACGACCTCGGGGCGATCGTGCTGCTGCAGCGGGTCGAGGTCGGCCTGGCGGTGCCCGAGGAAGCGGTGAGCGTTGATGAGCTGCAGCACGGCAACCTGCTTCTCGCGGAAGGCCTCGGAGACTCCGGCGGCGACCGCGGTGGTCCGGGGCTCGCGGCCGGCGCGCTCGAAGGCGGCGCGGACGGGGCCGTGAGCGCGCTCGGCGCTGGCGGGCTGGGCGCCGCGCAGTGCGTCGAAGTAGCTCCGCCACTCCGGGCTGACGCCCTGAGGCTCGGCGAGGTACGCCTCGTACAGGTCTTCGATGAAGGCGGCGTTGCCGCTGTACAGGCAGGAAGGCTCCGGCATGCTCATCTGGCGTGTCTCCGCAACTTACAGCCGACGCTGGGCACGATGTGGGAAAAGGCGCTCGGCTGCAGCGCGGCATACGGGCCGGGCTACTGCTGTACGCCCATCTCTCCCGGCGCGTGCAGACTCGCGCATCATACTGTTTCACCTGATAAAGACCAAGCCGCGCGCGCACTTGCCCGGCGTTCCCGATGCAGTGCGGCATGCTTGCCGCAGCGCAAACCGCGACGCTATCCTAGCGCCCCCCGCCAGGCCCGCGCCGTTCGATATAGCGGCCAGGCCGACGATTCGTTCAATCGAACCCCTACTGGAGACCGTCCCCATGCCCAAGCCAGCGCGCGTCGCCGTCACAGGAGCCGCCGGTCAGATTTCCTACTCGCTGCTGTTCCGCATCGCCGCCGGCGAGATGCTCGGCCGCGACACGCCGGTCATCCTGCAACTGCTGGAAGTCACGCCGGCGCTGAAGGCCCTGAAGGGTGTGGCGATGGAACTGGAGGACTGCGCGTTTCCGCTCCTGCAGGGCATCGTGATGACCGATGATGCCGGGGTCGCCTTCCGCGACGCCGACTGCGCCCTGCTGGTGGGCGCCAAGCCCCGCGGCCCCGGCATGGAGCGTGCCGACCTGCTGCAGCAGAACGCCGGCATCTTCAAGGGGCAGGGCAAGGCCCTGAACGACCATGCCGCCCGCTCGGTGAAGGTGCTGGTCGTCGGCAACCCTGCGAACACGAACGCCCTGACCGCCATGAACTCCGCGCCGGAGCTCGACCGTCGGCAGTTCACCGCCATGACCCGCCTCGACCACAACCGCGCGGTCGCCCAGCTCGCTGGCAAGATCGGCGTCCCGGTCACCGATATCCGCCGGGTCAGCATCTGGGGCAATCACTCGACCACCCAGTATCCGGACCTGCACCACGCCACCGTCCGCGGCCAGCCGGCCCTGGCCCAGGTCGAGCGTGCCTGGTACGAGAACGACTACATCCCGCGTGTGGCCAAGCGAGGCGCGGAGATCATCGACGCCCGCGGGGCCTCGAGCGCGGCCTCGGCCGCCAATGCCGCGCTCGAGCACATGCGCGACTGGGCCCGGGGGACGCCCGACGGCGACTGGACCAGCATGGGCATCGCCAGCGACGGCAGCTACGGCATCGGCGAGGGCCTCATCTACTCGTATCCGGTCACCTGCCGCGACGGCGCCTGGCAGATCGTGCCGGGCCTGGAGATCGGCGATTTCAGCCGGGCGCGCATGGAAGCCACGCGCAAGGAACTCGACGAGGAACGGGCGGCGGTGCAGAAACTGCTGTCCTGACCGGCCGGTGGTGGCGCCCTTGGCCCGGGGCCGCCATCTGTGGAAGACTGGACGGCGATCATGAATGCCGCCAGCTCTCTCATCGACGCGCAGGGGTTCCGCGCCAACGTGGGCATCGTGCTCTGCAACGATGACGGGCAGGTATTCTGGGGCCGGCGGGTCGGTATGAACGCCTGGCAGTTCCCGCAGGGCGGCATCCAGGGCGACGAGACTCCCGAGGATGCCATGCTGCGGGAACTGCGCGAGGAGGTCGGACTGGAAGCCCGGCACGTGGAGGTCATGGGGGCGACCCGGCGCTGGCTGCGCTATCGCCTCCCCAGCCGCTTCGTCCGGCGGCAGCGCAGCCCCCTGTGCATCGGTCAGAAGCAGATCTGGTTCGCCCTGCGCCTGGTCGGCGGGGAGAGCGACGTCAACCTGTCCTGGTGTGAGAACCCGGAATTCGACGACTGGCGCTGGGTGTCCTACTGGCGCCCGGTCCGCGAAGTGGTGCCGTTCAAGCGCCAGGTCTATCGCCAGGCCCTGACCGAACTCGCGCCGCTGGTCGAAGGCCGCCGGCGCGGCGACACCCCCGAGCCGGGCTGAGCGCCGCCTAGGGTGATGCCGGGGCCGGTGTCTCGGTGAATTCCGCGCGCTGGATCTCCCAGCGCTGCTCCCGACCGTCGACCTCCGTGCAGCCGAGCTTCACCGGCTCGTCACCCGGGGCGATGGTCCCCGCCGCCCCGCCCGCCTGCAGCTTGTCGGCGAAATAGCGATCCAGCCGGAACTTGACCGCGCGGTCGGGGTGGGTATTGCGCATCACCCGCAGTTTGCCGCCCGGGCTGAGGATGAAGCACTTGCCGTCCTCGAGCGATTCGAGTGCGAGGTGCGGGGCAGCCTCCATCCGGTCCGCGAACGCCGGCGCCCCCGTTGCCGTTCCCGCCGGCCCGGTCAGGGCCGCCAGCGCAGCGCCCCGCAGTACCGCAGCGCGGAGCAGCGTCATTGCCCGAGCGCAGCCTGGATCTCGGCCTGGGCTTCGCCGGCAGTCACGGCCCGCACGTCCGCCGTGTCCGGTATCCGCAGCGAGACTCCCTTGCGCAGCCCGTCGTAGCGGTCGCCGGAGAACGCCTCCGGATTGGCGCGCTTCAGCGCCACCATCATCTGGTACACGCTGACCGAGTCGTCGGGCCGCAGGCGGTCCCCGAGCGACCACAGCGTGTCGCTCGCGGTGACCGGCCCGTAGGTCCCCGCAGACGCTCCGGCGTCGTTACCCGCGGTCGCGGCCTCCGCAGTTGCCGCCGGCGCCGGCGCTTCCGGGGCCGACGGTTCGGCGGCCGTCGACGCTTCCGGAGCCGGAGCCGGAGCCGGAGCCTGAGCCGGAGCAGGTGCCGCGGGTGCGGTTGTGGCGGCCGGCACCCTCCCCATGCCGGCGGCGGGGTCCAGCAGCACGGTGTAGTCCTGCAGCAGGGTGCCTTCGGGGGATTGCGCCGCCACCAGGAACTGGAGGGCCGGCTCGCGGATCGCCTGCAGGCTCGTCACGCGCACGTAGGGGGAAGCGCCGCCGGAC
>CAYOJP010000396.1:0-3476 GCA_964404305.1 uncultured Gammaproteobacteria bacterium
CTATCGCGGCTGAAGCCGCTCCTACAGGAGCACAGCTTCAGCGTCTGAGCGTAGCGCCTGTAGGAGCGGGCTTGCCCGCGATGGCCCTCCCCAGGGTCGGCGCCGATCCCCATCGCGGCTGAAGCCGCTCCTACAGGAGCGCTGGCACACCGTCGAGCGAACGTTCTTGTAGGAGCGGGCGCGGGCCCGCGAACGATCGGTCGGGCGCCGCGTCTGCGCCGCCTGTGGGGCATACTCAGGCCGTCACGTCACGGTTCCGGAGGGGCCATGCACAGCACGCTCGTCGATGCCGCGACCCTGCGGGCGCACCTGGGCGATCCGGCCTGGATCGTCGTCGACTGCCGCTTCGATCTCGCCGCGCCGGAAGCCGGCCAGCGCGACTGGCTCGCGGGGCACGTGCCCGGCGCGCGCTATGCGCACCTCGATCGCGATCTGAGCGGCCCGCCGCGCACCGATCACGGCCGCCACCCGCTGCCGGCACCGGAGGCGCTCGTGGCAACCTTCGGCCGCCTCGGCATCGGTCCCGGCACGCAGGTCGTCGCCTGCGACACTGCCGGCGGCATGTTCGCGGCCCGCCTGTGGTGGCTGCTCCGGTACATGGGCCACGACGCGGTGGCAGTGCTCGACGGCGGCTGGCAGGCCTGGCTCGCCGCGGGCGGGCCGGTTGAGACCGGCGCGGTCGAGCCCCGGGCCGCGCGGTTCACGGGCACGCCGCGGGGCGAGTGGCTGGTCACGCTCGAGGAGGTCGGCGAAGCGCCGCTGCTCGTAGATGCGCGGGATCCGGCCCGCTTTCGCGGCGAGGTCGAGCCGCTCGATCCCGTCGCCGGCCACATCCCGGGCGCGCGCAACCGCCACTGCCGCACCAACCTGGACGCCGGGATGCACTTCCGGCCGCCCGCCGAGCTGCGGGGCGAGTTCACGACCCTGCTCGGCGCCGTCCCGGCCGGCGACGCCGTGTTCTACTGCGGCTCGGGCGTGACCGCGTGCCACAACCTGCTGGCCCTCGCCCACGCCGGCCTGCCGCCGGGACGCCTGTACGCGGGTTCCTGGAGCGAGTGGTGCCGCGATCCCGCGCGGCCCGTCGCCACTGGCGCCTAGGTGCCGTCGCTCCGGACGTCGTCCCTGTTCGCCGGCCGCGCCGATGGGCAATAATGCGGTGACTCCCCGGCTGCCGGACCCCATGCCGAAATTCATCGCCGCGCTGCTCTGCCTGCTCGCCCTGGCGGCTCCCCGGTTCGCGCTGGCGGTGCCCCGCGACGTCGTGCTCGTCGTCGACAACTCCGGGAGCATGAAGCACAACGACCCGGGCTTCCTCGCCAAGCGCGCGGTGGAGGAATTCATCGGCCGGCTGGACGGCGAGACCCGCGCGCAGATCATCATCTTCGACGAGAAGGTCGACGTCGCGGTGCCCTTCACCGCCGTCACCGACGAGAGCCGGGCGACGCTGCTCGCGAGCCTGTCCCGCATCAACTACCGCGGCAAGTTCACCAACAGCCCGGCCGCGGTCGAGCGCGCGATCTTCGACCTCAAGGCCGGCGCGCGCCCCGGGGCGGAGAAGGCCATCGTCTTCATCACCGACGGCATCGTCGACACCGGCGACAAGGCGCTCGACGTCGAGAAGGCGCGCTGGCTGCGCGAGGACGTGACCGCCGACGCCGCCGAGCACGGCATCCGCATCTTCGCGATCGCCTACACCGACAACGCCGACTTCATGCTGATCCAGTCGCTCGCCCGGCGCACGAAGGGCGAGTACTTCCGCGCCGCGAAGGCCGAGGACCTGGCCGGCGTGTTCGCGTCGATCAGCGAATCGATCGCCAAGCCGCCGGTGGTCGAGGCGCCCCCGCCGCCCGCGCCGCCGGTGCAGGCGCCGCTGCCTCCGCCGCCCGCGCCGGTGGTGATCACGCCGCCTCCGCCGCCGCCCCCGCCGCACAGCTCGCCGCTGCTGCTGGTCGCTGTGGGACTCGGCGCGGCGACGGTCGTGCTGCTGCTGGTGCTCGTGTTCCGCCGCCGCAGCGCCTCCGCGGGCGCGGCCGCCCCGGTCGCCAGGGGCAGCGTGCCCAGGGCCTACCTCAACGACATCCACCGCATCACGTCGGATCCGGCCTACGAGATCGGCGCCAAGCCCGTGATGCTCGGCCGGGCCGCCGGCGCGGACCGCAACCTCGACTACATCGTGGTCGCGCAGACGACGGTGGGCCGCGCCCACGCGCTCATCGAATACAAGGACTTCGCCTTCCGCATCATCGACCAGGGCAGCGTCAACGGCACGTTCGTCAACGGCGAGCGCATCGACGGGGAGCACGTGCTCAAGCACGGCGACCGCATCCGCCTGCACAACTTCGAATTCGAGTTCGTGATGCCCGACATGGCCGACAGCGGCCGCACGGTGTTCGTCGGCCAGGTGCCGGGGGACATCGGCGAGCGCACGCTCGTGGCGAGCGCCGCGGAGCTGGCCGCCCCGCCGGCGGCGCGCGCCGCGCCGGGCGGCGTCTCGCACCTCGACAACACCGCGCCGATCCCGGAGGCCTCCCTCGCGGGCGCCGGCGATGACGACGACGGGTTCATCGATCTCACCGCCGCGCCCGTCGCCGATCCGCACGAGCGCGAGACGATCGTGCGCGGCGCCCCGCCGATCGATCCGGAGCGCGAGACGATCGTGCGCGGCGCCCCGCTGCTCGATCCGGAGCGCGAGACGATCGTGCGCAGTGCCCCGCCGATCGATCCGGAGCGCGAGACGATCGTGCGCGCCGGCCCCCTGCTCGATCCGCACGAGGCCCCGACGCAGGTCCCCGGCCCCCGCCAGGAGCCGGGTGACGTCACGCTCGAGTCGTTCATGGATTTCGACGCCCACGAGGCCGCCACGCAGGTGCGGCCCACGGAGCCCGAGGCGTCGCTCGACAGCTTCATCAGCACCGCGATGTTCGATGCCACGCCGAAGGCCGTCCCGGCGCGGCCGGACGATCACTCGGAGGATCCGACGCTGATGCCGGAGGCGCCGCCCGCAGCAGCGCCTGCGGCTGCGCCCGCGGCCGAGCCCTCCGAGGACGCCACGCTCATGCCGGAGTTCGTGCCCGACGCCGGCGCCTCGCGTGGCGCCCCGGTGGTCGAGGACGAGGCCGAGTTGAGCCTAGACGAGTTCGTGCAGTCGACCGTCATGACCACGTCATCCGCCCTCGAGGCCCCGGACGACGACCGCACGCTCATGCCCTCGGAAGTCGAGATCCCGCCGCGCAAGCCCTGAGCGCGGCTTCAGCCGCGACAGGCATCGGCGCCAACCCCGGGGAGGGCCATCGCGGGCAAGCCCGCTCCTACAGGAACGTTCGCTCAGACGCTGGAGCAGCACTCCTGTAAGAGCGGCTTCAGCCGCGATAAGGTTCGGCGCCAACCCCGGGGAAAGCATCGCGGGCAAGCCCGCTCCTAAAGGAACGTTCGCTCAGACGCTGGAGCAGCACTCCTGCAGGAGCGGCTTCAGCCGC
>CAYOJP010000397.1:0-1887 GCA_964404305.1 uncultured Gammaproteobacteria bacterium
CGCAGGACGCGCGCGACCGAGCGCTACAGGGATGTACTCGAGCGGGTCGCGGCGGCGCCACCCGGCACCGCCAACGGCGCGGAGTGATCGACATTTCCGCTCAGCATACATAGATGTGATTCGGGCGAGCGCCACTCGCGCCCGGACCGGCCCGCGGCGCCTGCGGGCTCACGAGTTGACGACCACGTTCAGGAAGAGTGAACCATGTCGATGAATCTCCCGGCTCTGGCATCTGCGGCCCTGCGTGGGTGGCTGTTGCTGACACTGTCCATCGCCGCGATCCCCCCGGCACGGGCTGCCGACGAGGCGCAGCCGGACGCGAATGCGATCCTGATGGAGTCGGCCAGGTTCTTGGCGGCGACGGACCGCTTCAGTGTCAGCCTGCGCAGTGGTTACGACGTGCTGCAGGCGTCGGGGCAGAAGATCGAATTCAACGAAAGGCGCAAGCTCGTCGTCGATCGGCCCGAGCGGCTGCGCGTCGAGGTCGAGCAGAGCGACGGCAACCACCAGCTGGTGCTCTTCGACGGCAAGGCAATTGCCGTGGTCAGCACCCCGCAGAACGTGTATGCGCAGGAGGCAAAGCCGGGCACGATCGACGATGCGGTCGCCTACTTCCTGCGCGATCTGCGGATGCGCCTGCCCCTGGCCATGCTGCTGGTCAACAGGCTTCCGGATGAACTCGATCGCAGGGTACAGGCGGTCGACTACGTCGAGGAAACCGGCGTACTCGGGGCGCCCGCGCACCACCTGGCGGCGCGGACCGACACCGTGGACTTCCAGATCTGGGTGGCAGCGGGCAAGCAGCCGCTGCCGCTGCGGGTGGTGCTGACCTACAAGACCGCGGAGGGCACGCCGCAGTTCTGGGCCGAGTTCGCCGACTGGAACCTGGCACCGCAGGTGTCGGACGCCACCTTTGCGTTCACAGCGCCGCAGGGTGCGCGGAAGATCGCCTTCCTCACCCAGGTGCCGAAGATCGCCGTTCAGGGCACGGCCATCCCGGCGCAACCGGACGTCGCGACCTCGCCGCAGGCAGGAGAGCAGAAATGACTTTCGGGAACGGATTGATTGTCTCGACCTTGGCCGCCGTCCTGGTGCTGGCGGCCGGGTATTCGAGCCATGTGGACGCGCGGGAGCGGGGCGGCGGTGGCGCGCGCGCAGGTGGCGGCGGCGGGTTCTCGCGCGGCGGCGCCGCGTCGAGCGGGAGTTTCTCGGCCGGTCGCAGCGGCAGCGCGGCATCACGGCAGGCGGGCGGGGGCGGCACCGCAACGCGACAGGCAGGCGCGACCCAGCGTTCAGGCGACCGGTCCGCTACCCGGCAGACGGCTTCGACAAACCGGAGTACCACCCAGCAGGGACGGCAGGAGCAATCCGGACAGAACCAGGGACAGCGACAGGACACGCGCCAGCAGTCCCAGGAAGGTCGTCAGGAACAGCAGAGCCAGGCACAGCAGGAGCGCCAGCAGCAGCGCAGCCAGGCACAGCAGGAGCGGCAGCAGTACGGGCAGCAGGCGCAAGAGAGTCGCCAGTCCGCCGCCGAGAACTACGCCGACGACTACGGCGACAACGACTACTTTGGCGACGACGACTGGGATGGCGGCGAGGTGCTGGTGGCCGGCATGGCCGTGGCCGGAACAGCCGCGGTGATCAACGCCGCGACGCAACCGAGCACGACCGTGGTCTACGCGTCACCACCGCCCGCGGCGGCACCCGCCGGCTACACGAGCCTGCCGTGCACGCCGAACGTGGTCGCCGTCGGCGGGGTGACCTATTTCCAGTGCAGCGACACCTGGTTCACCGAGACCTTCGCAGGCGGGAATCCGATGTACATCGTCGTCGCGCCCCCGGCAGGGTATTGACGGGCGCGGCGCGGTCCCGGGCCGGAGTATC
>CAYOJP010000397.1:1987-3468 GCA_964404305.1 uncultured Gammaproteobacteria bacterium
CGGTCCGCCGGTCGTCCCGTTCCCGTTCGCCTTCGACTCTTGCAGGACCGCCCGCACACGGGCCCGGAGCCGTCCCGCGTCCCGGGCCCGGCCGGAGCGCCGGGTCGCAGTATTGGCGAATGACGCCGGACGATGCCGGCCATGAATCAGCTTCGCGCCGTGCTGGCAGGGTTCACCGCAGGGTTCATCCTGAGTGCGACCCCCGTCGCGGCCGCGGCGGACGAGACTGCGTCAGCGCTGGCGGTGGAGGATCAGAACCCGCTGACGCGCTATTACGTGCTGCGGTTCGAGGACAATGTCCAGTTCGGTTTCGGTCCGGACGACGAGGCCATCAACTTCTTCCGCATCCAGCCCCTCCTGCCGTTCAGGCTGAACGAGAACTGGAGCATCCTCACCCGGCCCATCATTCCGATCGCCCACCAGCCCTGGCCGGACTCCACCGACGGGCTGAGCGACATCGCCGTGGTCTCGTTCCTGACCCCGGCCAGGAGCGGCAGGTTCGTCTGGGGCCTGGGACCGGGGCTGCTCCTGCCCACGGCCACGGATGACGCGATCGGCACGGAGAAGTGGGCGGCCGGGCCGGCCGCGGCTGCCATCTACAGGGCCGGGCCCTGGGTGTTCGGCGCCGTCGTCCAGAACCTGTGGTCATTCGCCGGTGCGGACGACCGGCGGGCCATCAGCAACATGGCGCTGCGGCCGCTCGTCAATTACAACCTCCCGCATGGCTGGTACCTGACGAGCAGCCCGAGCATCGTCGCGAACTGGGAGGCGGACGCCGAGAACCGCTGGTTCGTCCCGGTGGGGGGCGGCATCGGGAAGGTGTTTGCCGTCGGCAGACAGCGGTTGAGCGCGACGGTGGAGTCGTATTACCACGTCAAGAGTCCGAACGTCGGCCCGGACTGGCAACTGCGTGCTCAACTCTCGTTCCTGTATCCGGATTGATCGGCTGCCTTTCCGGGCAGGCGACCCGGCCGGTGAACGGCGCGAGGAACAGGCGCTGCCGGCGCCGGACGGTCGATCACGTCCGACGCCGGCAGCCCGGCATCACATGTCGGGATTCTTCGCGATCAGATCCTTCACGCTGTCCCAGAACGTCAGCGTCGCGCCGCCCGTCGCCAGCGTCAGTTCGGCGCCGATCTTCTCGGTCTGGATGTTGAGCTTCACGCCCTTCTCGTTCTGCAGCCAGATGCCGCCGCCACCGCCGGCGACCGTCAGGCTCGCAGAGGTGCCGGTATAGGTCCCCTCGAAATCGGCGAGCTTCGTGAGGTTGTAGACCTGCCCCGTCGCCTTGGTGTGCGCGGTGCCGATGTTCGCGCCCAGCTTGAGGCCGCCCATGTCGAACGGGTAGTGACCGCCCTTGAACACGAGCTGGCCGCCGCCCGAGCCGACCTGGAGGATGAGACCGAACTGCGAACCGCTGAAGTAGACCTCGCCAGACGGTGTGCCCAGTTCTTCCGCCGAGGTCGTCGCCATCGCCATCA
>CAYOJP010000398.1:0-3468 GCA_964404305.1 uncultured Gammaproteobacteria bacterium
GCGCTCGTTCGCCTTGCGCTCGGTGTCGAGCACGCTGCCGGTCGCGCACGCGCGCCCGACGTCGTTGCGCCCCAGGTCGATGAGCATCTGGTGCTCGGCGAGCTCCTTCGGATCGGCCAGCAGCTCGGCCTGCAGCGCGGCGTCCTCGGCGGCGTCGGCGCCGCGGCGCCGCGTGCCGGCGATCGGCCGCACGGTCATCGCGCCGCCCTCCACGCGCACCAGGATCTCCGGCGAGGACCCCGCGACCTGCGTGCCGGCGAGATCCAGGAAGTACATGTAGGGCGAGGGGTTCAGCGAGCGCAGCGCGCGGTACAGGTTCACGGGCGGCGCCGTGAACGGCACCGACAGGCGCTGCGACAACACCACCTGCATCGCGTCCCCGGCGAGGATGTACTCCTTCACGCGCGCGACCGCCGCCTCGAAGCGCTCGCGCGGGAACCCGGAGACGAAATCGCCCTCGGCCACCGCGCGCGGCCGCGCCGTCGCGGGCGCGGGCGCGCCGCCGCCACCGAGCCGCTCGACCAGCGCCAGCAGGCGCGCCTGGCCGCGGACGAAGGCGTCGGGGGCCTGCGGATCGACCTGCACGACCACGTGCAGGCGGCCGCTGAGGTTGTCGAACACGACCACCTCCTCGGTCAGCATCAGCAGGATGTCCGGCGCATCGGTACCGGCGCGCGGCCCGCGGCCGCGCAGGCGCGGCTCGAGGTAGCGCACGGTGTCGTAGCCGAAGGCACCGACCAGCCCGCCGGTGAAGCGCGGCAGGCCCGGCTCGACCGGCACGCGGTAGCGCGCGGCGAACGTCGCGATCCACGCCAGCGGGTCGTCCGCGTGCGCCTCCTCCACGACGCTGCCGTCGGTGGTGACGGTGACGTGCCCGTCGCGCACCCGCAGCACGGTGCGCGCGGGCAGGCCGATGATCGAGTAGCGGCCCCAGCGCTCGCCGCCCTGCACCGACTCGAACAGGAACGAGTACGGCCCGGCCGCCAGCTTGAGGTAGGCCGACAGCGGCGTCTCGAGGTCCGCCAGCACCTCGCAGCCGAGCGGGATGCGATTGCAGCCGGCGCGGCGGTGCGCCTCGAAGCGCTCGGCGACGGTCATCGCCGGCGCCTGGGGGTGCGCCGTGCGGACGCGGCGACGGCGCGCGGCCGCGATCCGGAGTCGGGAACGAACGTCGGCATTCGGGCAAGCCTCGCGCCGCGCGGTCAGGCCAGGGCGCCGGGGGATCCGGGTGATTCAATGTGCGCCGATACGCCCGGCGCGGCGTGGGGGATCAGGCGGCAGGCTTGCGCCAGCGCCAGGGGAAATGCCGGGAACGATGAGAACAGGCGGTCGACACGGGCGGAATTATTCCCCGCCGGCGGGCCGCCGGCAAGTGTGACGAAGTCGCAACCGGCCGGCCGCGGTCAGGCGGGCGGTCGCCCGCGGGCAGCGGCCGGCCCGCAGCGCTCAGCCCCGTTCGCCCGGCGCGGCCGTGCGCTGCACGACCAGCGCCCCTTCCGCGTGCAGGGCGCGCAGCGCCTTCTTGTCGATCTTCCCGACGCTGGTCTTCGGGATCGCCTCGACGAAAGCCCATCTCTCCGGCAGCCAGAAGCGCGCGACCTGAGGTTCGAGGAAGGCGCGCAGCGCGCCGGCATCGGGCGGGCGTTCGTCGCGCAGGCGCACGAACGCCAGCGGCCGCTCCTGCCAGCGCTCGTCGGGAACGCCGATGACGGCGGCCTCGATGACGTCGGGATGCGCGATCAGCCGCCCCTCCAGTTCCACCGAGGAGATCCATTCGCCGCCGGACTTGATCACGTCCTTGCTGCGATCCTTCAGCGTCACGTAACCCTCGGCGTCGAGCGTGCCGATGTCACCGGTGCGCAGCCAGCCGTCGGCAGCGAACGACTCGGGGGCGGGATTGTCGTGATAGCGGCCGGTGATCCACGGCCCCCGCACCTGCACCTCGCCGACCGTCGCGCCATCCTGCGGCAGTTCGCCGCCATCCTCCCCGACGACGCGAAGCTCCACGCCCGGCACGGCGCGACCCTGGGTCGCGCGGTAGCGCACCTCGTCCTCAGGCGCCGCGGCGCGCGGCGGGTGCGACACCGCGCACATCGGGCTCGTCTCGGTCATGCCCCAGCCCTGCAGCACCGGCACGCCCCACAGCCCGCGCAGCCGCGCGATCATCGACGGGGGAATGGCCGAGCCGCCCGACAGCAGCATGCGCAGCGACGACAGGTCGATCGGCGTGTGCTCGTGCAGTTGCAGGAGATCGTTCAGGAGCGTGGGCACCGTCGCGGTCAGCGTCGCGCGCTGACCGGCGACCAGCCGCGCGATGTGCGCGGCCTGCACGAACTGCCGCGGCATGATCAGGTCCGAGCCGCTCATCCAGCCGGCATACGGCAGGCCCCAGGCATTGGCGTGGAACATCGCCGGCAGGACCAGGATGCGATCGCGCTCGCAGACACCGAACGTGTCGACCGCGCGCACCGCGAGCGCGTGCAGGAACGTGGAGCGGTGGCTGTAGACCACGCCCTTCGGATGCCCGGTCGTGCCGCTCGTGTAGCACGCGGCGGCGGCGGCGTACTCGTCCACCTCCGGCCAGTCGTAACGCGCCGGCGCGGCGGCCAGCAGTCGCTCGTAGTCGAGGAGCGCGCGACCGGGCACGGCGGCCGCCTCCGGCTCTCCGACCACGATCACGTGTGCGACGCCGGGGCACTGCGCCAGCACCGGCGCGAGCAGCGGCAGCAGCACGGCGTCCACGATGACGGCGCGATCGTCGGCGTGATTGATGACCCAGGCGACCTGCTCGGCGAAGAAGCGCACGTTGAGCGTGTGCAGGATCGCGCCGCTCGCCGGCACCGCGAGATAGGCCTCCAGGTGCTCGACGCTGTTCCAGCAGAACGTCGCGACGCGATCGCCCGCCCGGATCCCCAGCCCCTGCAGCGCCCCGGCCAGCCGCTCCGCGCGCGCCGCCACGTCCGCGAAGGTACGCTCGTGCACGTCGCGCCCGTCGTAGGTGGCGACGACGCTGCGCGGGAACTGATCGCGGCCGTGGCGCAGGATCATCCCCACGCCGAGTTGCACGGGCATCATGGTCGAGCGCATGGCGTCACCGTCCGGCAGGTTCGAAGGCGGAAGCCGGCAAGATACCCTGTGTGCGGTGCATCAACTAAGGGCGGCCCGTCCGCCGGAAGGCGCCGCTTCAGTTCCTGGAAATCGCCGCCGGATGCCCGGATCCCCGCCATAGCCGATTGCCACGGCGAGCGGCGTATCGCCGAACCCGTCCACGCGATTCACATAGATTCCACCCGCGCTCATGCGGTCGACCGGCTCCAGGTCGCCGGCAACGATGGCGCGATCGAATGAATCGGCTACGGAATAGCAGCGCGGATTGGTGCTGCACCTGACGTCGGGAAACCCCGGGCGCCGGTGCCGGGCGGGGCCGCAGCGACCGAGCGCGCAGGACGCGCGCGACCGAGCGCTACA
>CAYOJP010000399.1:0-3466 GCA_964404305.1 uncultured Gammaproteobacteria bacterium
ACAGGGATGTACGCGAGCGGGTCGCGGCGAAGCCACCCGGCATCGCCAACGGGGCGGAGTGATCGACATTTCCGCTCTTCTATATAAACTGACCGTTGACCACCTAGCGGGAGGACGGCGCGATGACCACGACCGTGACCGGCGGCTGCTGTTGCGGCGCCATACGCTACGAGTGCAGCGCGGATCCGGTGCTCATCGCGCACTGCTGCTGCACCGACTGCCAGAAGACCAGCGGCGGCCAGATGAGCAGCAACGTCATCGTGCCGGCGGACGGCTTCCGCCTGACGCGGGGACGGACGAAGCATTTCGACACCCGCGGCGACAGCGGCAACCCCGTGACCCGGCATTTCTGCGGCGACTGCGGATCGCCCATCTACAGCGTGCCGGCCTCGATCCCCGGGGTATCGATATTCAAGGTCGGCACACTGGACGATCCGTCGTGGGCCCGGCCGCAGATGACGATCTACGCCGCCAGCGCGCCGCCCTGGGCGACGCTGCCGACCGACATCCCGCAGTTCCCCAAGATGCCGCCGATGGGCTGAACGCCCCCCGGCCGCGAGCGACCTGGCGCATGTCCGCCACCATGAAGGCCGTCGTCCTGCACGATACCCGCGGACCGCAGTGCCTGAGCCTCGACCACCTGCCGGTACCGTCGCCCGGCCCGGGCGAGGTGCGCATTGCGCTGCGCGCGGCGGCAATCAACCGGCGCGACGTCTGGATCAGCCTGAAGCAGTACATGGACATCCGCCTGCCCTGCATCATGGGCGCGGACGGCGCCGGCGTGATCGAGGCCACGGGCGCGGGGGTGGAACCGCGCCTCGCCGGGCGCGAGGTGGTGATCTACCCGGCCTTCGGCTGGGGTGACGACGCGCGCGCGGCGGCGCCCGACTTCCGGGTGCTGGGGATGCCGCAGCCGGGCACCTTCGCGGAGTACATCTGCGTGCCTGCGGACCACTGCCTGCCGAAGCCCGCGCACCTCGACTGGCGGCAGGCGGCGGCGTTGCCGCTGTGCGGCCTCACGGGCTGGCGGGCGCTGATGACTCAAGGCGCTGCGGCCGCCGGCGGCAGGGTGCTGGTCACCGGCATCGGCGGGGGAGTGGCGACCACCGTGCTTCTGCTCGCGGCGCGGCTCGGGGCGGAGGTCTGGGTCACGAGCGGCAAGCCCGACAAGATCGAACGGGCTGTGGCACTCGGCGCGCGGGGCGGCGTCAGCTACCGGGATGCGGGCTGGGCGCAGGCGCTGCTCGAGCGCGCCGGCCCGATGGACGTCATCGTCGACGGCAGCGGGGGCCCCGACTTCAACCGCTGCCTGCAGGTCCTCGCACGCGGCGGGCGCTACGTCGTCTACGGCGCCACGGCGGGCAACCCGCCGACGCCACCGGACCTGTTCCAGCTGTTCCTGCGCCAGCAGCACCTGTGCGGGTCGACCATGGGCAGCCCGGCCGAGTTCGCGGCGATGCTCGCGTTCGTCGAGCGGCACCGGATCGTGCCGGTGGTCGACCGCGTGTACCCGCTGGAGGAGGCCGTCGCCGCGCACGAGCACGTGCAGGCGACCCACCAGATGGGGAAGGTCGTCTTCGACATCGGCCATTGAGGCGCCACGTCGATCCGGGGGCGGCCCGCTGTTTCCAGGTGGCCGTCAATCCGGGGACGGATCCCGGCTCACGCCGCGGCCGCGAGCGGTCGCAGGAAGTCCCGCAAGGCATCCAGCACGGCGTCCGGGCGTTCCTGCATGAGCATGTGGCCCGCGCCGGCGAGCGTGATCGTACGCACGTCCTTCAGGGCCGCGACCACGTCGCGCACCGCCCGCGCCGGCGTCATGAGATCCACGCCGCCCAGCACGAGCAGGGCCGGGCAGACCACCTTGCGGGCGCTGTCCAGCCCGTCCGCGTAATCGTTGCAGGCGGTGAAATCCGCGCCCAGCGCACCGGGCCGGTTGCGTTCGAGCAGCCGCACGGTGGCGCCGACCATCCAGATGCCCGGAATGGTGTTGCCGCCCACCTGCGCCGCGTAGGCGTGCGCCCACAGCGCGATCATGTCGTAGGCGGCGTGCTCGTCGGCGCGGGCGGCGGCGAGCAGCGGCGGCGCGACCGGCATCGGCAGCGACGCGCCGACGACGGCGATGCCCGAAGCGCGCTCCGGCACACGGGCCGCGAACTCGATGGCGACAGCGGCGCCCATGCTGTGGCCGACGATCGCGGCGCAGTCGACGCCGGCGGCATCGAGGAATGCTGCCAGCCAGTCGGCCAGCGCGCCGATGCTCGCGAGCGCAGCGCCCGCCGAACGCCCGTGCCCCGGGAGGTCGACGGCCAGCACTCCGTAGCCGTTGTGCGCCAGGTAGCGGGCCTGCAGCAGCCACACGCTGTGATCGAGGCCTGCCCCGTGCACGAACACGACCGTCGGCCGGGCGGGGTTGAAGGCTACCCCGCCGGTGTAGGCATAGGCCTGCTGGCCCTGGACATCGAGGTACATGGCGTCAGCCCTTCAGCGCCGCGTACAGGGCGCGCGAGAGATCGTCGATGAGATCAGCCGGATCCTCCAGGCCGATCGACAGGCGAATGAGATTGTCGCTGATGCCGGCGGCGGCGAGCGCCGCGGCGTCCATGCGGTGATGCGTCGTGCTCGCCGGGTGGATGACGAGCGACTTGGCATCGCCGACATTGGCGAGGTGCGAGAACAGTCGCAGCGACTCGATGAACCTGCGCCCCGCCGCGCGGCCGCCCTGGATGCCGAAGCTGAGCACGGCGCCCGCGCCGCGCGGCAGCAGGCGCCGCGCCAGCGCGTGGTCCGGATGCCCGGGCAGATCCGGGTGCCGCACCCACTCGACCCCCTTGGCCTGGCCCAGGAACTCGAGGATGGCGCGGGTGTTGGCGACGTGGCGCTCCATGCGCAGCGGCAGCGTCTCGATGCCCTGCAGGAGCTGGAAGGCGTTGGTCGGGCTCAGGCAGGCGCCGAAGTCGCGCAGGCCCTCGCGCCGGGCGCGCATGATGAACGCCGCCGGGCCGTACTCTTCCGAGAAATTCATGCCGTGGAAGCCCGCGTAGGGCGCGGTCAGGTCGGGGTACCTGCCGGAGGCATCCCAGTCGAAGATTCCGCCGTCGACCAGCAGGCCGCCAATCGCTATGCCGTGGCCGCCAAGGAACTTGGTCGCGGAGTGGAAGACCAGGTCGGCGCCGTGATCGAAGGGGCGGCACAGCCACGGCGTCGCCAGCGTGTTGTCCACCAGCAGCGGCAGGCCGGCCTCGTGAGCGATGGTCGAAACGGCGGGCAGATCCAGCACCTCCATGCCGGGATTGCCGAGAATCTCGCCGAACACCAGCCGCGTCTGCGGCCGGAGCGCCCGGCGGAACGCATCGTGGTCGCGCGGATCGACGAACGTCGTCTCGATCCCGAAGCGGGGCAGGGTGTAGGTGAGCAGGTTGTGCGAGCCGCCGTACAGCGCGCGGCTGGCGACGATGTGGCTGCC
>CAYOJP010000400.1:0-3461 GCA_964404305.1 uncultured Gammaproteobacteria bacterium
TCCGCTACGGCCGGCCGGAGGCCAGCGACGCCGAGGTGCGGGCGGCCGCGCGCGCCGCCGCGGCCGACGAGTTCATCGAGCGCCTCCCGCAGGGCTACGCGACCTTCCTCGGCGAGCGCGGCACGCGGCTGTCCGGCGGGCAGCGCCAGCGCATCGCCATCGCCCGCGCGGTGCTCAAGGACCCCGAGATCCTGCTGCTCGACGAGGCCACCTCCAGCCTCGACGCCGAGAGCGAGCAGGCGGTGCAGGCGGCGCTCGCGGCCCTGAGCCGCGGCCGCACGACGCTGGTCATCGCCCACCGCCTCGCCACCGTCGTCGACGCCGATCGCATCCTGGTGCTGGAGCGCGGGCGCATCGTGGCCACCGGCAGGCACGAGACGCTGTTGCGGACCTCCGGGCTGTACGCGCGGCTCGCGGCGCTGCAGTTCGCCGCGCCGGGCTGAGCGCGGGACGCGCCGGCCGCCGCACCGCATTACCATAAGCACGCCCCAGCCAGCCCGGAGACGCGCCGTGACCAGCAGCCACCACGCCCTTGCCGTCGACGATCCGGCGGCCCTGGGCTTCGATCCGGCCCGGCTGCAACGCGTCCTGGCCGCCATCGAATTCGACATCGAGCGCGGCGCCTGCGACGGCGCCGAGATCCTGGTCGGACGCGGCGGCCGGGTGGCCCTGCATGCACGGCGCGGTTACGCGGATCGGGCCGGCAACCGGCCCCTGGGCCCCGACGCCGTGTACGCGAGCATGTCGCTCGGCAAGCAGTTCGTGAACGTGCTCGTGCTGGCGTGCGTGGAGCGGGGCCTGTTGCGCCTGCACGCCCCGGTGGCCGACGTCCTGCCGGGCTTCGGCATGCGGGGCAAGGAGCGCGTCACGGTGGCGCAGCTGCTCACCCACACGAGCGGCGTGGTGTCGGCGATTCCGCTGCTGCCGGTCGAGGATCTGGTCAGCATCGAGCGACTCACCCGGTACGCGGCCTCGACCGCGCCCGAGTTCCTGCCGGGCTCCCGCGTCAGCTACTCGGTGCTCGCCGCGCACGCCGTCCTCGCCTCGCTGGTCCTGGCGGTGGACGGGCGCGGCCGGCGGTTCGCGCAGGTGCTGGAGGACGACCTGTTCCGGCCGCTGGGAATGCGCGACACGAGCCTGGGGCGCCGCGACGACCTGTACGCCCGCCTGTGCCCGGTGGTCGCCCGTTATCGTGAGCCGGGCCTGTTCGACCCGCAGGCCATCGAGGGCTTCGGCCAGACGCTCGGCATCCCGGGCGCCGCGGCGCCCGCCGGCGGCTACCTGACGAGCGCGGCCGACATCCACCGCTTCGCCGGGATGCTGCGCGGGCGAGGCGCGCTCGACGGCGCGCGGATCCTCGCGCCGGCGACGATCGACCTCGCCAGCCGCAACCACACCGGCGACGCCCCGAACGCGATGTGGGACTACGCGGTGGCCGCGCGCGGCTGGCAGCCCTGGCCGGCCTGCGTGGGACTCGGGCCGTTCGTGCGCGGAGAGGCGCCCGCGCCGGGATTCTTCGGCGCCCTCAACAGCCCGCGCAGCTTCGGCGCGTTCGGCGCCGGGTCGACCTGCTTCTGGGTCGATCCGGCGCACGACGTGACCTTCACCTTCCTGTCCACAGGCCTGATGGAGGACAGCCGCCACATCGAGCGACTCGGGCGGCTCTCCGACATCGTGCTGGCGGCGCTGACAGCGCCCTGAGTACGGGGCCCGGCGCAGGCAGAGTGCGAGCGAAGTCCGCCCGTGACATTGTTTTTCGATATCGCCCCTCGCTGCCGGCCGGGGTCCCGGCGTAATCTTCGCGCCCGCGGGCCGTAGACCGTCCGCCCGAGACCGCCGTGCCCGATCGGATCACCCGTCGCCGTCATGCGGCGCTGTTCGCCGCCGCCGTGACCGGCGCGGCGGTCGTCGTCTCGGTGCTGCTCGCCGCTGCCCTGCAGGTGGCCGTGGGCTCCCGCGACTTCGCGTTCGGGATAGTCCTCGCCGTCGTCGTGCCGCTGCTGGTCGCGCCCGGCCCGGCCTACTGGCTCGCGAGCGCGATGGTCGAGCTCAACCGCGCCCGGGCCGAGATGCGCGAGCAGCTCCGCTACGACAGCCTGACCGGCGTGTGTACGCGGCGCTACTTCTACGAGCTGCTCGAGCAGGAGATTGCGCGCTGCCGCCGGCATGGCATTCCGGTGTCGGTGCTGCTCGCCGATCTCGATCACTTCAAGCGCATCAACGATCGCTACGGGCATCACGCCGGCGACGCGGCCCTGCGCCGCTTCGCCGCGGTGGTGCGCGCGCTCGTGCGCACCAGCGACATCGTCGGCCGCCTGGGCGGCGAGGAGTTCGCGCTGGTGATGCCGCATTGTCCTTCGGCCGAGGCGCAGCACAGCGCCGAACGGCTCAGCGCCGCCGTGGAGGCGAACCACCTGGAGTACGAGGGGCACCGCATCGTCCTCACCGTGAGCATCGGTGTCGCCACGCTCGCGGTCGGCGAGGACGCCGATGCACTGATGCGCGGCGCCGACCAGGCGCTGTATGCCGCCAAGAACGCCGGCCGCAACCGGGTGGCGGTGCGCGCGGTGGCCGTGGTGGCCTGAGCGGCCGGCGGGCCCCGGCCGCTGCCGGGGCCCGCGTCTGCCTCACCCGGCCGCAGGCTCGCGTCCGCCGGGACTGCGGGGGAAGCGGATGCGGACGGGCGCGAGCGGATCGGTCGCACTCGCATGGGACTCCGGAACCGGCACCCGTCCGGAACCGGAGCCCGGCCCGGGAACCAGGGCCGCGAGCTGGCCGGCGACGAGGGTCGCCAGCAGGGCAGTGGCGATGCGGGTGTTCATCGTTCGCGCTCCGGTCGCCGCCGGGCTACTCGGGGGCCGGCGCGGCCGCGGGGAAGCGGATGCGCACTTGTCCGAGCGGCCGGTCGTCGGAGGCGTAGGCCTCGCTGACCGGCAGCCAGCCGAGCAGGTCGTCGCGAAAGATCATCGTGGAGAAGTTGCCGGCGATGATGAGGATGGCCAGCGCGATTCCGGGGATCTGGTTGTTCATGGTCGTTGCTCCTGTGTCCTGTGTGTGAGTCGTGAATCGTGAGTCGGCGTCACGCGCCGACCGGGGGCAGGCCGGTCAGCATCGACGCGAGCGCCAGCAGGTAGCCGTACGCCATCAGCACCAGCAGCGTCGACGAGAGGGCGTCGTCGATGTCGATGACGGTCGATTCCGTGATCGGTTTCATGTCGTGTGCTCCTTGGTTGGGGCCGGGTTCAGCAGAACGCCGGCGCCAGGGTCTCGATCTGGCGACGGGCGGCGGGGCTCACGGCCTCGAGCGTCGCCAGCAAGCGCTCGTGCGTCATGCCCGAGCCGATGAACGTCCAGCGATTGGCCTGCCGCTGCACGTCGATGAACTGCACGCGCTCGGCGGCGGCCTGGGTGTTCGCATAGCTGTAAGAGTGCTGGTACATGTGGGTGCCTCCCGTTGTGTG
>CAYOJP010000401.1:0-3459 GCA_964404305.1 uncultured Gammaproteobacteria bacterium
GCCCCCATCCTCGTCTTCGGCGTCGGCAACCCCGGCCGCGGCGACGACGCCGTGGGCGCGCTGTTCGTCGCGGAACTCGAACGCCGCGCGGCCGCGCGGTCGCACTGGCCGGCCATCGAGTTCGTCACCGACATGCAGTTGCAGGTGGAGCACGCGCTCGATATCGACGGCCGCGGGCTGGTGCTGATCGCCGATGCCGACGCGAGCCTTGCCGCGCCGTGCGCGCTGCGGCGCGTGGAGGCCCGCCGCGACGCCAGCTACACCAGCCACGTGCTGTCGCCGGCGGCGGTCCTGCACGCCTGCACGCAGGTGCTCACCGGCACGCCGCCGCCGACCTTCGTGCTCGCGCTGCACGCACGTGCGTTCGAACTCGGCGCACCGCTCACCCCCGCCGCCGCGACGGGCCTCGCCGCCGGCTTCGCACTCGCCGAGCGCCTGCTCGCCGAGCCGGTCCTGCCGGCCTGGGACGCACTCTGCACGCCGGCGGCCAGGACCGCCGGCGCCCTGCCGGCCTGAAAGCGATGCACGAACTGTCCATCGCCGAGGCCCTGCGCGACGCTGTCGAGACCGCCGCCCGCAATGGCGGCGCGCGCCGCGTGCACGCCATCGCGCTGGAACTGGGCGAACTCGCCGCGATCGAGGTCGACGCGCTGCGCTTCTGCCTGGACGACGTCCTGCGCGGCAGCGTGGCGGAGGGCGCGCGGCTCGACGTCGTCACCGTGCCGGGGCGCGGCCGCTGCCGCGCCTGCGGCGAGGAGGGCGCGCTGCACGAGTTCTACGACCTGTGCGGGCACTGCGGCCGCGGCACGGTGGAGCCCACCGCCGGCACCGCGATGCGGCTCGCGAGCCTGGAAGTGGAGTAGGAGCGACACCATGTGCACCACCTGCGGCTGCGGCACCGGCTACACGAAGATCGAGGGCAGCACCGGCCTCGGCATCCCGGCACGCCCGGGCGCGACGCACGCCCACGCCCATGCGCATCCGCACGGGCACGCACACCCGCACACCCACGACCACGCGCGCGACGTCCCGGCCGAGCGCCGCCGCCTGCAGGTCGAGCAGGACCTGCTCGCGCGCAATGACGCCCACGCCCGCGACAACCGCAGCCTGTTCGAAGGCCGCGGCGTGCTGGCGCTCAACCTCGTCTCCAGCCCCGGCGCCGGCAAGACCACGCTGCTCGAGGCGACGCTCGCCGCGCTGCGCGGCCGCTGCCCGCTCGCCGTGATCGAGGGCGACCAGCAGACCAGCCTCGACGCCGAGCGCATCCGCGCGCTCGATGTCCCCGCAGTGCAGATCAACACCGGCCACGGCTGCCACCTGGACGCGCACGGCGTCGGCCACGCGCTGGAAGCGCTGCCTTCGGTCGCCGGCGGCGTGCTGTTCATCGAGAACGTCGGCAACCTCGTGTGCCCGGCGGCCTTCGATCTCGGCGAGGCCGCGACCGTGCTGGTGCTGTCCGTCACCGAGGGCGACGACAAGCCGCTCAAGTACCCGGACATCTTCCGCGCCGCCGACCTGCTGCTGCTGAACAAGATCGACCTGCTGCCGCACGTGCGCTTCGATGTCGCGCGCTGCGTCGGGTACGCCCGCCGCATCCGCCCGGAGATCGAGGTGCTGGAACTCTCCGCGACCCGCGGCGACGGGCTCGACGCCTGGACCGCCTGGATCGACGCCCGCCGGGCCTGAGACCCGCACCTCCGTGTGAGCGGGCGTGAGCCCGCGTAGCCCTCCCCGGGGTCGGCGCCAGCCGCCTTCGCGGCTGAAGCCGCTCCTACAGGCGCACTGCTCCGGCGTTGGAGCGAACGTTCCTGTAGGAGCGGGCTTGCCCGCGATAGCCCTCCCCGAGGTTGGCGCCAACGCTATCGCGGCTGAAGCCGCTCCTACAGGTGCCGCTCCCACATCCCCGCCCTGCGTGCGTGCAGGCCTTGCCCCCGGTCCGCCGGTCCCCGCAAATCAAACATCTGCTGTTTAAAACGCAAGGATGGCCCCCGTCGCTCCTCCGACACCCGGGGCGACCCCGACTATCGCCATCCGCCCGGCGCGACTAGGATTGACCACGGGAGGACCAACCGATGCCCGTCGTCACGCGACCGCAGGACCGCCAGTGGTACACCGCCGACGTGCGCGGCGCCACCATGCAGAAGTGCCCGCTGTGGGGGGGCGCGCACGACACCCGCGCCGGCCTGTACCGCATGCCGGCCGGCATGCAGATCCCCCCGCACGATCACCCGCGCTGGGTGCAGGTGTTCGTCGTCGAAGGCCTGATGCGCGTCGACGAGCCCGCGGGCACGAGCCACGAGGTCCCCGCCGGCGGCTATTACTTCGTCGAGCCCGGCGAAACCCACGTCGAGACCGCGGTCGTCGATACCCTCGTGCTGGTCGTGCAGGCCGAGGATGGCCTGGGCCAGAAGGTGCCGCAGGCGGCCGCCACGTAACCGCGACCGCGAGGTCGGGACCTGTCCACCGGGAGCGTCGAATGCTGACCGTCTACCACAACGACATGTCGTCCTGCTCGCAGAAGGTGCGCTTCGTGCTCGCCGAGAAGGCCGTGCCCTGGGAGAGCGTCACGCTCGACCTGCGCGTCGGCGACCAGTTCAGACCGGAGTTCCTCAAGCTGAACCCCAAGGGCCTCGTCCCCGTCATCGACCACGACGGCGAGGTCATCGCCGAATCCAACGTCATCATCGAGTACCTGAACGACGTCTTCCCGCAGCGCCCCCTGCTGCCCGCCGACGCCGTCGGCCGCGCCCGCGCCCGCGGCTGGATGAAGAAACTCGATGACGGCCTGCACCTGGAAGTCGCGGCGCTGTCCGTGGGCATCGCCTTCCGCCACCAGATCATGGCCGTGAAGAACACGCCCGAACTCCTCGCCGCGCACTTCGCCGCCATCCCCGATCCCTACATGCGCGAAGTGCAGCGGCAGGTCGTCACCGAGGGCGCGGGCTCGCCGCGCGTCGCGCAGGCGGTGAAGGAATTCCGCAAGCTGTTCGAGGCCCTGGAGCCGGAACTCGCGCGCCACGACTGGATCGTCGGCGACACCCTCACCCTCGCCGACATCGCCTACGCGCCGTACATCACGCGGCTCGACCACCTCGCGCTCGAAGGGCTGTGGGCCGACAAGCCGCACGTCGCCGCGTGGTACGAGCGGCTGAAGGCGACGACGGGGTACCAGGAGGGATTGGCGCGATGGTTCAATCCGAAGTATCTGCCGTTGATGCGGGAGGCGGGACTGGCCGCCGCCGCATCGATTCGGTTGACGGGGTGAGCAGCGTTACTCGTCGAAGTAATCCGAATCCAGCTTCGGCACGGCGATTGATCGCTTACTCACCCCGACGCCGAAATCAATCATCAAGGTTGCTAAGCGTTCACCGTCGATCAGAACAATTCTATCGACCGATCGAGCGAAATCCATGGCTTGTGCTGTGAATGTCGATGTCGTGATGAAGACCCCTTTGCCCG
>CAYOJP010000402.1:0-3458 GCA_964404305.1 uncultured Gammaproteobacteria bacterium
CATCAACCTGCACTTCACGGGCGACTTCCATGCAATCGGCGCAGCCCACAACCTGCTCTCCGCGCTGCTCGACAACCATCTGAACCACGGCAACGCCCTCGGCATCGACGTGCACTCGATCCAGTGGAAGCGCGTGGTCGACATGAACGACCGCGCGCTGCGCAGGATCGTGGTCGGGCTGGGCGGCAAGGCGAACGGCTACCCGCGCGAGGACGGCTACGACATCGTCGTCGCCTCCGAGATCATGGCGGTGCTGTGCCTGTCCACGTCGCTTGCCGACCTGCGCGAACGCCTCGCCCGCATCATCATCGGCTACGACCGCGACCGCCGGCCTATCTATGCCCGGGACCTGAAGGCCCACGGCGCGATGGCCGCCCTGCTGAAGGACGCGATCAAGCCGAACATCGTGCAGACGCTGGAGAACAACCTCGCGTTCGTGCACGGCGGCCCGTTCGCCAACATCGCGCACGGCTGCAACAGCGCGATGGCGACCCGCACCGCGCTCAAGCTCGCGGACTACGTGGTGACCGAGGCGGGCTTCGGCGCGGATCTCGGGGCCGAGAAGTTCCTCGACATCAAGTGCCGCATGGCGGGCCTGAACCCGCAGGCGATCGTGCTCGTGGCCACCATCCGCGCGCTCAAGTACCACGGCGGGGTCGAGAAGGCGGAACTCGGCAGGGAGGACCTGGCGGCGCTGGAGCGGGGCTGCATCAACATCGAGCGGCACCTGGAGAACATCCGCGACCACTACGGCCTGCCCTGCGTGGTCTCGATCAACCACTTCACCCAGGATACCGATGCCGAGGTCGCGCTCCTGAAGGCGCGGGTCGAGGCACTCGGCGGCCGCGCGGTCGTGGCGAAGCACTGGGCCCGCGGGGGCGCCGGCGCCGAGGAACTCGCCCGCGCGGTGGTGGAGACCATCGACCGCGGCGGCGCCCAGCACCGGTACCTGTATGCGGACGACGCCTCGCTGTGGGAGAAGATCGAGGCGGTGGCGAAGAAGATCTACCGCGCCGGCAGCGTCACCGCGGACGCGAAGGTCAAGGCGCAGCTCGCCGACTGGAACCGCGACTACGGACGGTTCCCGGTGTGCATGGCCAAGACGCAGATGTCCTTCAGCGCCGATGCCTCCGTGCGCGGTGCGCCGACGGGCCACACGGTCAACGTGCGCGAGGTCCGGCTCGCCAACGGCGCGGGCTTCGTGGTCGCCATCTGCGGCGACATGATGACGATGCCGGGGCTGCCCAAGGTGCCCGCGGCCGAGCACATCGACATCGACGAGCGCGGCAACATCTCCGGGCTGTTCTGATCGCCGGCGCCGGCCGCGGCGCGGACGGGGGTTCACCTGCGTCGGCGGCGCAGGCATAGTCGCACCCGACGTCCTGCCGGCCCGTGCCGCCTCCCGCGGCGCCCGGCGGGGGAGGCGACAACCATGGGCGCGAAGATGAAAGCCGCCCGGCTGCACGTGCCGGGCGAGCCATTCTCGGTGGACGACGTCGACGTTCCGGAGCCGCGCTACGGCGAGGTGCTGATCGAGGTCGGCGCCTGCGGCGTCGTCCCGAACATGCAGGCCGTGACGAGCGGCACGCACTGGTACACGCTGCCGCCGCTGCCGGCCATCTACGGCCTGGACGCCGCGGGCACGATCCGCGAGCTCGGCGAGGGCGTGCACGGCTGGAAGGCCGGGGACCGCGTGTACGTGAATCCGGCGCTCGCCGCCGAACAGGTCGAGCCGCAGCTCTACGCGCGGTCGTTCGCGCTGCGCGGCTATTTCGGCGCCGGCCCGCTCGCCGAGGCCCTGCTCGCCGAGCAGCCGGGCGGCGGCTTCGCCGAGTTCACGACCGCGCCCGCGGGTCAGCTCGTGCGCCTGCCCGACGGCGTGAGCTTCGAGCAGGGCGCGCGCTACGGCTACCTCGGCACGGCCTACGCCGCGCTCAAGCGCGCCGGCGCCGGTCCGGCGCGCACGGTACTCGTCAACGGCGCGACCGGCACGCTGGGCGTGGGCGCCGTGCTGCTCGCGCTCGCCATGGGCGCGACCCGCATCGTTGCCAGCGGCCGCGATCGCGCCCGGCTCGCGCAGCTCGCGGCGCTCGACCCGGCCCGCATCAGCGCCCACGCGCTGGCCGATGGCCCGATCGCCGTCCGGGCCCGCGACGTCACCGGCGGCAGAGGCGTCGATGCCGTCATCGACTGCGCCGGCCGCGGCACTCCGGCGGCGACGGTGCTCGACGGGCTGCAGGCCCTCGCGCACGGCGGCACCGCCGTGCTCGCGGGCGCCTACGTCGAGCGCATGGAGCTCGATCCGATGTGGTTCCTCGTGCACGAGACGCGCGTGACCGGCTCGCTGTGGTTCACCGTCGCCGACGGCGAGGAGATGGGGGCGCTCGCGCGGGCAGGCCTGCTGCGCCTCGACCGCCTCCACGACGAACCCTACCCGCTGGCGCGCGTGAACGACGCACTGGCCCGCGCCGCCGGCCGGGTCGGTGGATTCGTGAACATCGTGGTGATTCCGCGTTGAGGCCCCCGACGACCGGCTGGTGAGCTTTGCGCACGCGGATTCGGACCGGCAGCAGCGCCCCGGTGATCGCAGCGCCATCCTCGTCGCACGGGTAGAGCGCCAGCGCCGCGAACTGCCCGCCGGTGACGAATTCGCGAGCCGGCCGGGCGGCGAGGACGCCGTCGCGCACGAGTTGCACCTCGCTGTTGCCGCGGGCGCGGTCACGATGCCGAGGCCGATGCCGCTGGACGAACCGGCGACGGGCGCAGTCCTGCCACTGGGCCCGACGACTTCGACCGTCGGACGGAACAGGGGCGCAGGCGCACGGGTCGCGCACCGCATGCCTCGCAACGAGGCGTCGACGCGGCCGCGCGCACAACGACGAGGCAGATCGTCGCGCAGCGCGACCGCCCGTCGTCGCGCGGCGTACCGCTCGACGCGTGCCTGTCAACGGTTGCGCTGGCGCGGCCCGCTGCCCGAAGATCCGATCGAAGGTCGCTGCACGCGCGGCGAGAATCGCACCATCAGGGGCTCGCTTTGCATGCGCGGTCAGAACTCGACGTCCAGTTCGTCCACCTCGTCCGGCTCCCGTACCGCGAGCGCGTACCACTGCTGCATTTCCGGAAACTCCAGGATCCGCTCCGCATACCCGGCCAGCGCCGGCGCGAGCCCGACGTCGTAGGTGCGAAAGCGCGTGACGACCGGCGCGTACATGGCGTCCGCCATGCCCCTGGCTCCGAACAGGAAGGGCCCCCCGTGAGCCGCCAGGCACTCGCCCCAGATCGCCGTGATGCGCGCGATGTCCGCGCCTGCGCGCGCCCACACGCGGTGCCCGGGAAACCGCGCGTTGAGGTTCATCGGCAGCGCCGAGCGCAGGCTCGCGAAGCCCGAATGCATCTCGCCGCAGATCGCGCGGCAATGGGCGCGGGCGGCGCACCCGTCCGGCAGCAGCCCGGCCGCC
>CAYOJP010000403.1:0-3455 GCA_964404305.1 uncultured Gammaproteobacteria bacterium
CTGGCGGCCGCGCTGCTCGCCGCCGCCGTCGCGTGGTCGGTGCAGCACTTCGGCGCCGGTAACCAGAGGTGGAGCGGCGAACGGATGGAGGCGGACGTCAGCGGCCGGCTGCTCAATGCGACGACGCTGCTGTCGCACTGGGCGGCCGCACCGGGAGCGCTGGTGGCCGGGCTGGGCAACTCGGCGTCGTACGCGCTGCTGGGCATCTACCCGCACAACGTGCCGGCCGAGGTGCTGGCGGAGGAGGGTGTCGTCGGCTTCGCGCTGTACCTCGCGGTACTCGGGATGACGGCCGTGACCCTGGCGCGCGGCGTCCGGCGCGCGGGGCATGACGAGGCCCCGCGACGGCGGCTCGCAATCCTCGGTGCCTGGCTGCTGTTCGCCTTCGTCCTGTCGCTGAAGCAGGGCAGCCTCCTTGGCAATCCGCTGTTCTTCATGTTCGTGATTCTGCTTGGCCGGTACGTCCGTGGGCTGGGGAGCGTCGCGGTACGCGCGGGCGCGCGCCCGCTCCGGCACCGGCCGGCGCCGGCGGGTGCCCGGGTGCCGCGACGGGGCATGCCGGCATGAGCGACTCCGGCTGGCCACTGACGCGCCGGAGCGTGCTCACTGCGCTGGCCGCCCTCCCGCTCGCGGGCGGCGCGCGGGCGCTCGGGTTCCGGATCCACGATGCGACGCTGTACCGGGGCAAGCCCGATCTGCGCGAGTTCGGCGTGCCGCCCATGCCGATCGTCTACGCCGGCGAGCTCTGGGCCGCCGGCGAGAGCCGCGCAGGCCTGCCCCGTCGCGAGCGCGTGGAAGCGCGCATCGCGCGCCTGCCGCCGGCGGTCGGCGATGCCGTGATCGATATCGAGCACTGGCCGCTGCGGGTGAGCGACGCGGGCGACGCCGGGCTGGCCGCGTCGATCGAGCGGTACAGGACGGTCCTGCGCTGGGCCAGGGCCGCGCGGCCGCGGCTGCGGTTGGGTCTGTACGGGTTGCTGCCGCTGCGCGAGTACTGGGGCGCGCTGGACCGCGCGGGTGGCGCGCGCCGCGCGGCCTGGGACGACGACAACCGGCGGCTGGCGCCGCTGGCGGACAGCGTCGACGCCCTGTACCCGTCCCTGTACACGTTCTACGAGGACGTGGAGGGCTGGGTGGCCTATGCCCGCGCGAACATCGAGGCGGCGCGAGCGATCGCGAACGGCAGGCCGGTGCTCGCTTTCGTCTGGCCCCAGTTCCACGACTCGAACCGCGCGCTGGGACACGCCTTCCTGCCGGCTGCCTACTGGCGCGTGCAGCTGGAGACGCTGCAACGGCACGCCGACGGCGTCGTGATCTGGGGCGGCTGGGGTCGCGACGGTCGCCTCGACTGGGACGCGCAGGCGCCGTGGTGGCGCGTCACCCGGGAGTTCCTGGCGGCACAGCACGGAAAGGGGCCTGCATGAGTGCCGTCGCCACGCGCCCGCGCACGGACCTGACCGTGCTGATCCTCACCGGCAACGAGGAGAAGAACATCGCCAAGTGCCTGCGCTCGCTCGCGCCGCTGGCCGCGAAGGTCGCGATCGTCGACTCGATGAGCACTGACCGGACGGTCGAGGTCGCGGCAGCGCTGGGAGCCACCGTCCGGCGCCGGCCGTGGACCACCTACGCCGACCAGTTCAACTGGGGGCTGGATAACATGGGCATAGACACCGGCTGGACCATGCGCATGGACGCGGACGAGGAAGTGACGCCCGAACTCGCCCGGGCGATCGTCGCGTTCCTGGCCGACCCGCCCGCGGACGTCGCCGGCGTGTACGTGCGCCGGCGCGTGTATTTCATGGGCCGGTGGATCCGCCACGGCGGCTATTACCCGACGTGGTTGCTGCGGGTCTTCCGCACCGGGCGCGGCCGCTGCGAGACCCTGTTCATGGACGAGCACATGGTCGTCGAGGGCGGCCGCACGGTGTCGCTGCAGGCCGACATCATCGACAGGAACAACAAGGACCTCACCTTCTGGGTCGACAAGCACAACGGCTACGCGTCCCGCGAGGTGAAGGACATCCTGAACAAGGAAGACGCGTGGCGGGCAGGGACCCCGGACGACGGCGTGCTGCGCGCGTCGGTGACCGGGCGTCAGGACGCCACGAAGCGCTGGCTCAAGGATCGCCTGTACCTGCGTGCGCCGCTGTTCGTGCGGCCGCTCCTGTACTTCGTCTGGCGTTACGTGTTCCTGCTCGGTTTCCTAGACGGCACGCGCGGCCTCGTGTTCCACGTGCTGCAGGCTTTCTGGTACCGCTTCCTCGTGGATGCCAAGCTGTATGAACACCGGCTCCGGCAACGCGACCCCGACGCCTGACCTGGCGGCCTACCGCGCGGCGGGCTACCACCCCGGCGCGGGGCCGATCCGGCGCGTGCTGTGGTACGTCGTGAACGCGCTCGTGTTCGCGAGTGCCTGGCTGCCGCTGTACGCGCCCAAGCGCCGGCTGCTGGCGCTGTTCGGGGCGCGCGTCGGCGCGGGCGTCGTGATCAAGCCGCGCGTGCGCATCAAGCACCCGTGGCGGCTGGCGCTCGGCGCGCACGCATGGCTGGGAGAAGGCGTCTGGATCGACAACCTGGTGCAGGTCGACATCGGCGCGAACGCCTGCCTCTCGCAGGGCGCGCTCGTGCTGACCGGGAATCACGACTACACGGCGCGTGGATTCGACCTGATCACAGGGGCGGTGCGGATCGAGGAGGGTGCCTGGGTGGGGGCCCGCGCGCTGGTGTGCCCGGGCGTAACGTTGGGACGCAACAGCGTCCTGACCGCCGGCAGCGTGCTGACCCGCACGGCGGCACCCGACGGGATCTACGCTGGCCATCCGGCGCTGCGTCTGCGCGATCGAGTGATCGGCTGAGCGGGAGGCGCCGTCGTCAGGCGGCGGGCGGCCCGTGGGCGAGGAACCAGGCGTAGGTGTCGCGCAGCCCGTCCTCCAGGGCGATGGCCGGCCGCCACCCGAGCGCGTCGAGCCGCGAGGTATCGAGCAGCTTGCGCGGCGCGCCGTCGGGTTTGCCCGGGTCGAGGACGATGTCGCCGGCGTAACCGACGGTCCGGCCCACCGCGCGCGCCAGTTCGAGGATGGTCAGGTCCTCGCCGCAGCCCACGTTGACGATCTCCTCGCCCGTGTAGCGCTCCATCAGGAACACGCAGGCGCGGGCGAGATCGTCCACGTGCAGGAACTCGCGCCGCGGCGTTCCGCTCCCCCATAGCGTGACCACGGCGTCGCCGCGCTTCTTCGCCTCGTGGCACTTGCGGATCAGCGCCGGCAGCACGTGCGACGTCTCGAGGTCGAAGTTGTCGCCGGGGCCGTACAGGTTGGTGGGCATCAGCGAGATGGCGTCGAAGCCATGCTGGCGCCGGTAGGCCTGGCACAGCTTGATGCCCGCGATCTTGGCGATCGCGTACCACTGGTTGGTCGGCTCGAGCGGGCCGGTCAGCAGCGCCGTCTCCGGGATCG
>CAYOJP010000404.1:0-1329 GCA_964404305.1 uncultured Gammaproteobacteria bacterium
GCGGCTGAAGCCGCTCCTACAGGTGCCCTGGCACGACGTCGAGCGAACGTTCCTGCAGGAGCGGGCTTGCCCGCTATGCCAGGCTTTCCGAAGGCCGCTTGAACGGGGTGCACGGTACCCTCCGGATCGTCGCCCCGCTCAGCTCTCGCGCAGCGAGCGGCCGAGGAACACGGTCACGGGCTCGAGCAGGTACTCGAGCGCCGAGCGCGTGCGGGTGCGGACGTAGACCTCGGCCGGCATGCCCGGCGTCAGCGTGACGTCGGCCTGGTGCAGGGACTGCGGGTCCAGCTCGACATGCATGGTGTAGTAGGGCACGCGCGTCGCCGGGTCCTCGAAGCGATCCGCCGAGATGTAGGTGACCGTGCCGCTCACGAGCGGGGTCGAGCGGGCCTTGAACGCCGACAGCCGCACGTCGCAGACGTTGCCGAGCCGCACGTCGTCGATGCCGGTCACGTCCACCCGGGCTTCGATGATGAGCGGGTTCTCGTCGGGCACGATGTCGAGCACCGGCTCGCGCGGGCCGACCACGCCGCCGATGGTGTGCACCTTCAGGTCGACCACCGTGCCGGCCAGCGGCGCGACGATGCGTTGCCGCGTCTGCGCGTCGATCGACGGGCGCACGCGCTCCTCCAGGTCGAACACGCGCGCCTTCACTGCGGTCAGCTCGTCGGCGGCGGCCTGCACGTGCTCGGCCGCCAGCGTCGTGCGGCGCATCTCCATGTCGGTCATCTTCTGCCGCGCCCGGGCGATGTCCGCCAGGTGTTCGCCGCGCCGCGCGAGGTACTCCTGCAGCGTGCGGTTGAGCGTGAGGATCTGCGTCTCCTGCACGTAATGCTTGCGCTCCAGGGCCACGTTCTTCTCGATCTCGCGGCCCAGGAGCCGGGCGGCCTCCTCTTCCGCGGCCACCTGCTGCGACAGGCCGGCGATCTCCTCCTGGATGCGCGCGGACTGCTCGCCCAGCAGCGCGATCTGGTTGTCGAGCCGCTGGCGCTTGGCATCGAAGAACGCCTGCTCGTCGTCGAGGAGATCGGCGATCTGGGGGTTGCCGCGCCGCGCCTCCAGCGAGGACGGGAACTCGATCGTCGCCAGCCCGTCCCGCTCCGCCTGCAGCCGCGCGGCCTTGGCCTGCTCGGCATCGAGCTGCCCGCTCAGCACCTCGATGGTGGCGCTCACGCGCTCGTCGGTCAGCACGATCAGCGTCTGCCCGGCGTTCACGCGGTCACCGTCCTTCACCAGGATCTCGCTGACGATGCCGCCTTCCAGGTGCTGCACCGTCTTGCGGTTGGCGTCGACCTTCACCACACCCGTCGCGATCACCGCGCCCGAGAT
>CAYOJP010000404.1:1429-3425 GCA_964404305.1 uncultured Gammaproteobacteria bacterium
CTGGTGACTGGTGACTGGTGACTGGTGGGTGGTGGGTGGTGGGTGGTGGGTGACTGGTGACCAGGAGTGTAGTCATGGATGCGTAATCACCAATTACCAGTCACCAGTCACCAGTTACCAATTACCAACTCACTTCTCCGTCCTCTGCCCCATCAGCACCGGAAATCCGCCGGTCGCGGCGGCGTTCGGGGCGGCGGGCTGGGGGGCGCGCGGCGCGAAGCGCGCCATCACCTCGGCGCGCGGCCCGAAGGAGTCGACCTGGCCTTCCCGCAGCACGAGCATCTTGTCCACGCTCGCGAGCAGGCTCGGCTTGTGGCTCACCACGACCACGGTCACCCCGGAGGTCTTCAGTTCACGCAGCACCTGCGAGAGCGCTTCCTCGCCGGCGGCATCGAGGCTCGCGTTGGGCTCGTCCAGCAGGATCAGGCGCGGATCGCCGTACAGCGCCCGGGCGAGCCCGAGCCGCTGGCGCTGTCCCCCCGAGAGCACCGCGCCCCCGTCGCCGATCTCTGTCTCGTAGCCGCGGGGCAGCTTCAGGATCAGCTCGTGCGCCTGCGCCCGCTGCGCCGCCGCGACCACGCGGTCGGAATCGACCTCGCCCAGGCGCGCGATGTTCTCGGCGACCGTGCCGGCGAACAGCTCCACGTCCTGCGGCAGGTACCCGATCAGCGGGCCGAGCTGCTCGCGCGGCCAGTCCGACACGTCCGCGCCGGAGAAGCGCACCACGCCGACCGTGGGCCGCCACACGCCGGCGAGCAGGCGCAGGAGGGTCGACTTGCCGGCTGCGCTCGGCCCGATGATGGCCAGGGCCTCCCCCGGCGCGATCGCGAACTGGATGCCCTTGAGCGTCATGCGATCGGTGCCGGGCACGCCGAAGCTCAGGCGCTCGACGTCCAGCCGCCCCTCGACCAGCGGGATCTCCACCCCGGCGTGCGGCCTGCCACCCGTCGCGGTGAGACGCTGCAGGCGGTGCCAGGCATCGCGCGCCTCGACCAGCCCGCGCCACGTGCTGATCGCCGACTCCACCGGCGCCAGCGCGCGGGCGAGGATCAGCGTCGCCGCCATCATCACGCCGGCGGAGATGTGCTCGTGCACGACCAGCCAGGCGCCGAGCGCGAGGATCATCACCTGCACCGCGAGCCGCACGAACTTCGAGACGCCGCTGAACGTCGCGCCGCGTACGCCTGCCTCGAGCTGGGCGTCGATCACGCCGTCGTTGACGCGCTGCCAGCGCAGCGTCGCCGCGGCGCGCATGCCGAGCGCGCTGATGACCTCGGCATTGCGCACGCACATGTCGATGAAGCGCGACGCGACCCGGGTGCGCGCCCCCATGCGCTCGAGCGTGTCGCGCGTCAGGCGCTCGTTGAGCCAGGCGGTGGCGAACAGGACCAGCGCGCCGGCGACCGCCGCCCATCCGAGCAGCGGGTGGAACAGGAAGATGACCGCGATGTACAGGGGCACCCAGGGCGCGTCGAAGATCGCCACCACGCCGTTGCCGCCCAGGAAACCCCGGACCAGCGCGACGTCCCGCAACCCCGCCGCCTGCTGCGCGAGCCGGCCGCCCGGGTCCGCGCCGGCCGCCAGCAGCCGCTCCACGACCACCGGGCCGAGCAGGTTGTCGAGCGCGATGCCGGCCCCTAGCAGGATGCGGCCGCGGACCACGTCGAGCAGCAGCATCACCAGCAGCAGGAACAGCGCTGCCAGGGTCAGCATCACCAGCGTCTCCTCCGACCGGCTCGTGAGCACCCGGTCGAAGACCTGCAGCATGTACAGGGGAACGGTCAGCAGCAGGACGTTGATGAACAGGCTGAACAGCCCCGCCTTGAGGAAGTAGTGGCGGGCGTGGTGGATGAACTCGTCCATGGCGGCAGCCATTGTACGACGGGCCCGGCGGCGGTGTCGCAGGGCCGGGCCAGGTCGGCGCGAGGCGGGGCCGGCCGCATCGCGGCTGAAGCCGCTCCTACAGGAGCACTGGCACGGCGTCGAGCGAACGTTC
>CAYOJP010000405.1:0-3425 GCA_964404305.1 uncultured Gammaproteobacteria bacterium
CTTCGACCCCGCGATCCTCGACGATGCGGCCGACCGCTACACGTCGATGAAGCCGGGCGGCATGGGCATCGGCCTGTCGAGCAGCCGCTCTATCGTCGGCGCGCACGGCGGCCGCCTGTGGGTGACTCCGACCGCGGGCGGCGGCGCCACGGTGCACTTCACCGTACCGGTCGCGACCGCGTGACCGCGACGGTGCCGGCCTCGCCGCCCGCGGTCGGGGTCATCGACGACGATCCGGGCGTGCGCGATTCGCTCTGCGCACTGCTCGCCTCCAGCGGCTACGCGCCGGCCGGCTGGCCGTCCGCGCGCGCGTTCCTCGATGCACCGCCGGTGGCAGTGCCGGCCTGCCTGGTCGTCGACGTGCGAATGCCGGGCATGAGCGGGGTGGAACTGCTCGAGGTGCTCCGCACACGGGCCCTGCGGGTGCCGGTCATCGTCGTCACCGGGCACGCCGACGTGCGCCTCGCCGTGCGGGCGATGAAGCTCGGGGCGGCCGACTTCATCGAGAAGCCCTTCCGGCCGCCGGCGCTCCTCGGTGCGGTGCGCGCCGCGATCGCCGGCGCGAACGGGGCCGGCACGCCGGCCGGCGAGCGCCTCGCGACACTCTCGCCGCGCGAGGCCGAGGTCCTGCGACGGCTGGCCGACGGCGAGACCAACAAGGCGGTCGCCCGCGCGCTGGGCCTGTCGCCGCGCACGGTGGAAACGCACCGCGCCCACCTCATGGCCAAGCTGGGGGTGCGCAGCCTGTCCCAGGCCGTGCGCCTCGCGCTGGAGGCCGGCTTCATCGCCGCCTGACGCCTCCGTACTACTACGGATGGCGGCGGGGCCGGTTCGTAGGAGGATTCCAGGCAGCGGGCAGTTGGGATCCGGCGGGGAGCCGATTGCATGAACACCGGCAAGAACATCGTGAACCTCTCGCGGGTCAGCATGAACTGCCCCGACTGCCGCCTGAAGGATCTGTGCGTCACGCGCGGCCTGCCGGCGCACGAGGTCGAGGAGTTGTACGCGCTGGTTCACCACGGCCGGCCGCTGCCGCGCGGGCAGTACCTGTTCCGGCAGGGCGATCGCCTGAACAGCGTCTACCTGGTCAAGACCGGCTCGGTGAAGTCCTACCTGACCGCCGCCGACGGGACCGAGCAGGTGGTCGGTTTCTACCTCGCCGGCGACCTGCTCGGCCTGGACGCGGTCGAGCAGACGATGCATGGCTGCTCGGCCGTGACGCTGGAGCATACGAGCCTGTGCGAACTGCCGTTCCCGCGCATGGAGCAGCTGTGCTCGCGCTACCCGCAGTTGCTGCACGAAGTGCTCTCGAAGCTCGGCGCGGAGCTGATGCGCGATCACCATCTGCGGCTGCTGGTCAGCCAGCGCGGGGCGGAAGAGCGCCTGGCGATCTTCCTCGTCGACCTGGGCGCCCGCCTCGGCGCGCGCGGATTCTCGTCGTCGGACCTGCACCTGAGCATGTCGCGCTACGACATCGCCAACTACCTGGGGGTCGCGGCGGAGACGGTGAGCCGCACGTTCACCCGCTTCGAGCAGAAGGCGTTGCTGTCGGTCGAGCGCCGCCACGTGCGCATACGCGACGCCGCCCGGCTGCAGGCGCTCGCCGAGCACGGGCCCGCGCGCGCGGACGCGGGCAAGCCCCGCTCCGGTTGAGGCGGGCGGGCCGCGGCCCGGCGCTCAGGGGTGGCGGGCCGGCCCGGTCAGTCCGGTCGAGGCGACCAGCAGGTCCCAGGCGGGCGCGGCCACGTAGCGGTCGAAGGCGGCACACACCTGCCGCAGCCAGCGCCTGGCGCCCGGCCGCAAGGCGATGCCGGTTCCGGTCGTGGCCACCAGGCCGGCCGCTTCGAGTGGTGCGAGGCGCGCCAGTTCCCGCGTGAAGTAAGCCAGCGCGTCGATCCCGAAACGCTCCCCCAGCGTGGCGTAGTCGACCCGCCCGACCGTGGCGAGGCCGATGATCATCGCTCCACGCAGGCGATCGTCGTCGGCCGGCTCATGCCCCGCCACGACCGGCAGCGAGCCGCCGGCGAGCGCTGCTTCGTACTCGTCCGGCATCCGGGCGTTCGCGGCATAGCAGTCGCCGACGCGCGTGATCGCGCCCGGGCCGAGGCCCAGCCGGTCGCCTTCGGGCTCCGCGGCATAGCCCTGCAGCGTCAGGTGCATCCGCTCGCCGCGGAACGCCGCCGCGAGCGCGCTCTCGCCCTGGGCGTACTCCTCGAAGCCGAGCTCGACGTAGCCGTGCGCGACGATCGTCGTCGCCAGTGCCGACAGTGCGCGTTCGTGGGCGCGGTGCGTGGCGGCGTCGCCGGCGTCGGCGGGCAGCGAGGCATCGCGCAGGATCACGCGATGCGGCGCGAGTTCCAGCCAGCGCTCGACGGTGCCCGGGGGCGGGAGCGCCGGGTGCTCGCCACGCCGGCAGACGAACTCGATGCCCTCGAGGTGCGGATCGCCATCCCGCAGCCGGGCCGCGGTGGCCACCCCCGGGCCGCTCGCCTTCGGAGCGTCGAGCGCGCCGATACGCACCCACAGGCCTGCGGTATCGAGGCGCCGCAGCAGGCGATCGAGCGCGGCGCCGATCAGCATCCCGGGCAGCGGCTCCGGGAGCACGACCCGCGTCGTCGCCGGCGGATAGGCGGCGAACGAGTGACGCAGGGTCGCATTGACGCGGGCGAGATCGACTTCGGAGCAGGTGCTCCCGGCGCCGATGTCCCACCACGCCGCGTCGATGCGCCGGTCGCTGTCGACCAGGATTCCGAGGAGCTCGATCTCGGACGCGATCAGGCCGCAGCAGCGCGCGGCGGCGCCGTCGGGCAGGTGCAGCGCCAGCGACAGCGACGCGGGAATCGGCTCCTCGTTGCCTTGCCTGAGCCAGTTGCGCAGGTGCGCCGCTCCATAGCGGCGCGTGAAGCGCGCCGGTGGCGGATAGCAGCGATAGTCGAGTCCGGACATGGACAAGGGGCTTGCAGGCAGGTGCCCGGGATCAGTCGGTACACAAGCCTAGCGCCGGTCGCGACGGCGGGGGATGACCTGGATCACCTCGGGTATCGCCGCGGCCCCCGCGGCCGGCGGATCAGCGGTAGAGGGCCAGGTAGCGCCGGGCGCTGGCCGCCCAGCTCCAGTCGCGCTCCATCCCGCTCGCCATCAGGCGCACCCACGCCGCGTGGTCCGCGAACAGCACGCGGGCGCGGTCCGCCGCGCCGGCGAGCGCGTCCGGCGTCGCGGCGGCGAAGTGGAAGCCGGTCGCGGTGCCGTCGGCGAGCGTCGCCGGCGTCGCGTCGATGACGGTGTCGGCGAGACCGCCCGTCGCGCGCACGACCGGCACTGCCCCGTAGCGCAGGCTGTAGAGCTGGTTGAGCCCGCAGGGCTCGAAGCGCGAGGGCATCAGGAACACGTCGGCCGCCGCCTCGATGCGATGCGCGAGCGGCTCG
>CAYOJP010000406.1:0-3388 GCA_964404305.1 uncultured Gammaproteobacteria bacterium
CCGATCCTGTTCGTGGCCGAGGATGTCGAGGGCGAGGCGCTCGCCACCTTGATCGTCAACCAGGTCCGTGCGGTGCTGCGGAGCTGCGCGGTCAAGGCACCCGGCTTCGGCGACCGGCGCAAGGAGATGCTGCAGGACATGGCGGTGCTGACCGGCGGCACGGTGGTGACCGAGGAACTCGGGGTCCGGCTCGAGGACGTGCAGGTGCAGCAGCTCGGTCACGCGAAGCGCGTCGTCGTGGACAAGGAGCACACCACGATCATCGGCGGCGGTGGCGAGCGCCAGGCCATCGAAGCGCGAGCCGCCCAGATCCGCACGCAGATCGAGAAGACCACGAGTGACTACGACCGCGAGAAGCTCGAGGAGCGTGTGGCGAAGCTCGCCGGTGGGGTGGCCGTGATCCGCGTGGGCGCGCCCTCCGAGGCCGAGATGAAATCGAGGAAGGAAGCCCTCGATGATGCCATCTCCGCCACCAAGGCGGCGGTCGAGGAAGGCATCGTGCCGGGTGGCGGCCTGGCGCTGATCCGCGCCACCGTGGCCGTCGTGCGCGAGGAGGCGAAGGCCGAGGGCGACGAGAAGACCGGCCTGCAGATCCTGCGCCGCGCGCTCGAGTCGCCCGCCCGCCAGATCGCCGAGAACTCGGCCGTCGACGGCGGGGTGGTGGTGAACCGCATGCTCGGCAGCGAGGGCAACCTCGGCTTCGACGCCGCGCGCAGCCGGTACGTCGACCTCGTGCAGGCCGGCATCATCGATCCGACGAAGGTGGTGCGGGTGGCGCTCGAGAACGCGGTGTCGGTGGCGAGCGTACTGCTGCTGACCGAGGCGACCATGACCGAGATCCCCGAGAAGGACAAGCCCGCCGGCCCGGGGGCGCCGGAACTGTAGGAGCGGCGCGTGGCGATCGTCGGCATCGATCCCGGCACCTCCAACGCCGTGTTCGAGGACAGGAGAAACTGCGCGCTGCCGAAGTGCCCGCACCGGGACCGGCCGGCACGGGCGCCGTTCGCCCGGCGTTGACGCGGATCAGCACCGGAGGGCACCGCAAAGGCAACACTCATCCGGGGCCGCCGGAGCCCGGCCTGCAGGCGCGGGGCCGGAGGCTTTCACATCATGCGAGGGAGACGACGATGACCGATGAAGCAAAGAAGCAGGAAGTCCAGAAGGCGGAGCCGGCGCGGGCCCTGAGCCCGTTCGAGGAGATGGACCGGATGCTCGACCACTACTTCCGCCGCGGCTGGATGCGTCCGTGGCGGTTCGACTGGCCGAACTTCCCGGAACTCTCGCTGCCGGAACTCAAGGTCCCGAAGGTGGACGTGGTCGACCGCGAGACCGAGGTGGTGTTGAAGGCCGAGGTGCCGGGCGTGGAGAAGGACGACCTCGACATCTCGGTCAGCGACAACACCGTCACGATCAAGGGCTCGACCCGGCGCGAGACGAAGGAGGAGAAGGGCGACTATTACCGGCGCGAGATCTCCAGCGGCAGCTTCAGCCGGACCGTCGCGCTGCCCGCGGAGGTGGACGGCACGAAGGCCAAGGCGAGTTTCAAGGACGGCGTGCTCGAGCTGACCATCCCCAAGGCGGAGAAGTCCAGACGCCACAGCGTCAAGGTCGATTGATCCGCGGTCCATGACCGGCGCCGGCGGCGATCCCGGCATTGTGCGCGGGCATCGTCGCCGGTTCCGCGTGGAGCCTCAACCCTTGATGCAGACGAGCGGTTCGAGCCGCGCGACCTTGCGCGCCAGCCCCGCCGCGTCCGCTGCGTCGACGACCTCGGTCACGTCCTTGTAGGCACCCGGCGCCTCCTCCGCGACGCCGCGGGCGGACGGGCTGCGGATCAGGATCCCGCGGGCCGCCAGGTCGTCGATCACCTGCGAGCCCCGCCACTGCCGGAACGCCTGGTGACGGCTCATCGCGCGCCCCGCGCCGTGACAGGCGGAGCCGAACGATTTCGCCTCGCCGCTGCGGGTGCCGCACAGCACGTACGAGGCCGTGCCCATGCTGCCGCCGATCAGCACCGGCTGGCCGACCGCGCGCAGGGCCTCCGGGACGTCCGGGTGATCCGGACCGAAGGCGCGGGTCGCGCCCTTGCGATGCACGTGCAGCCGGCGCGGCACGCCGTCCACCACGTGCTCCTCGACCTTGCACGTGTTGTGCGACACGTCGTAGAGGAGCGACAGCCGGGCGCCCGGCAGTAGCCGCCCGAACACCTCCCGCACGAGGTGCGTGAGGATCTGGCGGTTGGCGAGAGCGCAGTTGATCGCGGCCCGCATCGCGCCGAGGTACTCGGCGCCGACCGGCGAGTGGATGGGGGCGCAGGCGAGTTCCCGGTCCGGCAGTTCGATGCCGTGGCGGCTTGCCGCGAGCGCCATCGTCTTCAGGAACTCACTGCCGATCTGGTGGCCGAGGCCGCGCGAGCCGCAATGGATGGACACCAGAACGTCGTTCTCCCGCAGGCCGAAGGCGAGGGCCGCCTCCCGGTCGTGCACCGCCGTGACCTTCTGCACCTCGAGGTAGTGGTTGCCCGAGCCAAGCGTGCCCATCTCGTCGCGCTGGCGCTTCCTGGCCTGGTCGGAGACGTACTCGGGCTCGGCACCGGCCATCTGCCCGCCTTCCTCGACGCGCTCCAGGTCGGCGCGCTCGCCCCAGCCGCGGGCGACCGCCCAGCGGGCACCGCCCCGCAGCATCGCGTTCATCTCCGCGGCCGACAGCCGGAGGTCCCCGGTGGAGCCGACGCCGGCCGGGATGCGCGCGTACAGCAGGTCGGCCAGCGTCTCCTGCACCGGCAGCACGTCGGCGACGGCGACGCCGGTGTGCAGGCAGCGCACGCCGCAGGAGATGTCGAAGCCGACGCCACCGGCCGACACCACGCCGCCGGCATCCGCGTCGAAGGCCGCCACGCCGCCGATGGGAAAGCCGTAGCCCCAGTGGGCGTCCGGCATCGCGTAGGCCGCGGTGACGATCCCGGGCAGCGCCGCGACGTTCATCGCCTGCTCGCCGACCTTGTCGTCCATGGCCGCCAGCAGCGCCCCGGTGGCGTAGATCACCGCCGGCACCCGCATGCGGCCCTGCACCGGCAGCATCCAGCAGGTCTCGTCCTGGCGTACGAAGCGGTTCAGATCCATGGCGGCAGCCTCGTTGCCCTGAATAGCAAAGTGTAAATGCCGGTCACTCCGGCCGGCGCCGATGCCGGGCGGATCTGCGGCGACTCGCTCGAGTACGTCCATGTATCGCTCGGTCGCGCGCGTCCTGCGCGCTCACGGTCGCCGCAGACCCGCCCGACATCGGCGCCCAGGGCTTCCCAAAATCAGGTGCAGCACGATTCCGCCCTGCTATCTAGACGTCGACGACGCACTGGGCCAGCCAGCGCCCGTCGTCCTCCCGCGCGACG
>CAYOJP010000407.1:0-3324 GCA_964404305.1 uncultured Gammaproteobacteria bacterium
CGATGCTGCCGAACGTCGGCACGCGCTTGGGATCGAGTTCGACGTCGAACGCCGAGAGATCGAGCGCCGCCGGCTCGATGATGTCGACCTTGCCGCGCCGGTCGCGGTAGCGGGGCACGACGTCGACGTCGCGCGGTGTGGCGTGGCCGTGGCCGCGGTCGCGCCGGCGCTGGTCGCGCCGGTCGTAGCGGTCCTGGTGCCGCCCGTGGCGGCCGTGCTGCTGGCCCTGGGCCGGTTGGCCCGGGTGCTGCGGACCGCGGTTCTTCTGCTGAGGGTGTTGCTGGTGTTGGTGCTGCTGCTCTGCTCGCGGCTGGTCGCCGTCCGGCCGGTCCTTGGCGCCGCGCCCGCGCCGCCCACGGCGGCGGCGACGTCGCCCACCGCGGTCGTCGCCGCGGTGCTCGCCCTCGACCGTGGCCTCGGCGGCCGCGGCCTCTTGCATGGGGGCGTCGGCTCCGGCGTCACCCATGGCGGGCTCGGCGGGAGTCCTGGTCGGTGCATCGGGATCGAGCGGCGCTGCGTCGTCGACGAGCGGTTCGCGGTGCGCGGCTTCTGCGTCGATCGCTTCGCCGTGCGGTGCCGGCGCCGCACTGGGCGGGAACCGATCCGCACCCTCGTCGCCGTCGTGACGGCCGCGTCCGCGGCGACCGCGGCGGCGGCGGCGCCGCCGCCTGCCCGGATCCTGCTCCGGGTGCTCCGCAGACCCGAGCCGATCCTCGTCCGTGGCGTCGTTCGCGTCGTCGCACGTGTCGAGTCCGGTCGGTGCGCCGTCGTCAGTGCCGGCCGCCGCAGGCACGTCGCCGTCGCCGATCGAGGACGCGTCGTGGTGGGACCCTGGCACCCCCGCGGCCGCCGCGTCTTCGGCGTCCACCGGCGCGGGGTCTCGGGCGCGTCGCTCGGCGGCATCGGTCGCATGCAGCGCGTCGAGGCGGTCGCCGTCTTCGTGCCGCTGGAACGGCTCGTCGGGGCGGCGGCCGCGTCCGCGACCCCGGCGGCGGCGGCGGCGCGGACGCCTGCCCCCGTCTTCGAACGCCGGGTCCGCTTCGCCGATCGGTCCCGCATCGGGGGACTCGGTCCCGTCGTCGCGGGGCGTCAGGTCGACGCCCGCATCGAGACCCGCATCGACGTCGTGTTCGCTGTCCGGTGGGGACTCGTGCTCGGCCGGAGTGGCATCCTGGAGCTCGGGCTCGGCCGCGGCGTCGGGGCCGTCGTCGGGGAAGGCATCGGCGGGCGCGTGGCGTCCCGCGCGATCGGCGAGGTCGCGCCATTGGTTCAGGGCGGCGGCGCCGGGACCGCCGGCCTGCACGCGAACCTCGAACAGTTGCAGCGACTCGTCGAAGTAGGGGCCGTGCACGAAGCCCGCGGTGCGGAAGCGCTTGTCGGCGTCGTGCTGGGCGAAGCGGTGCTGCACGCCGCAGATGCGCTTCAGGCAGCCGGCGTCGCGGCGCGGCAGGCGGAGCGACTGGCTCAGCGGGCCGAGCAGTTCTTCGGCGATCGACGACGGGCTGCGGTCGGGATGCGCTTCGGCCTGCGCCAGCACCGGGCAGACGAGCAGGATGCCGAGCAGCACGGCGTTCTGCGGCACGTGGCCGTCGTGCACCTGGTGGTCGAGGGCTTCGAGCAGGCGCCAGAAGTGCACGCGCTGGTCGTGGCGGGCGCTGCCGAGGAAATCCGCCAGCACCGGCACGAGGCTCTTCAGCGCGCCGACGTCGCGCAGCAGCTGGAAACTGTCCAGCGCGTGGCCGCCGCGCAGCAGCCGCAGGATCTCTTCGAGCAGCCGCGGCGGCGCGGAGCGCACGAGATCCCCCGAGGTCTCCGCCATGGCGGCGAACGTCTCGGCCTCGATCTGGAAGCCGAGCCGGCCGGCGAACTTCGCGGCGCGCAGGATGCGCACCGGATCCTCGCGGAAGCGCACGCGCGGATCGCCGATCGTGCGGATCAAGCGCGCGCGCAGGTCGGCGAGGCCGTTCGTGTAGTCGAGGATGCAGTTGCGCGTCGGATCGAGGAACAGCGCGTTGACCGTGAAGTCCCGGCGCAGGGCGTCTTCCTCCGCGTTGCCGAACTCGTTGTCGCGCGTGATCAGCAGATCGTCTTCGCTGTTTTCGAGCTGCGGCGAGCGACGGAACGTCGAGACCTCGAGGATCTTCGTGTTGTTGTCGAAGTGCAGGTGCGCGAGCTTGAATCGGCGGCCGATGATCCGGCAGTTGCGAGAGAACGTGCGCTTGACCTGCGGTGGCCGCGCTTCGGTCGCGATGTCGTAGTCCTTCGGTGTGCGGTCGAGGAGCAGGTCGCGGACGCAGCCGCCGACCAGATAGGCTTCGAAACCCCGCGAGATGAGCCGCTGTGTCGCTCGCACCGCATCGGCGTCGAGCTTCGACAGGTCAGCGCCAGTCGGGGACAGGATCGTTGGTTCGATCGTCGTAATCCCTGGTAATGGGGATGGATGGAGGCCGCGATTTACGCAGGCGGACGGCCCGGAGACAACACGATTCTCCATTGCTGCACGCGGCCCGCCCCGGCGACGCCCTAGGCCTGGAGGCCGCCGTCGACCGTGAGCACCTGGCCGGTCAGGTACGCGGCGGCGGGCGACAGCAGCCATCGCACGAGGCCGACGACGTCGTCGACCGTGCCGAGCCGCCCCATCGGGACCTTGCCCAGCATGCGGCGCTGGCTCTCCTGGTGGCTGTGCGGATGGTCGATCAGGCCGGGCGCGATCACGTTCACCGCGACCTGGTGCGGCGCCACTTCGGCGGCGAGCGAGCGGGCCATCTGCACGACGGCGGCCTTGGCGGCGAAGTAGAGGGGGGCGCGCGTCATCGCGCGGTCGCGGTCCACGCCGGCGGCGGCGAACAGGATCACGCGGCCCCTGCCGGCAGCGACCATCGCCGGCACGACGGTCTGTACGGTGTGGAACACGCTGTCGACGTTGCTCGCGAACAGGTCGCGGTAGGCCGCGGCGTCGGTGCCGAGCAGCGGCCGTTCCAGGAAGTCGCCGACGCAGTGCACGAGCGCGAACGGGGCGCCATGGGCGGCGGTGAACCGTGCGAACGCGCTCTGCACGGCGGCGGGATCGCTGGCATCGGTGCCGCGCGAGCGCGTCCAGACCGCCGCGCGGTCGGGGAACGCCGCGGCGACCGCTGCACCGATGCCCTGGCCGCCGCCGACGATCAGGATGGGGTCGTGCACGCCGCCGAGGATACCCCGGCCGGTCCCCACGCCGCCAACGACGTCCGCGGCATCGCCGGTCCGCGCGCGCCGCCTACTTCTCCCGCAGCCAGCCGAGGATCTCTTTCAGCTTCGGCGGATTGCCGGTCATCAGCACGCCGA
>CAYOJP010000408.1:0-3319 GCA_964404305.1 uncultured Gammaproteobacteria bacterium
CCTCCTACGACAACACCAACAGCCTGCACACCAACGCCTACGACGAGGCGATCACTACGCCCACCGAGGAGTCGGTGCGCCGCGCGATGGCGATCCAGCTCATCATCAACAAGGAATGGGGCCTGGCGAAGAACGAGAATCCGAACCAGGGCTCGTTCGTCATCGATGAGCTGACGGACCTGGTGGAGGAGGCGGTCCTCGCCGAGTTCGAGCGCATCGCCGACCGCGGCGGGGTGCTCGGCGCCATGGAGACCGGCTACCAGCGCGGTCGCATCCAGGACGAGTCGATGGTCTACGAGCACCGCAAGCACGACGGCAGCCTGCCGATCGTCGGCGTGAACACCTTCCTGAATCCGAACCCGCCGCAGGAGCGCAGGATCGAGCTCGCCCGTTCCACGACGGACGAGAAGGAGAGCCAGATCCGGCGGCTGCGGGCTTTCCACGCCGCTCACGCGCAGGAGTCCGGTGCCGCGCTCGAGCGCCTGCGCCAGACTGCCATCGCCGGCGGCAACCTGTTTGCCGAGTTGATGACCGCGGTGCGCTCGTGCTCGCTCGGGCAGATCACGCACGCCCTGTTCGAGGTCGGCGGACAGTACCGCCGCAGCATGTAGCCGCCGGGCCGCCGCCGCGATGACCGATTTTGTAGATGCCGCCGGTACCGCGCACCCGCCCGCCGGCCGGGACGCGCGCATCGTGTCGCTCGTGCCGAGCATCACCGAGCTGCTTTTCGATCTCGACCTGGCCGGGCAGATCGTCGGCCGGACGCGCTTCTGCATCCACCCCGCGAGCGGCGTCACGACCATCGAGCGGGTGGGCGGCACGAAGGACGTGAACATGACCCGGTTGCGGGAACTGGCGCCGACGCACGTGATCGTCAACGTCGACGAGAATACGCGCGAGGCCGCGCAGGAACTGGCGACGTTCGTCCCCCACGTCCTGGTCACGCACCCGCTCGACCCGGCGGACAACCCGGGGCTGTACCGGCTGCTGGGCGGCCTGTTCGGCCGGCACGCCCAGGCCGTTCGCCTGTGCGAGGCCTACGCGCGGGCGCAGGAGCGCCTCGCGCGCGCGCGCAACACGCTGCCGGATCGACGGGTGCTGTACCTCATCTGGCGGCGCCCGTGGATGACGGTCGCCGCCGACACCTACATCGCGCGGATGCTGGCGCAGGTGAACTGGGCGGTCGTCACGCCGGGCGGCGACGCACGCTACCCCCAGATCCGCGATCTGCACGCGCTCGCCGCCCGCGCCGACACGGTGCTCTTCTCCAGCGAGCCGTTCCCGTTCCGGGCCTCCCACATCGAGGAGTTCCGCGTCGAGGCGGGCTGCGGCGCGCAGCGGCTGCTGCCGATCGACGGCGAGAGCGTGTCCTGGTACGGCAGCCGCGCTATCGCGGGGCTCGCCTACCTCGGCGATCTCGCGACCGGGCTCGCGGAGGCCGTGTGAGCACGACCGGCACGGCCTCGCCCTGCGTCAAGGTATGCACGGTCGACGAGCACGACGTGTGCCGGGGCTGCCTGCGCACGCTCGACGAGATTGCCGCCTGGCCGCGGCTGGACGACGATCAGCGGCGCGCCGTGCTGGCCCGAGTCAGCGACCGCCGCCGGCCGCCGCCACCCCCGTGATCCCCCCAACCGGGCGCACGCGCGGACACCGGCCGTGCTGCCGTGAGGAAGACCCGCCGATGACCGCAATACCCTACCGCTCCTGCTGGATGACCGGCGAACTGGACATGTTCCGCGCCACCGTGCGCCGCTTCGTCGAGACCGAACTGGCCCCCCGCGACGAGCACTGGCGTAAGCAGGGGCACATCGATCGGGACGCGTGGCTCAAGGCCGGGGAGATCGGGATGCTGCTCCCGGACGTGCCCGAGGCCTACGGCGGGGCGGGCGGCACCTTCGCCTACGATGCCGTCACCTACGAGGAACTCGCCCGCGCCGGCGTCTGCAGCTTCGGCAATGCCGTGCACAGCATCACCGCGCACTACATCCTCGGCTACGGCACCGAAGCGCAGAAGCTGCGGTGGCTGCCGCCGATGGCGCGCGGGGAAGCGATCGCTGCAATCGCCATGAGCGAGCCGGTCGCCGGATCGGACCTGCAGGGCATCCGCACGCGCGCCGAGCGCCGCGGGGATCGCTACGTCCTCAACGGCTCGAAGACCTTCATCACCAACGGCTGGATGGCGGACCTGGTCTGCGTCGTGGTCAAGACCGATCCCGCGCAGGGCGCGCGCGGCACGTCCCTCATCCTCGTCGAGACGAAGGACCTGCCCGGCTACCGGCGCGGCCGCATCCTGGAGAAGATCGGACAGAAGGGGCAGGACACCGCGGAACTGTTCTTCGACGACGTCGAGGTGCCGGCCGGGAACCTGCTGGGCGGCGCCGACGGACAGGGCTTCTACCAGCTCATGAACCAGTTGCCGCGCGAGCGCCTGATGCTGGCCGTCAGCGCGGTGGCCGCCATGGAGCGGGCGGTGGCCCTCACCACGGACTATACCCGCGAGCGCAAGGCCTTCGGCAAGGCCGTTCTCGAGTTCCAGAACACCCGCTTCAAGCTCGCCGAGGCGAAGACCGAGGCCTTCATCGCCCGCGTCTTCGTCGACTGGTGCATCGAGCGACTGATTGCGGGCGATCTCGACACCGTCACCGCATCGATGGCCAAGTGGTGGACGACGGAGAGGCAGTGCGCGATCGTCGACGAGTGCCTGCAGCTCCACGGCGGCTATGGCTACATGCTGGAGTACCCGATCGCGCGGCTGTTCGCCGACAGTCGCGTGCAGAAGATCTACGGCGGCACCAACGAGATCATGAAGGAACTGATTGCGCGGTCGCTGTGACACGGGCCGGACTCAGCCGCGCAGCAATCGCTCCACCGCCTCCACCTTGTCGTCCATCGTCTGGGCCTTGTCGGTGCGCGTGCCGAGCTTGAGGGTGGTGAAGACGCGTGGCGCGCCCAGTTCGTGCATGCGCTCCTGGCAGCGCTTCACCACCGCCATGACCGCGTCCCACTCGCCCTCGACGATGGTGCCGTAGGGATGCAGCCGGCAGTCGAGGCCGCTCGCCTCGATGATGCGCTCGCACTCGGCCACCCAGGTCGACACCGAGGCCCCGACACCCATCGGCACCACGCACAGATCGATCATGACGTTCACGGGACTGTCTCCGGCAAGGGGGCTCCCCCGCCATGATACCGATGTCGCGCCGGCGCGCGGCCCCGGTTGAATACCGGCGCAGAAATGCACTGCACTCGACCCTGAGATGGCGCGGGCGGCGGTGCCGGGTGGCTCCGCGGCGACCGTGAGCGCGCAGGACGCGCGCGA
>CAYOJP010000409.1:0-3306 GCA_964404305.1 uncultured Gammaproteobacteria bacterium
CCCGGCGCACATGCCTGGCGCCAGCGGCGTCTCCCCGGCGTCGGTCACGAGCACCGGGTGGCCTTCGAGCACGTAGATGAACTCGTCCTGCGTCGCGTGCGCGTGCCGCAGCGCGGACACCGCGCCCGGCGCCAGCCGCGTCAGGTTCACGCCGAAGTTCGCCAGCCCGAACAGCTCGCCCAGTGCGCGCTTCTCGCGTCCCGCCATGCGCGAGGCGAACGGCTCGGGATAGTTCGACGGCGTGCGCCGCGGCGGCGCCTCGGCCGCGACGAGCGCGGGCGGGGGACGCCGCCCGCTCATGCCGGATCGCTGCCGCGCCCGGGCGCGACCCGCTGATCGACGAGCCAGTCGCCGAGCGCCCGCGCCTCGAGCTCGTGCGCCTCGTCGCGCCAGGGCTCGCGCAACGCCGCCGCCAGCCACGCCTGCATGGATGGCAGATCGAGCAGGCGCTGCGCGTACGCCCGGCTGGCCGCCGACAGCGGGAGGTCGTAGGTCTGCACGCGGAACGCGACCGGCGCGAAGAACGCATCGGCGGCGGTGAACCGCTCGCCGGCCAGGAACGGGCCGCCGAACCACGCCAGGCCCTGAGTCCACAGCGCCTCGAGGCGCGCGACATCCGCGGCGAGCGCCGGCGGGAACTCGTGCAGGCGGATCCGCAGCCCGCAGTTCATCGTGCAGCGCTCGCGCAGTGCCCCGTAGCCGGAATGCATTTCCGCCGCCGCGCAGCGGGCCCAGGCCCGCGCTGTCGCGTCCGCCGGCCACACGCCTGCGTGGCGCTCGGCGAGGTACTCGACGATGGCGAGCGAATCCCATACCACCAGCGCGCCGTCGTGCAGGCACGGCACGCGCGCGGTCGGCGAGACGTCGCGGAGCGCGCGGCCGCCGGTCGTGCCGCCGAAGGGGATCACGACTTCCGTGAACGCGATGGCCAGCTCGCGCATCAGCACCCAGGGCCGCAGCGACCACGACGAGTAGTTCCGGTTGGCGATGTAGAGCGTGTACATGGGGTTGCCCGTCACGCGGCCACGGCCGGCCACAGGATGAGCGCCGACGCCGCGAGGCTCAGTGCACTGCGTACCGCGTGCAGCCGGCCCCAGCGCTCGAGCAGCGCGCGCGTGTCGGCGGAGGCGAGATCCCGCCCGGGCGCGAGCAGCCGGTGGTTGGTGGGCATGATGACGATGAACGTGAACGGCACCACGGCGCCCAGGAGCACCGCCCCGGCGAGCCATGCGAGCCCGCCGCCCAGTGCCCACGTGGCGAGGCCGGCCACGCAGCCGACGATGGCCAGCGTTGCCTGCATCACCGTCGCGCGCCGGTAGCTCGGCGCCCAGACGGTTGCCGCCGTCAAGGTGTCGCAGCCCATCCGCGCGGGGTGTTCGACGAGGTTGATGTAGATGGCGGCGCCGGTGAACAGGGTGCAGCACAGTGCTGCGACGAAGCCGGTGATCTGGGCCAGCATGAGGTGCCTCCCGGGTGCGCGGTGGCGTCGATGTTACCCGCCCGCCGCTGCCGCCGGAATGGCGGCCCCCGGACGCCAGCGCTGCCGCGCCCGCCGGCCGGGGCGGGCGGAACACGCGCCGGGATACCGTCATCGCGAAAGCGCATCGTACAATGCGGTTCGTCCGCCGGTGCCACGCTCACGCGGCGGTGCCGAACCGCCAGCGCAGCACAGGAAGCCGATCCGTCATGACCACGATCCACGCCCGGCGCGACACCGTCGACGCGCCCGATCTCGAAGCGACGCGCGCCGAGGTGCTCGGCCGCGTCGACGCGATCCTGCCGCTGCTCGCCCGCAACGCCGCGCAGGCCGAGGCGGACCGCGACCTGTCCGCCGAGAGCTTCGCCGCGCTGGTCGATTCCGGCGCGCTGCGGCTGTTCGCGCCGCGCCGCGCCGGGGGCTACGAGGCCGGTTACCGCACCTACCTCGAGACGACCGTCAAGGTCGCCGGGGCCTGCGGCTCGTCCGCCTGGCTGTGCTTCATCCTCAACCATGGCGACTGGCAGACGGGCCACATGAGCGGGAGCGTCCAGGATGCCGTGTGGGCGAACGGTGCGACCGAGAAGGTCGGCGTGCCGCTGACGCCCATCCCGGGATGGTGCGCGACGCGGGTCGACGGCGGCACCGTCATCAGCGGCGAGTGGCCGTACAGTTCCGGAAGCACGCACATGAAATGGGCGCTGCTCGGCTTTCCGGTGCTCGGCGACGACGGCCGTCCGGTCGACAACATGCTCGGACTGATCTCCACCCGCGGCCTGGAGGTGCGCGACACCTGGCAGGTCGCGGGAATGGCCGCCACGGGCAGCAATACCCTGGTGTTGCGGGACGTCTTCATACCCGACGAGCACACCATCACGATGACGGCGCTGCTCGCCCACCGCTTCCGCACGCCGCACCGGCACGAGGCGATGTACCACATGGACGTCGGCACGATCTTCCACGTCGCGACGTTCGCACCCGTCATCGGGCTCGCGAAAGCCGCCTTCGACGCCACGCTCGAGCGCATCACGACGAAACCCAAGCCGGTGACCTACACGTACTACGGCGACACGACGAAGGCGCCCTCCACCCAGTTCGCGATGGCGCGGGCTGCGTGGCTCGTCGACACGGCCCTCGAGCAGGCGCGCGCCACGGCGGACGCGATCGACCGGCAGGCGCGTACGGCCACGCCGTTTCCGCCGCTCGAGCGCGCGACCTTCGCGATGCGCGCGGCGCAGGGCCACCGGCTGTGCCGGGAGGCGATGGACCTGCTGCTGGACGTGCAGGGGGCGGGCGCCTTCGCCCTCGCCAACCCGATCCAGCGCATGTGGCGCGACATGCACATTGCCAGCCGGCACGGCCTGTCCGTGCCCGGGATCAAGCAGGAAGTCTACGGGCGCGCACTGCTCGGCGCGGAGGAGCAGCACATGACGCCGATCGTCTGATCCGGCCGTCGGGCGTCGCGGGAGCGGGCCACAGCTGACGTCGGCAAATCGCGCTGGCCGGGGTGATCGACATTCACGCCCCGTGCTAACTGCTGTTCAGCACTGCCCGTCCTTCCAGGCGTAGTACATGGCCTGCGAACAGAGCATCCGCAGGTTGGCCTCGTTCGCCCAGGGGTAACGGGCGTTCAGCTCCGCCCGCAGGCACCGATCACAGGCCTGCGCGCCCAGCGTGGCGACCTGCTCGCGCACGAAGCCGTTGGCGAAGCGTCGCGCCTCCTGGCACAGGCCCTCGAGGGTGTCGAGTTCGCTCTCGCCGAGCGACGGGTGGCGCGCGCGGACGCGGCCCCGGACCGGCTGCAGCCAGTGCTCGCCGAACTCCAGGGC
>CAYOJP010000410.1:0-3258 GCA_964404305.1 uncultured Gammaproteobacteria bacterium
CTGCTCCGACGTCGGCGCGTAGCTCCTGTAGGAGCGGGCTTGCCCGCGATGCTTTCAGGCCTCGTCGGCGAAGGCTTGGTCGAACGCGCCGGGCGGTGTAGAGTCCGCGCTCCGCCGCGCACCTGGCCCGCGCGTTGCATTCCATACGCGACGAGTCCCGCTTCCGGCAGCCCCATGACCACCCTGTCCCGCGACACGCGCGCCACGCTGTTCCTGCTCGCCTGCGCGAGCTTCGTGTCCGGTGCGACCATGCGCGTGGCCGAGCCGCTGCTGCCGCGGGTGGCCGAGGAATTTCACACGGGCGTGGCGGCGGCGGGCGTGATCGCATCGATGTTCACGCTGGCCTACGGGGTGTTCCAGCTCGTGTACGGACCGCTGGGTGATCGGATCGGCCGCATCCGCGTGGTGGTGGTCGCGCTGTTCCTGGCGGCGGCGTGCTCGGTCGGTTGCGCGCTGTCGGGATCGCTGGCGACGCTGGCGCTGTTCCGCTTCCTCACCGGCATGACCACCGCGGCGGTCATTCCGCTCGGTATGACCTTCGTCGCCGACCGCGTGCCGTTCGAGAATCGCCAGGCGGTGCTGGGGCGCTTCATCTCCGGGGTACTGCTCGGCCAGACCTTCGGGCCGCTGCTGGGCGGGGTGTTCATCGACACCGTCGGCTGGCGGGGGGCGTTCGCCGTGCTCGCGCTGTGCTACGGGCTCATGGGAGCGCTGCTCGTGTCCCGGGCCCGCGCCGAGCCGAGACCGGAGCCGCGCAACCTGCACGTCCTCGCCGAGTACCTGCAGCTCCTGCGCTCGCCGTGGGTGCGGCGCGTGATCGCGACCGTGGCCTGCGCGAGCGGCACCTACTTCGGCGCCCTGGCCTACACCGGCGCCTACCTGCAGCACGAGTTCGCCCTCGACTACACGGTGATCGGCCTGCTGCTCGCCGGCTTCGGCATCGGCGGCCTGCTGTACAGCCTGATGGTGAAGCAGTTGCTCGGGTGGCTGGGGGAGCGCGGCATGGTCGCCTGGGGCGGCGCGGTGCTGTTCGTGAGCTTCGTCGCCCTGGTGCTGGTGCCGGTCTGGTGGCTGGTCGGCCCGCTGATGGTGGTGTCGGGCTACGGCTTCTACATGCTGCACAACACGCTGCAGACGCGCGCCACCGAGATGGCGCCGCAGGCGCGCGGCAGTGCCATCGCGGTCTTCGCGTTCTGCATGTTCATCGGCCAGTCGCTGGGTGCCCTGCTGCTCGGGCACGCGGTCGAGCGCTGGGGCTACGCACTGCCGCTGAGCGCCGCCGGCGTCACGATCTACGTCATCGCGCTGGCGTTCCGCCAGGCCCTGTGGACGCACGGCCGGGAGGTCGGGGCGCGGGCCTAGCGCGCGTTCGCGCAGGAGCGTGGCACCGACGTCGGAACAGCACTCCTGCAGGAGCGCCTCCAGCCGCGATAGGCATCGGCGCCGACCCCGGGGTGGGCTATCGCGGGCAAGCCCGCTCCTGCAGGAACGTTCGCTCGACGGCGTGCCGCGGCGCCTGCCCGCACGCCATGGCTTCGCCGCCCGCAGGCGTCTATGCTTCCCGCGCCGGCTACTGGCGACCACCCCGCGAGGACGTCCCATGCTCCTGTTCCTGCTCGGTCTGATCCTGTTCCTCGCCGTTCATTCCGTGCGCGTCTTCGCCGAGGGCTGGCGCACGCAGATGGTCGCCCGGATCGGCGCGCTGCCCTGGAAGGCGGCCTACTCGGTCGTCTCGCTCGCCGGCTTCGTGCTGCTCGTGTACGGGTATGGCCTCACCCGTGAGGCGCCGACCGTGCTGTGGTCCCCGCCGGTGTGGACACGCCACCTCGCGGCGCTGCTGACGATCCCGGCCTTCGTGATGGTGGTCGCGGCCTATGTGCCGGGCAACGGCATCAAGTGCCGGCTGAAGCACCCGATGATGCTGGGCATCAAGACCTGGGCGCTTGCCCACCTGCTCGCCAACGGCACCCTGGCCGACGTCCTGCTGTTCGGCAGCTTCCTCGCCTGGGCGGTGCTGGTGTTCCGGGCGGCCCGCGGCCGCGACCGCGCCGCCGGCACGGTCTATCCGGCCGGCTCGGCGGCGATGACCGGGGTGACGATCGCGGCCGGCCTGGTCGCCTGGGCGGTGTTCGCGATGTGGGCACACCGGCCGCTCATCGGCGTCGGCCCGTTCGGTTGACCGACGCGTCTGCCCGTCGACGCCGGCCCGGCGGCGCTCGCGCCGGGCGGCATCGGCCGGGGGCGTCCGGCCGCAGGGCCGGCACGGCGGGGACGGGTCCTCCGTCCCCCGACCCGCTATTCGCACCCGCGGTCGATTAAACTGCCTGCCAGCGCCCCATGGACAAGTCTCTCGACAAGCTGGCCGTGCTCCGCGCCGACGTGTGCGGCAGTACCTCGCTCTATGAGAAGTTCGGCAATGCCGTGGCTCAGCCGGACATCGCGCTGTGCCTCGACATCCTCGAGACGGCGGCGAAGGGCCTGGGCGGCGAGATCATGGAGCACAAGGGCGACGAGATCGTGGTTGCCTTCGCCGACCCGGTGCGGGCGGCGCTGGCGGCGGCCGAGATGCACGCCAGCCTGCGCGCGGCGGGCGAGGCCGGCAAGTTCAAGATGGGCGTCCTGCACATCAAGATCGGCTGGCACTACGGGACGATCGGCTGGATCGGGGATTCGATGGCCGGCGAGGCCGCCATCACCGCCGAGCAGATCATCAAGCGCGCGAAGGCCGACGAGACCCTGACCTCGCGGCAGGCCGCGAAGGCGCTGCCGCCCACCCTGTTCCCGCCCGTGCAGTCGATCGACCGGGTGGCGGCCGAGGCCTGGAGCGGCGAGCTGGAGATCTGCCGCATTCCCTGGGAGCGCACCGGGGAGGAGACGCAGATCAGCTCGGTGACGCGCCGGCCCGCGACCGCACCCGAGCAGGCGATGGAAATCGTCTACGGTGACCGGCGCCTGCGGGTGAACGCGGAGAAGCCGCAGCTCACCGTCGGCCGCGGCTCGAGCAACGACCTGCAGGTCAACGGCAACATGACCTCGCGCCAGCACGCCGAGCTGCACTACCGCAACGGCCGCTTCAGCCTGCGCGACCAGAGCACCAACGGCACCTTCGTCGTCCGCGACACCGGCGAGCGCACGCACCTGCGCCGCGAGGAGGGGACGCTGTCGGGGCAAGGGGTGATGGGCTTCGGCGACTGGCCCGAGACCGACCCCACCTGCGCGGTGCGCTACGACTGCGACGCTGGCTGAACGGCAGAGCGC
>CAYOJP010000411.1:0-3248 GCA_964404305.1 uncultured Gammaproteobacteria bacterium
GAAATCAGCGCGTCCTCGACCTGCTGCGGGCAGATCAAGTGGATGAGGCTCTCTATGCCGCCGGCGCTGCCGAGCTGGCCTTCGCCCGCGATGATCTCGGTGCCCGGCCCGATGACGATGTCGACGTCCGGCTGCACGTCGGGATTGCCGGCCTTGCCGATGCCGGCGATGCGCCCGGCGCGGATGCCGATGTCCGCCTTCACGATGCCCCAGTGGTCGACGATGACGGCGTTGGTGATCACGACGTCCGCCGCCTGCGCGCCCGTGCGCTGGCTCTGGCCCATGCCGTCGCGGATGACCTTGCCGCCGCCGAACGTGACCTCCTCGCCGTACACGGTGCAGTCGCGCTCGATCTCGATGACGAGATCGGTGTCGGCCAGGCGCAGGCGGTCGCCGATCGTGGGGCCGTACAACTCGGCGTAGGCGCGGCGGGAGATGCGCGTCATGCCGGCGCGTCCAGCGGACCCATCACCGCGGCGCGGAAGCCGTACACGACCCGCTCGCCGGCATAGGCGACGAGCGTCACCGTGCGCGTCTGCCCCGGCTCGAAGCGCACCGCGGTGCCGGCGGCGATGTCGAGGCGGAAGCCGCGGGTGGCGGCGCGGTCGAAGGCGAGCGCCGGGTTGGTCTCGAAGAAGTGGTAGTGCGAGCCGACCTGCACCGGGCGGTCGCCGCGGTTGGCGACATCGACGGTGAGCGTCGCGCGGCCGGCGTTCAGCTCGATGTCACCGGCCAGCGGCAGCAGTTCTCCCGGGGTCATGCGGCTCTCCCGCGCGCGGCACGCGCGCTCACTGGATCGGATCGTGGACGGTGACGAGCTTGGTGCCGTCCGGGAACGTGGCCTCGACCTGGACGTCGTGGATCATCTCGGGCACGCCGTCCATCACGTCGTCGCGCGCGAGGATCGTGCGGCCGTACGCCATCAGTTCGGCCACGCTGCGGCCGTCGCGCGCGCCCTCCAGGATGGCGGCGCTGATGAGTGCGATCGCCTCCGGGTAGTTGAGCTTCAGTCCGCGCGCGCGGCGCCGCTCGGCGACCAGCGCCGCGGTGAACAGGAGCAGCTTGTCGCGTTCCCGCGGTGTCAGTTCCATCCGGTCTCCTCCGGGTGTGCCGGCCGCCGGCCGTTCACGTGCGCCAGATCCGCGGCGCGCAGGGCGGGCGGCCCAGCAGGGCCGTCCGCGCCAGGGCCCACACGGCCTCGAACAGCGCACGCGCCTCCCGCGCGCCCGGCGCGAGGACGCGGCACACCAGCACGTCGTCCAGCAGGGTGGCGCCGGCCAGCGCGCCGCTCGCCTCGAGAGTTCCGCGCACGCGGTCGAGCAGCGTCGGATCGGCGCCCGTGGCGAGCAGGCAGCCGCTGACCGTGTGCCCGCGCAGCGCGGGCGCGCCGACTGCGCCCGGCGCTTCGCCCAGCCGCAGGCGTTCCAGCAGCAGCGGGCGCCCGGCGCGGTGCAGCTCGAAGCCGAGGTCCAGCGTGCCGAGCGCATAGCGCTCGCCGCAGGCCGGCCGGCCGAGGCAGGCGATGTCCCAGCCGATGAACCGCGCGGCCGGGGCGAGATCGACGCGGGTGCGCATTGTCACGCGGGCCCCGTCGAACAGCAGCGTCTCCTGCGGCAGCCACTCCAGAGCGGCGCCGTCGTCCACGCGCAGGGACTGCGCGATCCGGGCGGTCGGGCCGCGACTGCGATAGCAGCGCGTCGCGCCGGGCGTGGTGATCAGGGCCGCGGTGCCGGGGGCGAGCGTCGCCGTCAGCCGCAATTCGTCTCCGCCGACGATGCCGGAGGGCGGGTGCAACACGTACGTGTGGCAGACGCCGCCCGGCTCCGGATAGAACGGGCGCTGCACGAGCAGCGGTCCGCTGTGCCGGCGGCCCACCAGCCGCGTGCGGTCCGGTCCCGCGGCATACGCGAGGTCCAGCACCGCCCGCCACGCCGGGGTGGCGCCGGTGTCCGTGGCGAGCGTGTTCAGAACGCGCCCAGCAGGACCACGCCGAGGGTCGTGGCGCCGAGGCCGGCCAGGCGCAGCGCCGCCCTGGCGGAGGCTGCGCGCGCGGCGCTTCCGGCCCGCATGCCCAGCAGGAGCAGGAGTGCGCTCCCGGCGGTGAAGGCCGGCACCGCGAGCCAGGGGCCGCCGTGCAGCAGGAGTTCGGTGCCGTGCGCGTGGCCGTGCGCCACGCCGAACAGTGCGCAGAGCGCTACCGAGGCCGCGGGCGGGGGCCGCGCCGCGGCGGCGAGGCACAAACCCGCCACGAGCACCGACAGGGCGATCAGCGTCTCGACGCCCGGCAACGGCCACCCGGCGCCCCCGGCGAGCGCACCGGCCAGCAGCGCGGCGAGGAAGGCGACGGGCAGGTTCCGGCCGGTGCGTCCGCCGGCAAGGCCCGCCCAGGCGCCGATCGCCAGCATCGCGGCGAGGTGGTCGACGCCCGCGAACGGGTGCTGGAAGGCGGCGCCGACCGACGCGCCGGTGACCGGATGGGCGACGACGGGCAGCGCAATCAGCGCGGCTGACGCGGCCGTCAGTGTCCTGCGAACTCCTGGCATGCGGGCATCCTCTTGCGATGGCGTCTGCGCGCGGGCATCGATCGTCCGGCAACGGGTGCACCGAGCGATGTTCGTGCCAGCCGGAGAGCAGGGCCGAAATCAGTGAGTTGACGGCACGATACACCGGGGGTGGCCGCGCGCGCACCGTCTCGAGGCACCGCTGGTCCGGGCATGCACGAAAATGGTCACCGCCTTCCGGGCGTCCCGGCCCGGCGGCGACCGGCCCGGTATACTGGCCGCGGCGATGGGCTCGACGGAGAGGAGGGGGACTGGAACGATGGCTGACCCGACATTCGACGTCTTCTTCGACGGCACGCTCGCGCCGGGTGCGGAAGCCGACCAGGTCCGGGCGAACCTCGCGAAGCTGTTCAAGACCGAGCCTGCGAAGCTCGGCCACCTGTTCGCCGGGCAGCGGGTCGCGATCAAGAAAGGCGTCGATCAGGCCACCGCGGCGAACTACCGGGCGGCGATGGCGAAGGCGGGCGCGATCGTCGAGGTCGCGCCGGCGGCGCCCGCCGCCGCGCCGCGCCCGGTCGCCGCCGCGGCCGCGCCTGCCCCGCGCGATCCGGAGGTGAAGACCGGCGCGTCGGAGGGGTCCGCCGCCGCGCCTGGCGCGCCGCTGGCGGCGGCGATGGCGGCCGGCGCGGGCGCGGCCAGCGCGCCGCCCGCAGCCTCGCCCGCACCCGCAGCGCCGGACGCCCCGGT
>CAYOJP010000412.1:0-3239 GCA_964404305.1 uncultured Gammaproteobacteria bacterium
CCGCAGCCACGGGAACCCCGGCGGTGCATGATCGTTCCAACCGGGGCACCCGCGCCCCCCGGATCCGGAGCCACCCATGCCCGTCCAGCGTCCGACGACCCTCGCCGTCCTCGCCGCCGCGCTCGCCGTGCCGGCGACCGGGTGTGCCGGGCCCCCGCCCGCCGGCACGGTGCTCCGGACCGAGGAGCACGCCGTCCGCATCGTGGCCGTCACCACCGGCCTCGACCACCCGTGGAGCATCGCCTGGCTGCCGGACGGGCGCGCGCTCGTCACGGAGCGGCCCGGACGCCTGCGGATCCTGCATCCCGACGGCCGGGTCGATCCCGACCCGGTCGCCGGCCTGCCGGCGGTCGTCGCCTCCGGCCAGGGCGGACTGTTCGACGTCGCCCCGCACCCGGACTTCGCCAGCAACGGGCTCGTGTACCTGAGCTACGCCGCCGAGGGTCCGGACGGCGTCGGCACGGCACTGGCCCGCGGTCGCCTGGCCGCGCAGCGCCTGGAGAACGTCGAGGTGCTGTTCCGGCAGTCGCCCGCGGGCCGTACCGGGCGGCATTTCGGCGGGCGCATCGTGTTCGACGGCAAGGGTCACGTGTTCCTCACGCTGGGCGAACGCGGCGAGCAGGACCGGGCGCAGCGGCATGACGATCATGCCGGCTCGGTCATCCGCCTGCTGGAGGACGGCCAGGTGCCGCCCGACAATCCGTGGGTGGGCCAGGCGGGCTGGAAACCGGAGAAGTACACGCTCGGCAACCGCAACCTGCAGGGCGCCGCGCTGCACCCGCAGACCGGCGAGCTGTGGACCAACGAGCACGGCCCGCAGGGCGGCGACGAACTGAACCTCGTCCGCGCGGGTGCGAACTACGGCTGGCCGGTCATCACCTACGGCGTGGAGTACGGTGTCGGTACCAAGATCGGCGAGGGCACGCAGAAACCGGGCATGGAGCAGCCCGTGCATTTCTGGGTGCCCTCGATCGGCGTCTCGGGGCTGACCTTCTACACGGGTGAGCGCTTCCCGAAGTGGCGGGGCGATGCGTTCGTCGGCTCGCTCAAGTTCGGCCTGCTGGTGCGGCTGCGCCTGGACGGCGGGCGCGTCGTGCACGAGGAGCGCATGCTCGACGGGAAGTACGGCCGCCTCCGCGACGTGCGCACCGGGCCGGACGGCTTCCTCTATCTACTCACCGACGAATCCGACGGCGCGGTACTGCGGCTGGAGCCGGCGGACTGAGCGAGGCCTGCCGTACGCGGTTCGCACGTCGGGCGTGCCGGCTCCGCGAGGGCGCTGACGCCCGCTCCGGAGGATCCGCCGGCGACCGTCAGCGCCCGGCCAGCATCGCCATGAACTCGCTGCGCTGCCCCTCGCCGAAGGTCCGTTCGGTGACGAAGCGTGGCGCGGCGTCCGGGGCGCCCGGATCGATCGCAATGCCCCACAGCGGCACGAGGCTGGTCGGCAGCATCGCGTAGCGCGCATCGCCGATCACCTCCGGCCGCAGGGGATGCCGCACGAGCAGGCCATCGGCGAAGCGTTCGAAGCGCCGCAGGTCGCGGTGCAGGCGCGAGCCGCGCGTCGCGACCGCGGGATCCCGCGCCGGCAGCAGCAGCGGTGCCGAATCGCCGGGATAGATCCGCGGGGGCGCGAACACGCCGGCACGCACGCCATCCGCCCACAGCCGCCCGTCGGCGACGTACACCGCACGCCACAGCAGGATGTTGCCGAGGGTCGGTTTCACCAGCAGCCGCTCGGGGGCGTGGCCTCGCGCCAGCGCATTCGCGCGGGCGAGGTCCTCCGCCCGGCCGTGCTGGACCGCCGCGATGACGAGATAGGCCGCCGCGAGCGCGAGCCCGGCGGGCGCGAGCCGGCGGCGCGCCCGCCACCCGAGGACGAGCGGCACCGCGAGCGCAAGCGTGAATACCGGGTCGACGATCGCGACGATGCTCCAGGCCACCGGCGGCGCGTCGAGCGGCCACAGCAGGTGCGTGCCGTAGCTCGTGCAGGCGTCGAGCAGGCCCGCCAGGCAGTAGCCGAGGAGCGCGTACAGGTAGATGCGCCCGAACGGCAGGCGCCGGCGCACGAACGGCCACGCCAGCGCGGCGGCGATCAGCGCGCCGATCGGAATGAACGCGAGCGCGTGGGTGAAATGCCGGTGGTACTCCAGCACCAGCAGCGGATCGGCCGGGCTGCGGATCAGGGCGTCCGCATCGGCGAGCACGCCGGCGAACAACCCGATCGCCGTCGCGATCCGCACCTCCCCCCGCCGCGCCCCCGCCTGCGCAAGCGCACCGCCGAGCACGGACTGGGTGAGGAGATCCATCGGCTTCGGGAGGTGATCAGTGATGCGGAACCTGCGCGGCGGCGATCAAGAATCACGGATCACCAGTCACCAGTCACCAGTCACCGGGCAGTGCTCAGCATTCCCCGATCACTTGATGCTCAGCATTCCCCGATCACTTCGGTATCGTAAGTGCTTTGAGTGATACTGAGGGTGCCATGGTCAAAAAGGTTCGTCCAAGGCTCGACGCAGGCGAATGATGGTGCAAGCGGTTCGCGACGGTGATTCGGTACGGGCGGTGGCCAAACGCTTTGGCGTCAGCCCCAGCACGGTCGTGAACTGGACCCATCGCGTCACCGACAAGCGGCTGGACCGGTGCGACCTCGATGACCGCAGGCGAGGAGCACCAAGGCCGTGGAATCGCACCTCCGCGTCGGTAGAACTTCGCATCCTGCGATTGCGCCGAGAGCTGCGCGAGCACAGCGTGCTGGGCGAATACGGGGCTGATGCCATTGGCCAGGCGCTGCGCGAGGCGGGGTCCGGGAATATCCCCTCGCGGGCCACGATTGCACGCATCCTGGTGCGGCACGGGGCCACCGACGGGCATCGCCGTGTACGCCGACCTGCGCCTCCCACGGGTTGGTACCTGCCGGCCGTGGCCGCTGGGCAGGTGGAGATGGACTGCTTCGATTTCGTCGAGGATCTGAAGATCGCCGACGGTCCGTTGCTCGACCGGCTGAGCGCCACCTCGTTGCATGGAGGACTGGTGGATGCCTGGGCGATGGCCGGCAGAAACGCGAAATCCACGGTCAATTGCCTGTTGCAGCGCTGGCAGCGCGACGGCCTGCCGGGCTACGCCCAGTTCGACAACGACACCGTCTTCCAGGGGGCACATCAGTTCCCCGACGCCATCGGCCGGGTCAGCCGCTTGTGCCTGGCCTTGGGGGTCATCCCGGTATTCGCACCTCCGCG
>CAYOJP010000413.1:0-3188 GCA_964404305.1 uncultured Gammaproteobacteria bacterium
CGCCGCGGACCCGCCCGGCACCGGCGCCCTCAGCTTTTCACCGTCGAGTGCAGCGCATTTCCGCTGTCCTATTCAGCATGAAATCCAGACCAGTCATCCGGTCGCCCCGGCCGCGCACGGGCGCGGCGGCGGCGCCGGTGAGCCTGGCGCGCCTGCTGTCGAAGCGCGGGTACTGTTCGCGCACGCAGGCCGAGGCACTGGTCGTCGCGGGGCGCGTGAGCGTCGACGGCCGGTTGGAACGGGATCCGGCGCGGCGTTGCGATCCGCTGTCCGCGCGCATCACCGTCGATGGCGAGGCGGTGGTCCGGCAGCAGTACCGCTACGTGGCGTTGAACAAGCCGCGCGGCCTCGTCACCACGGCCACCGACGAGCAGGGGCGGGACACCGTGTACCGGTGTTTCGAAGGCGCGGGCCTGCCATGGCTCGGGCCGGTCGGCCGTCTGGACAAGGCGAGCGAAGGGCTCCTGCTGTTCACGAACGACACCCGCTGGGCCGCGAAGCTGCTGGACCCGGCGGCGCGCGTGCCGAGGGTCTACCACGTGCAGATCGACCGCCTCCCGGACGCGGGGCTGCTGGCCGCGCTGCGCACGGGTGTCGAGGCCGGGGATGAGCGCCTGCGCGCCGCCGCCGTGAGCGTGCTCCGCACCGGGGAGCGCCATGCCTGGCTGGCCGTGACGCTGGAGGAAGGCCGGAACCGGCATATCCGCCGCCTGCTGGAGCAGCTGGACGTGGCCACCCTGCGGCTGGTCCGGATCGCCTACGGGTCCCTCGAACTCGGATCGCTCGCCCGGGGCCGCTGGCGACACTTCACCCCGGACGAGGTCGGCGCGCTCGGGCGGGCGGGCGGCAGCCGGCGGCGCTGAGGGCCTGCATCCGGCAGTACCGCCCGGCGTGCCCGCGACCGTCGAACCGGGGCGCAGGGGCCGAACTTGCGCCGGCTCAACCGGCCGCCCCCGCGGGCCTGCTAGCGTGAGCACGGTTCAATCGCCAGGGAAAGCGCATGACGTCTGCCGCGACCGTGAAGCTCGCCTACTACACCGATGCCCTGTGCGTGTGGGCGTACGTGTCGGAGATCCGGTTGGCGGAACTGCGCCACACCTTCGGCGAGCGTCTCGCCGTCAGCCATCACTACCTGCCCCTGTTCGGTGCGACGGCACGGCGCATCGGCGAGGGCTGGGCCGCGAAGGGGGGCTGGGCCGGCTTCGGTGATCACGTGCTCGCAGTCTGCCGGGACTTTCCGCACGTCCAGGTGCACCCGCAGGTCTGGCGGGCCACGCGGCCAGTGTCGTCGGGATCGGCGCACCTGGTGCTGAAGGCACTGCAACTGAACGATCCGGCGGGCACGCTGATCGGTGCGGTCGACTGGGCAATCCGCGTCGCGTTCTTCCGCGACAACCGCGACATCGGGCGGTTGCCGGTGCTCCTGGACGTGGCGCAGGAGGCCGGGGCCGAACCCGCCGCGCTGCGACAGGCCATCGACGACGGCTCGGCCATGGCGGCGCTCTGCCGCGATGCGGAAATGCGCGACGAGATGAAACTCGAAGGCAGCCCGACCTGGGTCCTGAACCAGGGCCGGCAGAAGCTCTACGGCAATCTCGGCTACCGGATACTCGAGGCCAACGTGCGCGAGATCCTGGACCGGCCGGACACCGGCGCGAGCTGGTGCTGAGGAGGCGGTTGCCCGCGCGCCGCCCCCTATCCTTCCGCCCCGGGATCGGGTATTAATTTTCGTGCGCGCCCGGGGCGGGAGCGCGCGATGCACGCACTCGACCGGACGATCGGCCGGGGTCGGGCCCGGCAGGAGAACCGCCTACCGATCCGGTTTCCTGACTCGGGTACCGCACCATGAACATCTATGTCGGCAATCTTCCGTACCGCATCACCGAGGACGAACTGCGAGCGAGCTTCGAGGCGTATGGCACCGTCAGTTCCGTGCGCATCGTGATCGATCGCGACACCGGCAAGTCGAAGGGCTTCGGCTTCGTCGAGATGCCGGGTCAGGCAGAGGCCGAGGATGCCGTGAAGAAGCTCGACGGCGCCATGGTCAACGGTCGCAACCTGCGCGTGAACGAGGCGCGGCCGCGACCGGCGGCGCCGTTCCAGAAGCGTCGCCCCGGCTGACCGGCCGGGGTCCGCGGGGCCCCGTGCCGTGTCGCGCAGTCCCGGCGGTCGTGCCGCGATCGCCCCCCGGCGTATTTTCCGTCACGCCTCCCGATGATTGACGACATCGTTTCCGCGCTCGCGGCGCAGGGGTGGGCCTGCGCGCCGGGGTTCATCGCGCCGGCGCTGGTGGCCGGACTCGCCGCCGATGCGCGCACGGCGCACGCGCAGGGGCGCTTCCGGCCCGCGGCCGTCGGTCGCGGCGATGGACGCGTCATCGATCCCGCGCAACGGGGCGACGTCGTGCTGTGGCTCGATCCGGCCGCGGCCGCAGGCGCCCGGCTGCGCTGGCTGCAACGCATGGAGACGTTGCGCCTCGCGCTCAACGAAGCGCTGTTCCTGGGCCTGTTCGACCTCGAGGCGCATTACGCGCTCTACGCGCCGGGGGCCGGCTACCGCCGGCATCGCGACCAGCATCGCGGGCAGCAGACGCGCCTCCTGTCGGTGATCGCCTACCTGAACGAGGACTGGGGGACGGACGATGGCGGAGCGCTGCGGCTCTATCTGGACGCGGGCGACGCGCACGTCGACGTCCTGCCGCGCGCCGGCACGCTCGCGGTGTTCCTGGCCGATCGCTACGACCACGAGGTGCTGCCGGCGCGACGGGAGCGGCTGGCCCTCACCGGGTGGTTCCGGGGCCGGCCGCAGATCCCGCTGTGACCGGTCGCGCCGCCGGGTGGCACCGCCGCGTGCGGCTTCCCGGCGTCAGGTGTGGCGCAATTCCGCTTCGCTATTTAGGATGGCCGCATGAACGAATGGATCGCGGAGCGCGAGATCGTCTGTATCGGGCGCGACGGCCACCGGCAGTTCGTCGGCGTGCGGGTCGGCCGCCCGCGGCACGTCGGTGGCGGCGCCTGGGAGTGCAGCATTGCCCTCGATGGACTCTACGAGCGGCTCGAGCCGGGGACCGGCAAGGACTCGCTGCGTGCGCTCGTCGCCGGGATCGTCGCCCTGCGCGAACTCCTGGAGCACTACGTCAGCGAGGGCGGGCGCGTGCTGTCCCCCGGGGACGATTCCGAGCTCGGCGT
>CAYOJP010000414.1:0-3183 GCA_964404305.1 uncultured Gammaproteobacteria bacterium
CTGGAGGCGGCCTAGCGCGCGGGAGTTGACACAGGAAGTCTCGGTCGCGCGCGTCCTGCGCGCTCACGGTCGCCGCGGACCCGCCCGGCACCGGCGCCCTCAGCTTTTCGCCGTCGAGTGCAGCGCATTTCCGCTCTGCTATATAGTGGGGACAGATCTTCCGATCTGTCCCCACTCGATTATGCGCCCGTCCGGCGCCGGAGGCCTCCGCCGATGCTGACCGCCGATCCCCTCGCTGCCGCGCAGGCGTGGAGTGCCGGGGGCCGCCGCGTGGCGCTCGCCACAGTGGTCCGCACCTGGGGCTCGTCGCCGTTGCCGGTAGGCAGCCAGCTCGCCGCCGACGAGCACGGGGACTTCGTCGGCTCGGTCTCCGGGGGCTGCATCGAGGGCGCGGTGATCGAGGCTGCACAGGCCGCCATCCGCGAGGGCCGGCCGCGCCTGCTGGAGTTCGGCGTCAGCAACGAGCGGGCGTGGGAGGTCGGACTGTCCTGCGGCGGGGAGATCGCGATCTGGGTCGAGCCGATCGCCTGAGCGGAACAGGCAGCCGCGCATGAGGTTCGGACGCATCGAGCTCGCCGAGGCCGAGGGCGCCATCCTCGCGCACACCCTGCGCCTGCCCGGCTTCGTGTTCCGCAAGGGCCGCGTGCTGACGCGCGCCGACGTCGCGGCGCTGGCCGCGGCCGGCTGCGACGCCGTCGCGGGCGCGCTCCTGGCCACCGACGAGATCGGCGAGGACGCCGCGGCCGCGCGCCTCGCACGCGCCCTGCGGGGGACGGGCATCCTGGCCCGCGCACCCTACACCGGCCGTTGCAACCTGTACGCGGAAGCCGACGGCGTCCTGCACTACGCCCGCGAGTGGCTCGACCGCGTGAACCTGCTCGACGAGGCGGTGACGGTGGCCGCCCTGCAGCCGTACGCGCGCGTGCGCGCGCGCCAGCGGGTGGCGACGATCAAGATCATCCCCTACGGCGTGGCCGGCGCCACGATCGATGCCGCCGAGGCGATTGCCGCCGCGGCGCCGACCCGCCTCGCGGTGGCACCGTTCGTGCCGCGCGCCACCGGCCTGCTGCAGACTGAATTGCCCGGCCTGCGCCCCGCCCTGCTCGAGCGCACGAGGGCGGTGACGGAAGGACGGCTCGCGGCGCTCGGCAGCCGCATCGCCGCCGAGCGCCGCTGCGCGCATGCCACGGAAGACATCGCGCGCATGCTCGGCGAACTGCGCGCCGCGGGGTGCGACCTGCTGCTCGTCTCGGGCGCCTCGGCAACGGCCGATCGCCGCGACGTGGTGCCCGAGGGCATCGTCGCCGCAGGCGGCGAGATCCTGCACCTGGGCATGCCCGTCGAGCCCGGCAACCTGCTGGTGCTGGGCCGCATCGGCGGCGCGCCGGTGCTGTGCCTGCCGGGCTGCGCCCGGTCACCCGCCGCGAACGGCATCGATCGCGTGCTGGAGCGACTCGCGGCCGGGCTCGCCGTCACGAGTGCAGACATCATGCGAATGGGCGCAGGCGGCCTGCTCGATCGCGCGGGCCGCGACGGGGACGAGCCGGCGGTGCCGGAAACCGCGCAACGGATCGCCGCCATCGTGCTTGCGGCCGGGCGCTCGACGCGGATGGGGGCGCTGAACAAGCTGCTCGCGCCGGTCGCGGGGGAACCGCTGGTCCGCCACACCGTTCGCGCGGTGCTCGCCTCGCAGGCGCGCCCCGTGACGGTGGTGCTGGGGCATGCGGCGGACGAGGTGCGCACCGCGCTCGCGGGGCTGGACGTCACCTGCGTCGACAATCCGGATCACGCGCAGGGGATGAGCACGTCGCTGCGAACCGGACTCGCCGCGCTCCCGCCGGACGTCGATGCCGCGCTCGTGTGCCTGGGCGACATGCCGTGGGTGTCCGCCGCGGCCGTCGACCGCCTGATCGCCGCCTACAGTCCCGCCGACGGCCGCCATGTCTGCGTGCCCACGCATGCCGGCACGCGCGGCAATCCGGTGCTGTGGGCTCGCCGGCACTTCGACGAGCTGCAGGGAGTGTCCGGGGACGCCGGGGCTCGCACGATCCTCGCCCGGCTGGGCGACGCGGTCTGCGAGGTCCCCGTCGAGGACGACGGCGTACTCCGGGACGTCGATGTCCCGGAGGCCCTGCCGCGCTCATCCTGAGCGTGGCGCGATCGGCCGCTCAGGCCGCGGCGAACGTCTCGAAGCGCAGCGGCGTCGGCTTCGCGCCGTTCACCACCTGCGGCCATGCGCACACGGACACCATCCACATGAGGTCCATCTCCGCGCGCAACTCGAGGTAGTCGCCGGGCCCGGTGATCGGCAGATCGATCTTCCACTCGCCGGCCGGCGTGTATTGCACGGTCATGAAGATGTTGTAGCAGGACACCGACTGCAGCAGGCGCGGGTCGAAGCCGTTGGCGCGGAACTCGTCCTCGAGGACGTCGCGGCACCCGCGCTGCTCGTCGCCGTAGTAGAACCGGCGGGCGTCGCGGGAGCAGAAGCCGCCGCCGGTGTAGTGGTTGCCGGTCGGGTCATCGACAATCGTCCACATCGGAGTCATGTGGTTGGTGTAGATGGCGTCGCCCTGTCGCCACAGATAGCGCCCGTTGCGCCAGCTCGTGTAGACGCAGTCGAGGTACTCGGTAGGATCGCCCAGGCGGATGCTGACGAAGTCGGCGACCTGCTGGCCTTCCACGTCGATGATGCGCAGGCGCTCGCCCTTGCGGACCACCCCGGACGCCCCGGTGTGCGCAGGCACCGTGCGTCCGTCCAGCAAGCGTGCGGTAGTAGTCATCGTGTGCTCCCCGGTTGCCGCGCCACGGTCCCGGGTTCGAGCGTAATCGCGTCCGCGCCCGCATTCAATCCGCGCCGGCAGCTGCGGGCTTGGCCGCGATGCGCTCCCCGAGGTTGGCACCGAACACAATCGCGGCTGAAGCCGCTCCTACAGGAGTGCTGCTCCAGCGTTAGTGCGTAGCTCCTGTAGGAGCGGGCTTGCCCGCGATGGCCCTCCCCGTGGTCGGCGCCAAACCCTATCGCGGCTGAAGCCGCTCCTACAGGAGTGCTGCTCCAGCGTCTGAGCGAACGTTCCTGTAGGAGCGGGCTTGCCCGCGATGGCTTTCCCCGGGGTTGGCGCCGATGGCCTATCGCGGCTGAAGCCGCTCCTACAGGAGTGCTGCTCCGGCGTCTGAGCGAAC